>JBIQLF010000014.1:0-45932 GCA_044464585.1 Thermomicrobia bacterium
GCGCGGGCCTGGGCAGCGGTGGATCGCGTCCGGGCTGGTTACCCGTCATCTTCACTCGGTGCCGGATCCCGGCGACGAAGACAGTCGGCAATCGGGGCGTGCGCCATGCCGCCGGCCGCCCGCTCCGTCGCGTCCTGGTCGATCCCGCCGCCGTTGTAATGCAGGACCTGCGAGCCCTGCCGTGGGAAGGATTCGGTCATCCCAATAATGGGACTCGGCTCCGGAAACCCGCATCGCCACGTAGAGCGCGCGCGACGGCCCCTCGATGGTTCTCGGGGATTCTCTATGATGCAGTCAGATCGAGCGAGATTCCGATACCCCGCTTTTGCGCCTGGTCCACCGCATAGCGCGCCACGACCACATCCTGCACGGCATTTCCGACTGACTTGAAAAAGGTGATCTCCCGATCGTTGGATCGGCCGGTCGCGGTCCCAGCGACCAGGTGGCCGAGTTCCGTTTCGAATTTCGACTGGTCGATCAACCCATCGTTCATCGGTTTGAGCAGATCGCCCGCTTCCGCGAGAGCAGCTTCGAGATTGTCGATGACGATCCGTGAGCGGACCACCGTTGCGGGGGGAATCTCCTGCATCTCCGGGGTAAATGCGCCCACGGCATTGATATGGGTGCCATCTCGCACGTCGCTATCCGAAAAGACCGGCGCCCGGGCGGTGGTGGCTGTGCAGACGATGTCCGCGTCCGCGAGCGCAACCGCCGGATCGGTCGTCGTTTCGACCATGCCAGCGATTTCCGGCCAGTCGGCCTCCACCATGTGGCGATAGCGATCCAATTGCTCCGGCCGTTGATCGACGGCGACGATCCGTTCGATCGGCCGCACCGCGCATACGGCGGCAGCCTGGGTGACGCCCTGCACTCCCGCGCCGATGACCGCCAGCGTTTTCGAATCCGGCCGGGCCAGCAGGTCGCTGGCCGCCCCGGAAACCGCACCGGTTCGGAGCGCGGTCACATACCCACCTTCCATGATGCCGAGCGGCTTGCCGGTCTCCGAATCGATCAAGCAGACGATCGCGTGAATCGTCGGAAGCCCCCGGCCCGGGTTCTCCGGGAAGAAATTGACCACCTTGAATCCCAGCGCCTTCTCGGCTGGAACGAACCCGGGCATCATCAACATAGCCGACGCCTTCTCATCGACCTCTACCGCCGTGCGCACTGGAGCGGTCGCCCGGCCCTCGGACAATTCCCGGAAGGCGGTTTTCATCAATTCGACGGCATCGCGCATGGGCACCAATTGCTTGAGATCACCGCGGGACAGGGCCAGCATGGGTCGGTCTCCTCTTCGATAGTCGGTACGTTCGACAGGCAGTATCTTGCGGCAGTGTAGCGAGCGCGAAGGACGGTCAGCAATTTGGCCTCCGGTGCGCCGTGATATACTCGCGGCGCTTCTGGTCCCTGATGACCGCCGCCCCAGACGAAAGTCGCCTACGTCCTCAAAGCATGTCCGATCCAGGTTTGTCAAATCGTCTCCGGCAGCATTCCCGCCGTTCAGGACTGGCCGTGGGTTTGACAATGGCGGCCGCGATTGCGCTCGGTATTCTTGCATCGGCCTGGCTTTTTGGCCGGATCGAGCCCTACGTGTCCGATTTCACCGGTTACCAGCAACGGACCCCGGCGCCAGCGGTGGCGGAAGCGCGCGACGGTGACCAAACGCCCGCTGCGCCCACCGAGGCTGCTCCAACCGAAGTTCCAGCCGCGACGAATCCGCCTGCCGAGCCGACGGTCGCCGCCGTGGCGACCGGCACGGCCGCCGCGTTTACGCAAACGCATGAGTCGAATCCTGATTTCACCGTGAATTTCCGCCCTGGCCCCAGCATCGATTCCGGCGATCCGGTGGCCGCCCTCGATCCGGGCACCCCCCTGCAATACCTCGACGAACAGACGACTGGCGATGACGGATCGATCTGGCTGCGCATGAAGACCCAAAATGGTCTCGAAGGGTGGCTGCGCGAGGTCGATACCGTGCCAATCTCCTGACCTATCATCGAAGCAACGAGCGGAGTCGATCTATGCAACGAATCGCAATTGTTGGACTGGGACTCATCGGGAGTTCGATCGGATTGGGCCTCCGTCGCTGGTCCGCTGAAAACGTGCGTGACGGGCAACCGGCGCTGGAGGTGGTCGGCTTCGACTCGAATCTCGACCGCCAGAGCCAGGCGAAGCGGATCGGCTCGGTCGATCGCACGGAATGGGAACTGAGAAAGGTCGTCGAGAACGCGGACGTGGTGGTGCTCGCCGCGCCGGTCCTGGCGCTGGAAGAGATTCTCGGTGACATCGCCCCGTTGTTGAAAGCTGGAACCGCGGTGACCGATGTCGCCTCCACGAAAGCAGAGGTGCTCGCCTGGGCGAACCGGCTGCTACCGCGCACCGTCAGTTTCGTCGGCGGTCATCCCATGGCTGGCAAGGAAACGAGCATCGAGGGCGCAGATGCCGATCTGTTCCGCGACGCGACCTGGTGTATTTGCCCGTCGGTCACGGCGACCGAGGAATCGATTCGAACCGTGCTCGGCATGGTGAACGCCCTGGGAGCCGATCCGTATTTCGTCGATCCGAGCGAACATGACGCCTATGTTGCCGGGGTGAGCCATCTTCCCTTCGTGGCCTCGTCGGCGCTCATGAATGCGCTTGCCAACGATCCCTCCTGGCGCGATATGAAAACACTGACGGCTGGTGGGTTCCGCGATATGACTCGCCTGGCGAGCGGCAGCCCGGAAATGCACCGGGATGTGGTGATGACCAATCGCGCCGCGGTCCAGCGCTGGTTGAGTGCGTATATCGCTGAGCTGCAGGCGTTTCAAACGAGGCTCGCCGAGGAAGAGAGCGGAACCAGCGAGCAGTTGCTTGCCTTTTTCACCGATGGCCGCGACCGGCGGGCGGAATGGGCCGTGCAAACCTCTCGCGAAGCGGAGTTGCTGGGCACTAGCGCGACCGAAGGGGAAGGCGATGGATTCGGCGGGCAAATGGGCCGGATGCTCTTCGGTGGGTTCATGCGCAAACCGCGCGTGCAGAAGGAAGAAGAGAAAAAAGGCGTGACGCGCTAGCATCGTCCGCTGCATCTGCGACAAACGTGGCCCAATCCCCTAGGATTGAATAAGATGTACCCGACCTATGCGCGAATCGAACATGACCGACCCAACCCCGCCAACTGACCCTACCCCGCGCTGGCAAGCGGAAATCGAAGAAATACTCGAACAATCGGACCGCGAGTCCACATCGTTCGAAAAAGCGCGCGCCGCGGCCATCGCGACTCGATACCGGGCGCCCGACCGGGCCAAGCATGTTACCGAACGAGCGAGCTCCCGCCTGGGGAGCGGTATTTGGCTGGTGCTGGCCGTGATGATCGGCATATCGGCGTGGATCGTCGGCCTGCATTGGCCCATCGCGGGCCGTGTTCTGGCGATAACGAGTTTGATTCTGTTCGCCGCTTTTCTCGTCAACGCGTTCGTTCGATCGCGGCAGCAGCGGTCGAACCCTAAGCTCTGGCGCGGCCACGATCTGGGGCCGGGTGCTCCCCCAGCCTGGCGAATCGGCGGCCGCCCAAACCGCGATGACGAGGACGACCCACCTCTGGTCGGATCGGGCAGATAGAACCGGAACAGTCACTCCATCGCCAAATTCGACGCCTCCCCGTAACCCGGTCGCATCCGGAGAATGGTTCGAAATCTTCTCAGGGCCTGAGCTCACGAAGCAGCAGAGCGAATCAGCGGCGTGCTGGGCGGATCGGGTGCTCCCTGAAGACCCAGGCGAACACCCGCCCGGGCGGCTCGTTCGAGCACATGCGTGCCGGCCATCGGTTTGCCGCCGGCGGCCTGTGCCACTTCGATCAGAAGGTCGCCGTCGCCGGTCACGACCACCGCGCCATCAGAATGCACGTAAACCGACCCATGTTCGCCATCGAAACCAGCCGGCAGCACGCTCGCCGTATGAATCTGAATCGGGGCACCCTCGATGGTGGTCCAGGCACGCGGCCAATCCCACATGGCGCGGATCTGCCGTTCGATTGCCGTCGCAGGTTGCGTCCAATCGATCCAGCCATCGGCTTTCACCAGTGGGCGGGTCGTGGTTGCTTCCTCATCGTGCTGAGGTCGGGAGAGCAAACGGCCATACAGAAGATCGTCGAGCGAATCGATCAGGAGATCCGCGCCGAGCTTGGCCAGGCGCGGCGTGAGCGAGGCAGTCGTGTCGTCCGGGAGAATATCGATCGACCGTTGCGCGAGGATCGGTCCGGTATCGAGACCGGTGTCCATATGCATGAGCGTAACACCAGTTCGGAATGCGCCTTCCAGAATCGCGGCGCTGATCGGACTCGCTCCGCGATAATCCGGAAGGATCGAGGCGTGAAGATTGACCGATCCCATGCCGGGCAGAGCGAGCAGCTTGGGACCGAAGATTTTGCCGAAGGCAGCCACGACGAAAAGATCCGCGCGCGTTCGAGCGATCGGTTCCCGGTCGGTTGCGGTGCGCAACGACTCCGGTTGATAGACCTCGATACCCAGCGATTGGGCGGAGCGTTTGACCGCCGGCGGCGTCAGCTTGCGGCCGCGCCCGGCCGGGCGGTCCGGTTGCGTGACGACCAGATCGATCTCGATGCGGTCGTCTGAAGCGAGCGCTTCGAGCGCCGGTGTCGCATAGGCCGGTGTTCCGAAGTAGACAAGGTGTATTGGTTCGGCAGCAGGTGAGTCCATAGTGCAGACTCTATCCGATCCCGGCCTTGCGGCCGCGGGAGTCATCATCGCCGTCGTCAGGAGCGACCATCACCGTCCATGTCGATCTCGAAACTGACGCGCGCCTCTGACCTTCTGCTCCCATTGCTCATCGCCCTGACGTTCTTTATCGGACTGTCCGGCGACCGTACATGGGCAGCGCCAGTCTCTGACCGAGTGGGCGTCGCAATCGCGGCTCAGCAGAGCGCGGACGATGCCAACAAGCTGATGCTGGGGCAACCGGTCGGAGAACTGCCGGTCGTCGATGATGCGCGCTGGAGCAGTGAATGGACCGGGAGCACACCGGTTGCGGTCGTGGTCTGGGTGATCCTGCTGGCTGCCCTATCCATTATCGGTCGGCCACTGGCGCGTCTGTTCTTCGGCGCATTTCCAGACGGCGGCCAGGGATTCGCCCGAATCCTGGTGTTGCTGATCGCTGGCTGGATCGTCTGGTTTCTGGCATCGTTCGAAATCATCCAGTTCCGGGTGCCCTGGGTCTGGTACACCGTGATCGCAGTGGCCGTCATCGGCTGGCTCCTTTCCGGCTCGCGCGCGGCTGCTGAACCGCTGGAGAGAGGATCGCGACGGGCGGTCTTCGGAGCGGAGGCCGCATTCTGGCTCGTATTCCTCATCTTTCTGGCATTCCGCTTCATCAATCCCGATTCCTGGCATCCCATTTGGGGCGGGGAAAAACCGATGGAGTTCGCGCATATCAACGCGCTGCTGCGCACGCCTTCGTTTCCCGCGTTCGACCCCTGGTTTTCGGGCGGCATTCTCAATTACTACTACTACGGCGAGTATCTCGTAGCGTTCCTGATCAAACTCACTGGGATCCCGTCGGAGATCGCGTTCAATCTGGCGCAGCCGACCTTCATGGGGCTGGCGGCTTCGGCCATGTATAGCGTGGTCGTCTCGATTAGTTCACGATCGAGTCGCGACCGAATCGATCCACTCATTGCCGGCGGGATCGGTGTGCTGATCTTCACCCTGATGGGAAATCTCGTGTCCGCCTGGACATTGATTCGAATGTTGCCGAACCGTCCGGAGTTCTCCTTCGACTGGACCTGGAATGCCAGTCGCGCGGTCGATGGAGGAATCACCGAGTTCCCCTACTTCACCGGGCTCTATGCGGATCTGCATGCGCATCTGATCGCGTTGCCGGTCACGATTCTCGTTATTGCCCTCGGATTTGCGCTGGCGACGGACAAGGGAACGATTGCACGGGCATTGCCGAAGCTTGCCCTGCTCGCCTTGAGTCTCGGAACGCTCAGCGCGGCGAATGCTTGGGATGTGCCTGTCTATGCTGTATTGACCGTGGCGTCGATCTTTCTCTGGAGCGCGCGTTTCGGTTCATTCATCGTTCGTTGTGCGGTGACCAGCTTTGGAAGCGTGGTGGTTGGAACTGCTGCTTATGTCATGTTCAAACCGTTTCACGACCATTTCGTTGCATTGTTCGATGATCTGGAACGAGTGACCCAAGGGACCGACTTGGGACAGTTCACCTGGCATTTCGGCGCTCTGCTGGGGATTCTCGGTATTGCGATGCTGGCATCGGGCATGCTGTCCTGGTCGGCCGCTGCAGCTCGATCGCGAAACATCGCAACGGCGGTGTTCGTGCTCGTCGCACTTGGCCTCACCGGCTGGCAGGTATGGTGGCCCCAGCTCGAGATCTTTCCCGCCGGCTCGACCGAGACCGTTATTTTGGCGCTCGTCGCGGCTGGTTGTCTGTCGATGGTGCTGTTGCGTGCCCGCACCGATGCTTACTTCGCCGCTGTGGCGGTGGTCGCGGGTGTCATCGGCATGGCCTACGCGGTTGCCATTGGCTGGGCAGTGCTGGCGATCGGGCTGATGTTGGCGGCGTGCGGGGCGCTGATCTTCTTCTCGTTTGCCGATCGCGTGGCGGCCTTTTTCGGTCTGGTCCTGGCAGCCGCCGGGTCGATCGTCGCCGGGGTCGAACTCGTCTTCGTCGTCGACGATCTGGCGTCGTTACCCGACTGGTATCGGATGAACACCATCTTCAAGCTGTATTACGAAGTCTGGACCATGTTGAGTCTGCTGGCGGCGGTTGCGCTGGCCGTCCTGATCGCCCGCAAGAGCGCTCCAGTGACGAGCTGGACCCTCACTGGGCGCGGATTCGTGCCGGTCACGGAATTCCAGCCAGCGCCACGCACCACGGGTATGCGACTGGCCGTTGCTGGATGCAGCCTGCTGATCGGCCTCTCGCTGGTGTATCCGCTGGTGGCAACCGCTCCTCGGCTCGATGAGCGCTTCCCGGGCCACCCGGCGCCGGGCACACTCGATGCTCTCGACTGGATGCGCTACGGCACATTGCAAGGAACGAGCGGTCAGGTCATTCACTTCGATGGCGATCTGGCGGCGATTCGTTGGTTCCAGGAGCAGGTGCAGGGTACGCCCGTGATCGCGGAGGCAAGTATCGGGCCGTATCGCGGAGACGGCTCCCGCTTTTCGATCGCGCTCGGTTTGCCGGCGGTGCTGGGATGGGACCGACATGAGCGGCAGCAACGGTACGCTGCCGAAATTGCCGAACGCGACCAGGACGTCCATGATCTCTATGATTCGGGCAGCATCGCCCGTAAATGGGAGATCATCGAACGATACGGGATCGAGTACATCATTCTCGGCGACGTCGAACGCAAGAGCGCGCTGCCAGGAAGCCCCGACCGGCCATATGCGTCGGCGGAAGGAATCGCGGCGCTCCAGTCGATGGTGGGAACCACCCTGCAAATCGCATTCGAGGAAAAGGGAACGATCGTCTATCGAGTCGTTCGACAAACGGATCCAGTTTGACGCACCAACCCAAAGATCCCTATACTGGCGTGCGCCGTTGGCGACAGCGGGGTGTGGCGCAGCCTGGTAGCGCGCGGCGTTTGGGACGCTGAGGTCGGAGGTTCGAGTCCTCTCACCCCGACCCGCTTGGCATGCGGGGGTAACTCAGTTGGTAGAGTGTCTGCCTTCCAAGCAGATTGTCGCGGGTTCGAGTCCCGTCCCCCGCTCCAGAAAAATCCGCGTACGTGCGCGGCATTCCTCCTTGATCACATGAATATTTGAATTGGCGTTTCGAAAAATGGGTACCAAATGGGTACCGCTCATAAGAAATGGGTACGAAAATCGGCTTCGAAGTACGTCACTCCCGAAGCCGGTTCGCTTTACTCTTGTGTATTGGTTGCGCCCCGATGGTCAGCCCTTCGACACATCCGAACCGCCGATATTCACCTGTTGCGGTCCCCCATCGGCGATATTGACCGTATCGGCAGCTACGATCAGATTGGCGAACATCCGTCGCTGATTGCGGAATTCGCGCACCAGCCGCAAGAATGCCCGTTCCAGCCGGTCGGCCATCAGGTAGGCATCAGCGATCGCTTTGGCTTCTGTTGTTGCCGGGAAACCGCATTAAACCGACTCGCAAGCAGTTCAGAGATATTCGGAGTTATCAGGTCTGCCGCTGACTGATATCCCCCCAAGAGATTCAGGCGGGCATATGCCGCCGCTTCCGCTTCCACCGCCGACACGGAACCGGCAATACGTTCCGCGTACGCTTTCATGGTGGATTCGAAGCTTCCCATCGCCGGATTTCGCAACAACGTGTCAGCGACTGAATCCAGCGACGATAGCGCCCGCTAGTTCGATGTCAAAAGCCCCATGTACGAAGTAGTTAGCGACTCCCCCGCGCGGAACAATTCCGGAAAGATTTCTCCCATCGTGCGGCTGCTATCTCCTTGTCGCTGGAAGCTGGCAAACGTTCCATCTTTGGTTCGAAGACGGATGACGCCCTTTTCGCCAGATGGCTGGAAACTGCCTGATACTTCACTCATGCGCCCGATTCCTTCCTGATCGTGTGCTGTGCCCGTACCCGCTCTGCAATGCCGGGTACGGGCTTTTCCGCTTCTATGCTGCGTCTGGTTTGACCAGCTCCCGCCATGCCGTTTCGCCCGCTGTCGCGGGTACTCTGGCGATCAGCGCCGGATCGGCATTGAGAATCTCGAATCCGACCGGATCGCCGTTCGCATCGATATCCACGTACGTGGTTCGAGAGAGTTCGACAGTTTCGGCGATCGCCGCGCCGGAGAGCTTGATATACAAAGCCCGAACATCTGCATCGTATGAGAGCATTGGATAGTTCATGTGTGTTTTCTCCTGTGGAATACCGTCACAACGTGACCGGTATCGTTGTCGCGTTCGGCAAATGCCACGCAAAGCGTTCCCAGTTCGACATACCAGATACCGTCTTCTTCGACGGCCGCTTCGCCATGATCCAGCGCGAACCGAACATCGTCTTGTGAGATACCGCGTTCCTGCATCCGTTCGAGTGCATGAACGCTGAATGTGATCCGGTCGAAGATCGGCATTCGCTAACCCGCCATGATTCGGGAAAATGCGGCTGCCGCTTCGCCCTGTATATCCGGCAGCACATGGCTATAGAAGTCGAGTGTGATTCCTACCGATGCGTGCCCCAGCCGCTCCGAAACGATTTTCGCCGGAACCCCAGCAAGAAGAAGGATCGTCGCGTGCGAATGGCGTAAATCATGAACGCGAATCTGACGCAACCCCGCCCGCTTCACAACGGCATTGAAAGATCGGTGGACATTCCCCGCCGGTCCTATTGGCGTTCCCTTCGTCGTGCAGACGATAAGGTCGTTGTCTTCCCAATCGACGGCAGCTAATCGTATTTCGGCCTGTTGTTTGCGGTGCGATCTGAGAAGCGCCAGCGTTTCATCTGTCAATCGAACGGTACGCGCTCCAGCTTCCGTCTTCGTGTGGTTCTGTATTCGTGTCTTGCCTTTGTCGGTTTTGTCGGCAATCACGGTTTGGGAAAGATGCGCGGTCCCACGGTCCCAGTTGATGTCCTGCCAGCGTAGTGCCAGCGCTTCACCCCGGCGCAATCCTTCGCCCGCAAGCAGTCTCCACAATGGCGCGAGTGTGTCCGTATCAGAAATGGAGAAGAACCGGCGTAGTTCATCGGCATTCCAGACATCCGGTTTCGAGCGGTCGAGTTTCGGCATCTCACACTGTTTGACCACATTTGTATAGATGATGCCGACCTTCACCCCATAGTCCAGCGCCTGACTTAGGCGCATACCGCATGCGCGAACCATGCGGGCAGACATCCCCGCGTCTTGCCAGCGCCCGTACTGCGCCTGCACCCGGTCAGCTTTCAGTGTTTGAACCCGGATGTTGCCGAACGCCGGTTTCAAATGGCGCCGAATGACGATTTCATAATCCTTGTGCGAGTTCGCTGAAATCGTGCCGGTCTTGGTTGTCAGCCATTCATCCAGCAGTTCGCCGACTGTGGTCTTTGCGGGATCGAGCAAACTCCCCCGGTCACGTTTGGCCAGTGCATCGCGTTGTGCGGCTTCTGCGTCTTTCTTGCGGTCATACGTCCCAACGGTGATATTCCGCCGGTGTCCCGTAACCGGATCGTATGCGGCGATTCGCACACGGTACGCGGGCTTGCCATCGTTGCCGGTTCGTTTCTCGATTGCCATCACTTGTCCCGTTTCATGGGTACAAAATGGGTACCGAAGCTTCAGAAACGGTACCCATTTTCCGGGAACTGCCGGAAACGGGATCGTTCGCCGTTTCGCCAAAACACGCATTCGTACGCTAGATTTTGGCAGGCGATGGAAGTATACGGGAAGTGCCGGGAATGCTCAAATTCTAACTTCCAAGCAGATTGTCGCGGGTTCGAGTCCCGTCCCCCGCTCCAGGATCAATCACGAATATCGATACATGCCGGGCGATCTCTGCCCGGCATATGTGTTCTGCTCACGGTACGTCCGTCTCCAGCGTCGCCGCTAACGAGGAGTCGCTGTCGCTCGGCGTCTGCTTCCCATTGCGACGACGCGGGGAACGTACGGTGAGGACCCGTTCGCGCACGCGCTCCTCGTCCAGCGAACGCTGGCGTGCCCGCAGGATGTCGGTGAGGGAAATGAGACCGACCAGATGGGTACGATCAGCCGGATCAACGACCGGCATGCGGGTCAGTCCGGTGGTGGCCATGCGCTCCAGTACATACCGGAGCGGTTCGTCCGGATAAGCAACGACGACATCGTGCTCGCAGACTTCACCGAGGGTTGTCTCGGGTGAATGATCCGATTGCTGCAGTTCGGCCAGTTGGTTTCTGGTGAGCACCCCGACGATCGAACCGTCTTCATCGACGACCGGAAAGAGCGCCTGTCCGAAGTCGAACCGTTCGCTGCGCAGTTGAGGGGCGTCGAAAAGCGCGTCCAGCATCATCGATGCCGGCAGCACCACGACCTCCACGCGCATCATCTCCCGGACGAAGAGGATCTCCAATGGATCGATCGAATACTCGCGGGTGAGATGATATCCCCGCCGGGCGATCTTTTCGGTGAGGATCGACCGGCGCATGACCAGCACGGTGAATCCATGGGCCACCACGGTGGCCGTCAACAAGGGCAGCATCAGATTGATATCGTGAGTCAATTCGAGCAAAAAGATGATTCCGGTCAGGGGAGCTCGCATCGTCCCGCCCAGGATCGCCGCCATACCGATCGCCGGCCAGAAACCGGGTCCCATATCGGGAAAGACGTGCGCTTCGAGTCCACCGAGCGCGCCGCCCATCATGAGTAACGGCGCAAGCACACCGCCCGATGTTCCGGAGCCGAGCGATACCGTCCAGATGGTCGATTTGACAAGCAAAACGCCGATGATGATCGTGCTGGTTGCCTTGCCCGCGAGCAGTTGCTCGATCACGTCGTAACCCACGCCCAGCGCCTGTGGAAAGATGAACCCGCCCACGCCAACGACGATTCCGCCGATCGCCGGCCACCACATCCAATGGACCGGCAGCCGCGCGAATGAGTCTTCGGCCAGGTAGACCGCGGATGTCAGAATCGCCGAGAGTGCTCCGGCGGCCACCCCGGCGATCATGCATGCGAGCAGGATCTTCAGCCCAATGTCCGACGTGTGCATAGGGGTGGGAAAGAGCGGCCCCTCGCCCAGCAGCGGTTCGCGAACCATGGCGGCGGTGGCGCTGGCCAATGCCACCGGCACCAGGCTGCGCGGTTTCAGTTCGAACAGAAGCAATTCGACCGCGAGCGCGACCGCCGCCACCGGCGCGGAGAACGTCGCCGACATACCCGCCGCGGCTCCGGCCACCAGGAGCGTTTTCCGTTCGGCGCTCGTGAGATGAAAGAACTGGGCAACCAGCGATCCGACGGCGCCCGCTGTCATGATGATCGGCCCCTCCGCCCCGAATGGACCGCCCGACCCGATCGAGATGGCGGAGGACACCGGTTTGAGTACGGCGACCCGCGGCTGGATCTTGCTGCCTCCCAGAAGAATTGCCTCGATGGCCTCGGGGATGCCATGGCCCCGGATCCGTTCGGACCCGAAACGAGCCATCAGCCCGATGATCAATGCGCCGATCACAGGAATCGCGATGATGAACAAACCCAGGTGCGAATCCGCCGGTGAAGCGGCCCGCAGACTGAATCGGCCGAAAAAGAAGAGATTGGTGAAGAAGGCGATCAAGCGCAACAGCACCAATGCCAAAACCGCACCAATTGCGCCGAGGCAAATGGCGATTGCCGACAATATGAGCAGACGACGAGAGGTCGTGAAATCGCCGAGAACATGGCGATCATCCATGATCGGATGAGCAACGCCCTCCGAGACCATTTCGGACATAGCTATTCGACTCCTGGGGAGGGAAGGGCGCTTCAGGCTTTTACGCCAAAAACAATCCTACTACGATGAAGGATTGCTCGCAGAAGGAATGCAATTCAGAGTTGGGGATGATCCGATCGGCACTTGCTGCGTCCTGGCCCACGTGGTTCGAGCCGGCAAGGGGACAATGCCCGGCGGCATGGGGCTTCGGCGAGCATGGCTGACGCCGGCTTCCGCAACGATAACGACTTGGGTACACTCACGCGCAGACTGGCCACCTGCGGCCTTCGGGCCGAATCGCACAAGGATTGACATGCAACCGCCTTCGGTTTCCTCGACGATCGATCTGTCCGCTCCCGGCAAGCAGATCGGGCACTTGCGTTATCCGAAAATCTCGAACAACGGCGGATGGGCATACGATCTGGTTCCGATCGCATCGATCGCGCGCGGGGAAGGCCCGACGGTTCTCGTCAGTGGCGGAAACCACGGCAACGAATACGAGGGCCAGATCGCCTGTTTGCGCTTGATCGACGAGATCCGGCCGGAAGCGGTGTCGGGCCGCATTATCATCGTGCCGGTCATCTCGCGAGAGGCCGCCTGGGCAGGCACCCGGCTCTGGCCCTCCGGCGCGAATTTCAACCGGTCGTTTCCAGGAAATCCAAATGGCACGCCGAACGAGCAGATCGCCGACTATTTCACCCGTGTGCTCTTCCCGATGGCCGATGTCGTGATCGATATCCATTCCGGTGGCAACGCGTTCTGGTTTCTCCCCTGCTCGCATATGCATGTGGTCGATGATCCGGCGCAACGCAAAGCGATGCTCGATGGAATGCTGGCGTGGAATAGCGACTACCACTTCCTGTATATCGATGTGAATGGATCGGGTCTCCTGCCGGTCGAGGCGGAGGACCAGGGCAAGACCGTGATCACGACCGAGCTCGGCGGCGGCGGTCGGGTTCCGGCATTCGTGCATCGTCTGGCATGGAGCGGACTCACGAATGTGCTGCGCCATGAGGGGGTGCTGCTCGGCGATGTGCAAACGAGAGCATCCCTGGGGCTGCCGCCAGCGATCATTCTGGATGGGCGCGATCCGGACAATTACGTCAACACGGACGAGCCGGGATTCTGGGAGAACCTGCTCGAACCGGGCGATGCAGTCAACGCTGGCGATCCGGTCGGGAGACTGTGGTTTCCGGAGCGACCCCAGCGCGGCCCGCGCATCTTTACCGCGCCCAAGGACGGTGTGCTGGTGGTGGCGCGGGCAACGACCCCCACGCTCGCTGGAGACAGCGTCTTCGTGCTCGGGCAACCGATCGAGGTCGGTGAGCTTCGGTAAGCCACGGAGTGTTCGTCACGCGCCCGACTCGATCCGCCCGGCGAAGATGCGGGTCTCGTAGGGAAAGCGAAGCACTCCGTTCTCTGCGTATGTCGCAAAGATCTCGCTGCTGCGGGTTCGGATTTCGTCGTGTCCGGGTTCGCCTGCAACCGGCATGTAGGACGATGAAAGCAGTCGACCCCAGAATCCCTCAGCGTCCAACCATTGCGCGTGTGGCAATGTGAAGGACCGATAGCCATTCTTGCCAAAGAGGAGGTCCATCCCGGCTATGGAACGATCGTCTTTCACCGAGACCCGTTCGTATTCGGGGGAATACTGGCGAAGCATCGCGCTGTATGCGTCCAGAAATGCTGATTCGCCCTCCGGGCGCCGATTCCAGATGAGTGCGACCCAGCCTGGCTCCCGCAGAATGCGGAGGAATTCATTACGGGCCCGAGCTGGATCGAACCAGTGAAACGCCTGACCGGCCGTCACCAGATTCACCGATGCATCGGAAAGCGTCGTGGCCTCGGCAGTGCCATCGATGCTGGTGAAGCGGGGTTCGCTCGCCAGGGCAACTTCGCCTGCATGGCGCATTGCCTGGTTCGGTTCCACACCGTACACCGTGCAACCGAGATCGAGGAAGCGCCGGGTAAGATTCCCCGGACCGGAACCGATATCCGCGACCGTCCAACCAGGTTCGAGTCCGATCTCTCGCTGCAGTAGCGGAATGATCTCGGCAGGATAGTCGGGTCGGAAGCGTACGTACGTTTCGACCCGATTCGTGAAACGCTCGGTTGGCTGCTCGTCCATGGCATGCTCCTTGCAACGTTGCGAGAGTCTAACCGACGAACATGAGGGTGGATCGAGCGCACGCGCGATGTCGATTTCATCGGATGGCGAACGACCAGTAGAGCAACCGGAGTCGAAGCCGGGACGTCTTATGCACAAGGAGCAGCACATTGGCCGGGGTCAGCACCTATCTGAATTTCGATGGCACGACGGCAGAAGCATTCGCCTTCTACAAATCGGTCTTTGGAACCGAATACATCGGAGAGATCATGCGCATGGGCGATATTCCTCCGCAGGAGGGAATGCCGCCGATCCCGGACGAGGCGAAGGACAGGATCATGAATGTGCAGCTGCCGATCCTGGGTGGACACATTCTCCTGGGAACCGACGTGCTCGAAGCATATGGACACGAGCTGGTTATGGGAGACAACGTCCATATCGTTCTCCGGCCAGATTCGCGCGAGGAAGCAGACGCCCTTTTTGCCGCGCTCAGCGAGGGCGGCACGGTCTCGATGCCGATGACCGATCAATTCTGGGGCGATTACTACGGTGCGTTCACAGACCGCTTTGGGGTCAACTGGATGATCAACTACAGTCAGCGCAAGTAGCAGGCAAAACACTCGCCGGCGGTGTGATCGGCGGATCGCGTGCCCGGTGGTTCGTTGCGAAGCCCCGGGCAGCGACCGCTCGAGTGGGGCCATTTGGTTCCCCAGAGTGCAAAAATGGCCGAAACCGATGGCCTTCCGGGGCGTCCACCGTGTACCATCGCTCTGTGTCGCGCGCATGGTGCGCTGGGGCCTGTAGCTCAGTGGTAGAGCACGGGGCTCATAACCCCAGGGTCGCGGGTTCGAATCCTGCCGGGCCCACCGGGCGTTGCCAGGCGGCACGACACATTTCGGTTCGCAGATCGACAGGATGAACATTTGACCGACACAGCATTCGACACTTCTGTTTCCAGCTCCGATGAATCCCGCGAACTTGCGCTACGTATCGCCGATGTGCTTTCCGAAACCCCTGCGTCCGATACGGTCGTGCTCGACATTCGCGAGCTTTCCTCGTTTGCCGACTTCTTCGTGATTTGTTCGGGCGAGAACGAACGGCAATTGCGGGCGATCATGGAAAAGCTGCAGGAAGAACTGCGAGATGCGGGAATTCGCCCGCAACGAGTCGAAGGCGCTCCCAATTCCGGATGGATCGTTTTGGACTATAACGACGTCATCGTGCACGTCTTCGATCAGGACCTGCGAGATTTCTATAAAATGGAGCGGTTGTGGGCAGAAGCTCCCCGGCTTCTGGCTATTCAATAGGAACAGCGAGCGCTTCCGCCCGCGGAATCGAGCGACGAATCGACGGAATCGAGGGCCTAATCGTCGTGGAAAACAAGCCGAATCAGGGGTCGTTCGTGCTGCCATTCCTGCTTGGAGCAATGGTCGGCGGGTTCGGAGGAGCGATCTTCGGAACGCTGATGGCGCCCTATTTCTCCGCGCTCAAATCGCTTTGCGGCAAGGTACTGCGCCGGGGAGATTCGGACCAGCCGAAATTCGAGCTGCTGCTCCAGTAATTCCGACGTATTCGAGCGCTATTCCGATGCCGGCCGTATTCCTGGCCGGCCAACCGTAAACAGCAAGACAACGGCCAGAGTAAGCATCGCGCCCAGTTTGGCTTCCTTGGTCGGCAGCAGAAGCGAAAGCACTCCGAAAAAGAGCGAGACTCCGCCGACGAATGCCACGATTCGGCCAACACTCCAGCCACGGGCCAGCAACCGGTGGTGCAAGTGGGATTTGTCTCCCGTGGCGATCGGCTGACCGCGCGCGGCCCGGCTGATCGTGACCCAGCCAAGATCCAGAAGCGGCAAACCGAGCACGAGGAGCGCTGTCGCCAGCTTGGCCCCGCCAACGATCGAGATTGCCGCGATGGTGAGTCCCAAGAAGTTGGCGCCCGCATCGCCCAGGGTGATCCGCGCGGGAAACCAGTTGAATGGCAGGAATCCGAGCAATGCCGCCCCCAATACGAGTGGCAAGATCGAAATCGTGAACTGCGGATCGGCTCGAGGCCAAAAGAACGTGTGCAGGAAGAGTACGGTCGAAGCGACGAGCGTGACCGTAGGCGCCAGCCCGTCGATACCGTCGATCCAATTGATCGCGTTCATCGTCGCCACCACCCAAATCAGGGTCACGAAAATGGCAATCGGTAAAGCCAGGTGGACCTGCCCAAAGCCCGGCGCGTTGAACTGATCGATGGCGATGCCGTGATATCGCCCACGCAATCGGGGCAATACCAGCACGCCTGCAACCGCGAACTGAATGATGAGCTTGGTGATGGGAGCGAGTCCCACGGCATCATCGGCCAGCATGAGAAGTACGATCGCCGCGCCAGCTATGCAGATAAGGGCGATGCGTTCGATCTCGCTCGGGAATCTGGTGACGGGCAACGCGAAACTGAGCGCAATTCCGAGGAAGAACGCCAGCGCGACACCGACACCGCCAATACGCGGCGTCGGTCGTCCAGATCGATTGACGATGGCGAGCTGGCGGCCGATCGGAATCGAACGCCAGACCAAAAAAGCGGACGCCGGGAATACGCACGCGAAAAGCAGGAGAACGGTCTGCGCATTGCTCATGCCATCGACCGCTCCTGCCTCATCCGCGTATTGGCGCTGCGGCCCCCCGCCGGAAATACCAGCAGATCAGCCGGGCAATCCGGGAAGCGGATATTGTCCCGACACCGAAAGCACCTCTTCGTGGGTACGTTCGAGCAGCGCCGCATCGTCCGAATGCTGCAAGACATCGACGATCAGATTCGCGACCCAGCGGGACTGGTCGATACCGAAGCCGCGAGTGGTCACCGCTGGACTTCCGATTCGGATGCCGCTCGCCTGGGTTGGCGGCCGGGTGTCGCCGGGGATGGTGTTCTTGTTGACCGTAATGCCGACCTTTTCGAGCGCTTTCTCCGCCTGCTTACCACTCATACCAAGCGAATCGACATCGAGCAGCAGCAAATGGGTGTCGGTTCCACCGGAAATGACGCGCATGCCGCGCTCGGCAAAGGTGTCGGCCATGGCTTTGGCATTTTCGATCACCTGTTTCGTGTAGGCGCGGAACTTCGGTTGGAGGGCTTCGCCAAATGCAACCGCCTTACCAGCGATCACGTGCATCAGCGGACCACCCTGCAGTCCCGGAAAGATCGTCTTGTCGATCGCCTTGCCGAACTCCTCGCTCGTGAGGATCATACCGCCGCGCGGACCGCGCAACGTCTTGTGCGTCGTGGTGGTCGTCACATGGGCATAGGGAATCGAGCTCGGAATCAAACCGGTCGCAATCAGACCGGCAGGATGGGCAATGTCGGCAAACAGGAACGCGCCAACTTCGTCCGCGATGTCCCGAAACCGCTTGTAGTCGAGTGCCCGGCTATAGGCACTGGCGCCGGCAATGATGGCACGGGGTCGGACTTCCTTGGCCCGCGCGAGCACGACGTCGTAATCGATCAGTCCAGTTTCCTGATCTACTCCATAGAAATGCGCGTCGAAGAGCCTGCCACTGAAATTGACCGCCAACCCATGGGTCAGATGGCCACCTTCGGCGAGACTCAGACCGAGAATCTTGTCGCCTGGATCGATCAAAGCCAGATAGGCGGCCAGATTCGCGTTCGCGCCGGAATGCGGTTGGACGTTGACATGCTCGGCGCCGAACAGTTTCTTGGCTCGTTCGATCGCCAGGGTCTCGACCACGTCGACGTATTCACAACCACCGTAGTACCGGCGGCCGGGATACCCCTCCGCGTATTTGTTCGTCAGCACGCTTCCGACGGCGCGCAACACCGCGGCGGAAACGAAATTCTCGGACGCGATCAGCTCGATCCCGAAACGCTGGCGCTGTTCTTCGTGGCTGATCGCGTCGGCGACCTCGGGGTCAACGGCCAACACATCGATCGCAGAAGTAACCATGAGCGCCTTTCCATTGCGGGATCATTCGAGAGCTATTCGTCAGAAGCGCCCGCATTGTACCATCGCCCCATCGCCTTGCCGGTTTCGGAAGGCGGGAGGTTCATGCCGGGACGGTGGAGGAACGATGCGCGTATTGGTGACCGGGGGTGCTGGGTATATCGGGAGCGTCGGGGTCGAAAAGCTGCTCGATGCCGGCCATGAAGTCACCGTGCTGGACAATCTGCGAACGGGACGGCGGGCTTCGGTCGGACCTGGAGCAACCTTCATCGAAGGCGACGTGCGCCATGGCGGGTTCGTTCTCGATCTCCTCGGCGACCTGAAGCCGGATGCGATCATGCATTTTGCCGCCGCGACCATCGTTCCCGAATCGGTGACCAAACCCGATTTGTATTTTGGCATCAATACCGTCGGCGGCTACAACCTGCTCGAGGGGGCACGATTGGCCGGCGTCGGCAAGTTCATCTTCTCGTCGACGGCGGCGGTCTATGGATCACCCGAGCAGTTGCCGATCACGGAGGACTCCCCGAAACGACCGGTCTCGCCCTATGGCTCCGCAAAACTGATGTTCGAGCAGATGCTCGATTCGTACTCCAGTGCCTATGGACTCCGGTGGATCGCGTTCCGGTATTTCAACGTCGCGGGGGCCACGCGTGATCGCGGCGAAGATCACCGGCCGGAAACGCACCTGATCCCGAACGCGCTGCTGGCGGTTGCCGGGCAGCGGCCACCGCTAGAGGTGTTCGGAACCGACTACCCGACGCGCGATGGCACGGCGATCAGGGATTATGTCCATGTCGAGGATCTGATCGACGCGCATCTAGCTGGGTTGGAGCAGATCGACCGGGTTTCCGGACCGTTCAATCTCGGCACCGCCAATGGCGCCAGTGTTTCGGAGGTGATTGCGGCCGTTGGCGCCGTTACCGACCGGGAGGTGCCGCATATTCTCCGGGATCGGCGCGCGGGCGATCCGCCGGTTCTGCTGGCCGATGCGACCCGGGCGCGCGAATTGTTGAACTGGACGCCCCGCCGGTCGACGCTGGATCAGATGATTGGCAGCGCGTGGGATTGGATGCAGCGGAATCCGGACGGATACGGCGAGTAAGCGTCGCCGCGACTCGCGACAATGCACAGCCCCGATGAGAACGAGCCGCCCCCATGGTGCGCGAACCCCATTCCGTTCTGCTTGTGCCTGGCTTCAGATGTCGGCGTCTTCCCGGCCCCGAAAGCTGATCCGGATCGGCGTGCCAGTGAACGCGAATTGCGCCCGGAGCTGGTTTTCCAGATAGCGACGATAGGAAAAATGCAGCTGTTTCGGATCTGAACAGAAGAAGATGAAGGTGGGGGGTTCGATATCGACCTGGGTTCCATAGAAGAACCTGATCGGTTTTCCCGACTTGCTGGACGGCGGATGATTGGCAACCGCTTCTCGCAGCATCTTGTTGAGCGCCGCCGTGGGAATGCGCTTCTTGCGCTCCTTGACGACGTCTAGAGCGAGATCGAGCACCTGATGGACGCGCTGCCCGTATTTCGCGGAAATGAACGTTATGGGCGCATACGGCACGAACACGAGCTCCTTGGCCGCCTCGGTCCGATAGTCGTCCATCGTGTGGGTGTCCTTTTCGATCAGGTCCCACTTATTGACAACGACGACGATGCCCTTCTTCTGCTCCTCGACATAGCCCGCGATATGTAAATCCTGAGACGTGAATGGCTCGGTGGCGTCGACCACCATCAGAACCACGTCGGAACGATCGATCGCCCGCATCGAGCGCAAAACGCTGTACTGCTCGATACCGGTTTCGACCCGGCCACGACGGCGGATACCCGCGGTGTCGATCAGGGTGACCGGAGCGCCATTCCATTCCAGGTGCGTATCGAGCGAATCCCGGGTCGTGCCGGGAATGTCGCTGACGATGGCGCGTTCCTGGCCGAGCAGCGCATTGACCAAGCGGCTCTTGCCAACATTTGGTCGGCCCACGATGGCGATCTGCGGGCCCTCGAAGTGCTCTTCCTCGTCCGTATGGGGAAGTGCCTCGACGATCGCGTCGAGCAGATCGCCGGTGCCGGTGCCGTGAAGCGCCGAAATCGCGATCGGCTCACCGAGACCGAGCTCATAGAATTCGAAAACGGAATCGCGCCGTTCCAGGTTATCGGCCTTGTTCGCACCGAGGATCGTGGGCTTGTCGGTGCGCCGGAGCAGATCGGCCACCTCGTAGTCGCCGGCGGTCAGCCCGGTCTTGGAGTCGACCATGAAGACGATGACATCCGCTTCGCTGATCGCGCTGCGAGCCTGATCGCGCGTGCGATGGGCGATTTCCGTCACACTCGATGCGGCGATCTCGGCTTCGTCCTGGAGACCGCCCGTGTCGACGAGAGTGAAATCCATACCTCGCCAGTCGGTGGTGCCATAGACGCGGTCGCGCGTCGTCCCCGGTTCGTCTTCGACGATGGCGATTCGCTCGCCAATCAGGCGGTTGAAGAGCGCGGATTTGCCGACATTTGGACGGCCGACGATCGCAACGATTGGCTTGGCCACGGTTAGGTACCTCGACTTCGACTCAGGAAGCCGCCGAGCCGGGCCGAATCATCGGCGCGACCCGCTCTTTCGCGACATATCAAAAGACCGGCCTCCTCCGGCCGGCAGCGCCGGAAGTATACGCGAACGCTCGCGCGGCTCAGGCGACGGTCGCCCGGACGATTTCGACGAACCGGTCTATCCCCGCACGCGATGTAAGTTCCGTGGTGGCAACCAGCAGCGAATTGGTCAGCGAATCATCCACCGTGCCCAGATCGTAGCCGCCGATGATACCGGCTTTCAGGAGCGCGGCATTCAATTCGGCCGCCGATACTGGCGTGCTGAAGGTGAATTCGTTGAAGAATTCACCCCCATTGGAAATCTGTACCTTGGGAATAGCGCTCAATTGCTCGGCGAGATAGTGGGCATTGTTGTATGAAGCATGTCCCACTTCGCGGAAGCCCTCGGGTCCAATCAGCGACATATAGATCGTTGCCGCCGTTGCCATGAGCCCCTGATTCGTACAGATATTGCTGGTCGCCTTCTCCCGGCGGATATGCTGTTCGCGCGTTTGCAGCGCCAGTACATATCCACGCTTGCCTTCCGAATCGGTCGTCATACCAACCAACCGGCCAGGAAGCTGCCGGACGAATTCCTGCCGAGTCGCAAGAAGACCGACATATGGACCGCCGAAACTCTGGGCGACGCCGAGCGACTGTCCCTCGGCGGTCACGAAATCGGCCCCGTAAGCGCCGGGTGGTTTCAACAGGGAAAGCGGCACCGGATAGGTCGCGACGATCAGATACGCGCCCGCGGCATGCACGGCATCCGAGATGGCCGCGAGATCTTCGATCGTGCCGAAGAAATTGGGATACTGCACGACAACCGCCGCGGTGTTGTCATCGATTTCCCGTACCAGTTCGTCCGCGGTCGTCGCCAGTCCGTTGGCCGGAAGTGGCAACGTCTTCATTTCGAATGTCGCGCCGGTCGAATAGGTCTCGATGACGTCGAGATATCGGGGATGGATGGTTCCGCTCAGAACAACCCTGTTCTTCTTCTTGGCGGCGGCAATCGACATGTGCACCGCCTCGGCAAGCGCGGTTGCCCCGTCATACATGGAGGCGTTCGCGACATCCATCTGGAAAAGCGCCGCGATCAATGATTGGAATTCGTAGATGATCTGCAGCGTGCCCTGCGCCACTTCCGGTTGATAGGGCGTATAGGCGGTGAACAGCTCGCCTCGCAGCAGGAGTTGCGAAACAGCCGCTGGCGAGTAGTGCCGATACGACCCAGCACCGAGGAAGCTATCCGCGCCGTTCGGCACGGTGTTTCTTGCAGCCAGCGAATCGAGATAAGCGGCCGCCTCCATCTCTGTCAGCCGGGGGGGAAGGTTCAGCTTGGGGCGCCGGACCCGCTCCGGAATTGGCTCGAAGAGCTCGGAGACATCATCGATTCCGATCACCGCGAGCATTTCGCTGCGGTCCTCAGCGGTGTGAGGATTGAAGGCCATCTGCTGATCGTTCCTTTGTTGCTACCGTACGTGCTGCCGTATCAGTGAAAGGTATGGCTGCGTGCCTAGTGCCCGGCCTGGTTTTCGATGAATTCGTCATACGCGCCGGAATCCATGAGCGCATCGAGCTCCGCCGGGTCGGCAATCTTCACTTTGAGAAGCCATGCATCGCCGAAGGGCGACTGGTTGACGATTTCCGGCGCATTGACCGCGGCGTCGTTCTGTTCGACGACTTCACCGCTGATCGGCGCATAGATATCCGATGCTGCCTTGACCGATTCGACGACCCCGAGCGGTTCGCCAGCTGTGATGGTGTCGCCCACATCCGGCAGCTCCAGATACGTGATATCGCCCAGCTCGTTCTGGGCATAGTCGCCCAACCCGATCGTGGCCGTATCTCCATCGACGCGCACCCATTCGTGCGATTTGCTGTATTTCAGATCTGCTGGTGCAGCCATGGTCGCTCTCTCCTCATTCGAATCCGATGCGCTTCAGCTCTGCGCGCGCTTGTAGAACGGTGTCTTCACCTGTTTGGCCGGTACGGCACGATCGCGAATGATGACATCGATCGGCTTTCCGACACCCGCGATATCTGCCTCCACCAATCCAAGCCCCAGATTCTGACCCAGCGTCGGCGAAAATGCACCACTGGTGACGAATCCGACCTCGCGGTCACCGACGCGCAGCGCGCAATGCGAACGAGGCGCGCCCGATCGGCCCTCGATGATGAACCCGATCGTCTTGCGAGGAACGCCGGCTGCTTTCTGGGCAACGAGCTTGTCCCGACCGATGAAGTCCTCCTTATCGAGCTTGACGGCCCAACCGAGTCCGGCCTCCAGCGGCGTGATGACCTCATCCATCTCGTTTCCGTAGAGCGGCATGCGCGCCTCGAGCCGGAGTGTGTCCCGCGCGCCCAGACCAATGGCTTCCAGATCGTAATCCTGACCGGCGGCATAGACCGCATCCCAAATGGGCGCGATATCCTCGATCGAGCTATAGATCTCGAATCCATCCTCGCCGGTGTAGCCGGTCCGAGCGAGCCGGACCGGGCGGCCGGCAACGGCGTTCGGCATCCAGGTGAAGTATTCGAGATCGGCGATAGGAGTCGAAACCAGGGATTGCATGATCGCCTCGGACTTGGGTCCCTGGATCGCGATCATGCCAGTCTGGTCGGAGATGTCCGTAACCGTTACATCGAGGTCGTCGCGCGCATCGGCCCATCGCTGCATCCACGCGACGTCCTTGTCCTTGTTGGATGCATTGACGCAGACGAAATAGCCTTCTCCCTCATTCGGGCGATAGATGATGATGTCGTCGACGACGCCCCCGTTCTCATTGGTCATGAGCCCATACTGCGCGTGACCGGGTTCGATCTTGGAGACATCATTGGTGGACAGATATTGCAGCAGGTCGAGCGCGCCCGGGCCGGTGACTTCGACTTGGCCCATATGCCCCAGATCGAACAACCCCGCTTTTTCTCGAACGACCGTGTGTTCGTGGATGATGCCTTTGTACTGGACGGGCATCGTCCAACCCGCATATGGCACCAACCGCGCCCCGAGCGCCACATGGCGATCGTACAACGGTGTCTGTTTCATATCCCCGGCAGTCTCGGTCAAGGATTGTCCTCGTTTCGTTCTAGGCGCGTCAGACGCCAGCAGGTTCGCGTTCGAGCGCCAGCTTTTCGATATCCATTTCGAGCTGGACCGGAACCGGATAGTTTCCGGTCAGGCATCCGGTGCAGAAGCCAGCTCCAGGCGAATCGATCGCACGCAGCAGCCCTTCGAGCGAAAGATACCCAATCGAGTCGACCCCGATATGCTGTCCGATCTCTTCCACGGTCATGCGGGCGGCGATCAATTCTTCCCGGCGCGCCAAATCGACGCCAAGATAGCAGGGCCACATCATCGGCGGCGCATGCACCCGCATATGGACCTCTTTCGCCCCGGCATTGCGCAGCAGATTCACGATCGGCCGGCTGGTGGTGCCCCGAACGATCGTGTCATCCACGAGCACCACACGCTTGCCATCGAGCACCTCGGGTAGCGCATTGAACTTGAGCGAGACGCCGATCTCCCGGAGTCGCTGGTCGGGCTGAATGAACGTACGACCGATATAGCGATTCTTGATGAGTCCCTCGCTGTAGGGAATCCCGGATTGCCGGGCATATCCGATCGCGGCTGGCGTCGCGGAATCGGGCAACCCGACCACGATATCGGCGTCCACCGGATGTTCCTCGGCCAGCACCGCGCCCATGCGCTGGCGAACCAGATGAAGTCGCTGATCGAGGAGGATGCTGTCCGGGCGGGCGAAATAGATGAGCTCGAAGAGGCAGGTTGCGTGTTTGCCCTGTTCCTGCGGCAGGTGGGAACGCAACCCGGACGCGTCGATTTCGATGATTTCCCCGGGTTCGATTTCCCGGACGAATTCGGCGCCGACGGTCATGAGAGCGCAGCTTTCGGATGCGACGATCCAGTGCGCGCCGAGTTTGCCGATGCAGAGTGGCCGGACTCCCTTCGGATCGCGTGCCGCGTAGAGCTTGTCGTTCGTCAAGATGACGAGACTGTAGGCGCCGTTCAGGCGTGGCATCGCCTGCCGCAGTTTGAGCACCATGCTGTCACCGGGCGCCAGCGCGATCAGGCGCGCCAGCACCTCGCTGTCGGTGCTCGTGAAGAACTGTTCGCCACGGGCTTCGAGCTCATCGCGCAGACCGAGCGAGTTGATGATGTTGCCATTGTGGCCGACGGCAATAGGCCCCAGCGGGCTATCCGTGAGCATCGGTCCGGCATTGCGCTCGCTGCTCTGCCCGGTGGTGGAATAACGCGTATGGCCGATGGCCGCAAACCCGGGGAGAACTGCCAGATCGTTTTCGGTGAACGCTTGACTGACCAGCCCGAGATGCGTGCGCCGGTGAATCATCGAACCGTCGGTGGTGGCGATGCCCGCGCTTTCCTGTCCCCGATGCTGCAAGGCATAGAGTCCGAAGAATGTGATCCGGGCGACATCCTCGCCCGGTGCATAGATACCGAAGACGCCGCATTCCTCGTGCGGTTTGTCGTCGGAAAGAAGACTCCAGAGATCGATCGGTTGATCGGGAAACACGCGTCCTTTTTCCTGACTCAGGCTGGCTCGGTCCCGTCTGGGATATCGAGCGCCCGATCGAGTGCGGCACGAAGAGCAGAAAGTTCGAATGATTCGGTTCCAAATACGAGCGCGTCGCCCTGAACGATTCCGATCGCGGCGCAGGGTGCGTCGATTGCGTTCATCAGCGCTTCGAAACGTTCGCGAGTCGATGGATCGACGGCGACGATGATTTCCGAGGCCGTTTCCCCGAACCACGCTTCGTCGAACCGGCTCGCTCGGTCGAGCACGGGCCGCGAATCGATGACGGCACCCACATCCGACAGAACAGCCATCTTCGCGAGCGCGACCGCAATCCCTCCCAGCGCCACATCGTGCGCGGTGTCGATCGCTCCCTCCTCGATCGCGCGGCGAACCGCGTACTGCACACGCCGTTCGCGGGCGAAATCGAGCATGGGCGGTTGGCCGATCACTGCATCGAAGCGATGACTCAGATATTCGCTTCCACCGAGAGCAGGTTGGCCCTGACCGATCAGATAGATCAGTTGGTTGGCGCGCCAGCGCATCGTGGCGTGCCGCGCGACATCCTCGAACACCCCGACCACACCAACCGCGGGATTCGGTTTGATCGGTTGGGCGGCGGTTTCGTTGTAGAGGGACACATTGCCCCCCACCATCGGCACATCCATCTCGCGGCAGGCGTCGGCCAATCCAGAGACCGCACGATCGAGTTGGTAGTAACCAGCGGGCTTTTCTGGATTGCCGAAATTCAGGCAGTTGGTGGCGCCCCGCGGAGTCGCTCCGGAGCAACTGACATTGCGGCTCGCCTCGGCGACGGCATGTTGCGCGCCAAGATAAGGATCGAGATAGCAATAACGCGGATTGCAATCGATTGCCGATGCAATCCCGCGTTGTGATCCCTTGATACGCAACACCGCGGCATCGCCCGCTCCGGGCGCAACCACCGTGTTGGTCTGGATCGTGTGATCGTATCGCTCATAGACCGGCCGGCGACTGCCGACATTGGGCGATGCAAGCATTTCGAGAAGAACACCCGCAAATTCTCCGTCGGCGAGATCCGCACGAGCACGCGGATCGGTCGTTCGTGCGGCGATGATATCGGGTGATTCTTCCGCGGTTCGGATGTACGTCGGGCAAGCGTCGGTGTAGTACTCGGCCGGAACCTCGGCCACCACCTCGCCGTCGTCCAGGATACGCACCAATCCATCATCGGTCACTCGACCGATGATGGCCGAATGGAGGGACCAGCGTTCGACGATGCGGTGCACCTCTCCAGCCGATTCCGGAGTCACGACCAGCAGCATGCGCTCCTGGCTTTCGCTCATCATGACCTCATAGGCGGTCATGCCCGCTTCCCGGCGAGGGACCTTGGCCACATCGATTTCCGCGCCGACCCCGCCACGGCTGGCGATTTCGACGGTCGAGCTGGTGAGCCCGGCCGCGCCGAGATCCTGCATGGCCACCACCGCACCGGTCTGGAGCAATTCCAGACAGGCTTCGAGCAGGAGCTTTTCCAGGAACGGATTGCCGACCTGGATGACTCCCCGGTGCGATGCCTCGGGATCGTCGACCGAGGCGAATGTCGCGCCATGGAGTCCATCGCGTCCCGTGTCGGCTCCGATGAGCATGATCAGGTTGCCGATGCCGGACGCCTTGGCTCGGACGATTCCATCGACGTCGACCAGTCCAATGCACATTGCATTGACGAGCGGGTTTCCCGAATACGATGGATCGAAGAAGAGGTCGCCACCGACCGTTGGAATGCCGAGGCAATTGCCATAGCCGCCGATGCCGGCGACGACATTCTGGTAGAGATAGGCATTGCGCGGGCGATCCAGCGGTCCGAACCGGAGAGAATCGAGCAGCGCGATCGGACGGGCGCCCATGGTGAAGATGTCGCGGACGATACCACCGACCCCGGTTGCCGCCCCTTCATAAGGTTCGACAGCGCTTGGATGGTTGTGCGACTCGACCTTGAATACGGCCGCGAGCCCGTCACCGATATCGATCGCGCCGGCGTTTTCGCCCGGCCCCTGCAGCACCCAGTCCGCCTTGGTCGGCAAACGGCCCAGCAATGGCCGGGTGTGCTTGTACCCGCAATGCTCGCTCCACATCGAACCGAACATCCCGAGCTCGACCGGGGTCGGTTCCCGCGTTTCCAGCAGTTCGAGAATGCGTTCGTATTCGCTGTCGCTCAATGCGACTTCGCGCCAGGCGCCCGGGGCGATCGAGCTCTTGGTCACCTCCGCGGCCACCTATACCTCCACGTTCAGGTATTCGAGCGCCGATCGCAGGATCAGCAGCCCTTCGTCGCTGCCGAGCATCGGATCGGCGGCTCGCTCCGGATGCGGCATCATCCCGACCACATTGCCCCGCTCATTGCAGATGCCGGCAATCGAGCGGGCAGAACCGTTGAAATTCGAATCGGGCGTAATCGATCCATCGGGTTCGCAATAACGGAAGACGATCTGGCCGTTTTGCTCCATGCGATCGAGGGTCGTTTCATCCGCGAAGAAGGCGCCATCGCCATGAGCCACCGGCAGGCGCAACACCTGGCCGGGCCGGAGCTCGTGCGTCCAGGCAGTTCGCGTCGTCTCCGTTCGGATATCCACCCAGCGACAGTGGAATTGCAGCGATTGGTTGCGCAAGAGCGCCCCAGGAAGCAAATGTGCTTCGGTCAGCACCTGGAAGCCATTGCAAAGCCCGAGCACCGGACCCCCTGCCTCGGCGAACTGCTTGAGCGCATCCATCACCGGCGCAAACCGAGCGATCGCGCCACAGCGCAGATGGTCCCCATAGGAGAACCCGCCCGGCAGGACGATGGCGGCACACCGGCCAAGATCCGTTTCGCGGTAATCGATCAGCCGTACCGGCGCGCCAAGCCCGTGCGCAAACGCATCGAACGAATCCTGATCGCCATTGCTGCCCGGAAATGTGATGACACCGATCGCGCTGCTCATCATTCGGCTCCGGCTGCTTCGGTAACGGACTCGATGACGAACGTCTGGATGACCGGATTGGCGAGCACCCTGTTCGCCATCTCCTCGGCCGCGGCGCGCGCTGCATCCGCTTCTGGCGCATTCAGCTTCAGCCGGTAGTGCTTGCCGGCGCGCACCCGCTCGACCCCGGTATAGCCGAGGCTTTGCAATCCACCGCGAATGGCTTCTCCTTCCGGATCATTGACGCCAGCCTTCGGCATGACGAGCACATCGACTTGCCAGACTGGTTGTTCGGCGTTCGTCATCGACTCCTCTCAAAAAACCGGTTCGTGGCCGGTCAGGCGTTGGAATGCCTCGATATAACGCTGTTGTGTTCCATGAACGACATCCGCGGGAAGCTCGGGAGCGGGCGGTTCGTGATTCCAACCCGATTGGTCGAGCCAGTTGCGCACGAACTGTTTGTCGAAGCTTTCAGGTTCCGCTCCCGGTTGCCATGTGGCGGCTTCCCAGTAGCGGGAGCTATCGGGCGTGAGTATTTCGTCGATCAGAGTGAGCCGATCGCCGATCATGCCGAATTCGAATTTCGTATCCGCCAGTAACAGTCCGGATTTGGCAGCATGCTCGGATGCGAACCGGTAAAGTGCCAGACTGATGCGTTCGAGACGATCGGCGAGATCGATTCCGACGAGATCGTGCAGGCGCTCGACGGTAATGTTCTCGTCATGCCCGACATCGTTTTTCATCGCCGGGGTGAAGATCGGTTCGGGTAGCCGCGATGCGCGCGCCAGGTTGGCCGGCAAATCGTAACCCGCTACCTTTCCGGCGGACGCGTATTCCCTCCAGGCCGACCCGGCCAGATACCCACGCACAACGCATTCGATGTCGATCCGGTCGGCTTTGCGCGCGACCGTGCTTCGCGCATCGAACCACGCGCGATCTCCGGTGCGGACCGATTCCGGAAGACCGGACCGGATGAAATGATTCGGTACGATCCCGGACGTCTTTTCGAACCAGAATGCGGAAAGCTGGTTGAGAATCGCCCCTTTGCCCGGAATGGCGGTGGGCAGCACGACATCGAACGCGGAAATACGATCGCTGGCCACGAACAACAGATCGTCCCCGAATCGATAACAATCGCGGACTTTCCCCTGCCGCAACAACGGCAGCGAATCGAGGAGCAAGGTGGCGGCCGGAGCGCTCATTCGGCCACCGCCGGTTCGAGCAAACCCAACCGCTCGAAAACGTCGTCGATATGGGTCAGTTGCTGATTCGGATCGAAGAGCTCGCTTATCTGCTCCTGGCCGACCCTACTGGCGAT
Organism: Thermomicrobia bacterium; assembly: GCA_044464585.1. GTDB lineage: Bacteria > Chloroflexota > Chloroflexia > Thermomicrobiales > UBA6265 > JAMLHN01. The sequence goes on from JBIQLF010000014.1 coordinate 29,800, forward strand.
TTCGGGGTCGCCACGAATCGCTTCTTCGAAATTGGCCCCTTCGAGCCAACTCTCCATTGCATGTGCCTGGACTCGCTTGTACGCCACCTGCCGGTCGATGCCAGCATCGACCAGACCCAGCATGACGCGCTGCGAATAGATGAGTCCCCCGGTGAGCTCGAGATTTCGCTTCATTCGCGCTTCGTCGACCGCCAGGTTTTCGAGGATCTCGGCGAGCAGATCGATCGAATAATCGAGCACGATGCAGGCATCGGGGAAGATGACCCGTTCGGTCGAACTATGACTTATGTCCCGCTCATGCCAAAGAGCGACATTCTCCAAACCCGTCACCGCATAGCCGCGCAAGAGCCGCGCGAGCCCGCTGAGGCGCTCGGACTCGTGTGGATTGCGTTTATGCGGCATAGCCGAACTGCCCTGGTTTCCCTCGCCGAAGGGTTCCTCGACTTCGCGCACCTCGGTGCGCTGGAGATGCCGGACCTCCACCGAGCATTTTTCGATGGACGCCCCGATCCCGGCCACAACGGAGAGGAAAAACGCATGCCGGTCGCGCTGAAGGATCTGGGTGGACGCCGGAGCTGGCCGCAGGCCGAGCGACTCACAAACCTCGTCCTCGACATCCGGCGGTACATGCGCGTGAGTTCCGACGGCGCCGGACAGCTTGCCCACCCGCATCTCCTCGCGCGCGAAACGCAGGCGTTCGAGCTGGCGGCGGAATTCGTCATACCAGACGGCGAGCTTGAGCCCGAAGGTGGTCGGCTCGGCATGGACGCCATGGGTCCGGCCGATGGTCAGCGTATGCCGATAGCGCAACGCTTGCCGGCCGAGGACATCGATCAACCGTTCGAGATCTGCTTCCAGGATGGCGCACGCATCTTGCACGAGGACGGAAAGCGCGGTATCGACGACATCCGACGAGGTCAGTCCCAAATGAATGAACCGGGAGGCTTCACCGACGGTTTCGCCGGTCGCGCGTAGAAACGCGATCACGTCGTGGTCGGTCTCCCGTTCGATCTCCTGCATCCGCTGGAGGTCGCAGGTTGCGCCGCGAATCGCCTCGATTGCCCATTGGGGAATGCGACCACGGCGGTACCAAGCTTCGCAGACGGCCAGCTCGACGCGCAGCCAGACTTGAAGCTTGTGATCGTCACTCCACACCGCCCCCATTTCGGGCCTGGTGTACCGGCCGATCACGAACTCGATGTCCTTTCCGAATGAAACAACGGGGATGCCTGCATAGGCGATGAGAGTATAACCGGTCGGATTGTCATGCGCGGCGCTTGCCTCTACACTCGCGACCAAATCGGAGCGAAAACGTACGCACAATCGATTCCCAAGCGCCAGGACCTGCCAGGAGGACGCAGGTTGACGAGGCGGAAGCGCATCGAACAATTCGGCGGGTCGCTTCCCGGCCGGCAGAGTCGTTACGGACTGGAGAAACCGATTCGGTAACGAATCGACAACCTTCGCTCCGGACTGCCATTCCATTTCGCTCCCATTTCATCGACTCGGATCGACCATCGAACGGGCATGTCCATTCGATGGCCGGATGCTGGCGCGACTTCGCCCGGTATGGCGGAGCAGCTGCTTGGGGAATGCGAAATGTGCGGGATCTTCGGATATGCCGGCCAACCGGCTGATGCAGGCGGCCTGGTGCTGGCGGCCCTGAAAACGCTCGAATACCGTGGATACGACTCCTGGGGTATAGCGGTGGCGGTGGACGGGCGCCTCGCGGTTGTCAAGCGGCCAGGGAAGATCTCAGCTGCGTCGGTCGATTTTCCCGAATCGGCTCTCGGATTCGGGCACACGCGCTGGGCCACCCATGGCGGCGTCACTGAGGCGAACGCCCATCCCCATCTCGACTGTTCGGGCGCCATCGCCATCATCCATAACGGGATTGTCGAAAACTTCCGGGCTCTGCGCGCGGAAGTCGAAACCAACGGGCATGTGCTTCGCTCGGAAACCGACAGTGAAATCATCGCGCATCTCATCGAAGATGAGCTGGCGGCCGGCGCATCGCCGCGGCGGGCGCTCGAAACGGTCTTCGCCCGGCTCGATGGCTTGGGAGCGGTGATTCTGCTCGACCTCGAGAGCCGCACGATGGTGGCTGTCAAGCGAACCTCGCCGCTCGTCATCGGACGCAACGGTTCGGGCGTGACCATCGCTTCGGATGAAATCGCCCTGGTGGGCCACGCAACCGAGGTGCATTATCTGGAAGACGGCGAGACCGCGCTCCTGTCGACGAACGGCGTCGAGATTACCGGTGCGGGCGAACCGGAATGGACGCCGATCTCGAACGACCGATTGCGAGCCGGACTGAACGGCTATCCCGACTTCATGTCGAAGGAGATGGCGGAGCAACCGGAAGTGCTCGAGCGGCTCGTCTGCGGAGCCGGAGAGCAGATCGACGCGTTGGCCAAGGCAATCCAGGAGTCGTATGGGACGTACATGATCGGTTGTGGCACGGCTTCGTATGCGGCGTTGACGGGATCGTATCTCTTCAGCCGGATCGCGGCGCGCCATGTCAATTTCGCTCCCGGGTCGGAATTCAAGTACTACGAGCACTTTCTTCGACCCGATTCGCTGGCGATCGCGTTCTCCCAAAGTGGCGAAACAGCGGACATCATCGAAGCCATGCGAGCGGCTCGCCATCGCGGCGCTCGCTTGGCCGCCGTGGTGAATGCGCCCCAATCCACGCTCGGTCGGATGGTCGATCTGCGGGTCGACCTGGGAGCTGGACCCGAGCAATGCGTGCTGTCGACCAAGGCGTATACGGCCAAGGTTGCGGTTCTGCTGATGGCAGCGCATGCGCTGGCCGGGACGCCTGAAACCGGGAAGACATTGGTACTCCAGGCAGCAGCGGCGTTGCGGTCGCTGCTGACCTCCGGCTGGATCGACCAGGTTCGCGCCGTCGCCGCGCGCATCCAGCATGCGCAGCATCTGTTCGTCATTGGGCGCGGGCTTTCCTATCCCACGGCTCTCGAAGCGGCTCTGAAGATCAAAGAGGTTTCCTACATCCATGCGGAAGGATTTGCCGCCGGGGAGCTCAAACACGGTGTCATCGCGCTCGTGCAGGACGGCACACCGTGCGTCGTCTACGCACCCAACGACGAGACCCGGGCCGACATCCTCTCTGCCGCAATGGAGCTCCACGCGCGTGGCGGACATATCATTGGCATAGGACCGGAAGCCGATCCCGTATTCGATGACTGGCTGCCCACGCCAGACGTGGGCGACGCCGCGCCGCTGGTGCAGGCGCTACCGGCCCAAATGCTCGGGTATCATGCGGCGCTGCTGCGGGGCAACGATCCCGACAAGCCGCGCAATCTCGCCAAGAGCGTCACAGTGAAGTGACGCCGGAGGACGCGAATGGATTTCATCGAGACGCATTGTCATCTGGATGACGATGCGTTCGAGAACGATCTGCCTGCCGTGCTGGAATCGGCTCGCTCCGCGGGGATCAGGCAGTTCGTCAACATTGGATATGAACCACGGAGCTGGGAGCGCTCGCTCGAGTTGGCTCTTGATTTCCCCGATATCCGATATGCGCTCGGAATGCACCCGAATTCGGCGGAGCTCTGGTCGGACGCCACGGCCGCAACCCTGGCAACGCTCTTGGAAACCGCGCGTCCAGTGGCGATTGGGGAAACCGGACTCGATTTTTTCCGTGAACGCGCGGACTACGATACGCAGCGCCAGGCATTTCGGGATCAGCTCGCGCTCGGGCAACGGTTCGATCTGCCGGTGATCATCCATATGCGCGGACCAGTCGAGGACGAGATCGTCTCGATCCTGACGGGTTTCCCGGATGTGCGCGCGGTCGTGCATTCGTTCGATGGATCAGCGCGACTGCGCGATTTCCTGATCGGCCGTGGCGATGCGATCGGGGTCGGCGGATTGATGACCCGCGCCAGCTCCGCTGATCTGCGCGAGGTGCTGCGCGCTGTTCCGATCGAGTCGATCTTGCTGGAGACCGATTCGCCATATCTCGTTCCCAAGGGCGTGAAATCACGCCGGAATACACCAGCAGCGATTCCTCATATCGCAGCGGAGCTCGCTACGCTTTTGGGACTGTCGCTAGAACATGTCGCCCGGCAGACAACCGAAAACGCCAACCGATTCTTCGATCTCTCGCCGGATGATTCGATCGGGGGAGTCGCATGAGCGGACCCAAGCCGCAGATATTGATTGCCACCCGGAATGCCGGCAAGCTGACCGAGTTCCAGCGGATTCTCGGTTCCGAATTCGAGGTGGATGGTTTGACCGGGATCGATCTGGAGTTGCCCCCGGAAGGAACTCGGTCCTACCAGGAGAATGCGGAAGCGAAGGCCCGCTTCGTGGCGGCGGCCACCGGCCGCCTGACATTGGGCGACGATTCGGGAATCGAAGTGACTGCCCTCGACGGCCGGCCCGGTATCGTCTCGGCCCGCTTCGCGGGCGAACCAGTTTCCGACCGGCGCAATATCGAAAAACTGCTCGACGAGCTTCAGGCCAGCGGCAACCCCGATCGGTCCGCGCGGTTCGTTTGCTCGCTTGCGCTGGCTGAGAGCGCCGGGGCGGTCGTTTCCGTCGAGGGAATCTGCGCCGGAACGATCGGGTTCACCCCGCGCGGTGTCAACGGGTTCGGGTACGACCCCATTTTCATCTTTCCTGATGGTCGTACGATGGCCGAATTGAGCGACGAGGAAAAAGACGCAATGTCCCACCGAGGAAATGCGATTCGAGCAATACGTTCGACCCTTCGGGAACATGCTGTTGCAGGCAACAACAATGATTGATCTCCCCGCACCTCCAATTTCGAGCTTTTCGGCATGGCGGTCATGGGTCACCAACGCCGGCCTGCAACCGATGGTTCTCATTGCGGGGTCCCGTGGAAAAACGACCGTCGCGTTTCTGCTGGATTCGATCCTCCGCCAAGCGGGCGTGTCAGTGGCGGTCTGGACCGATCACGGGGTTCATGTCGATGGTGTCCGGCAGAAAGGCGAGCTGATCCCCTGGCAGGAAGTCGAAAGCGGGCTGGAAGCCGGAACGATCGATGTCGCCATTCGCGAGGTCGATTGGGCGATGGCGGCCACCATGGCGACCGCGCCGCGAGTTCCGCTTCTGGCTGTGACCAATGTCTGCAACAATCGGGAAGACTGTATCGCGGCCGGGGACGCGCAACGTGCGAACGCGGCGATGCCGGCGCTTTTGACCGCGGTAGTTGGACAAGGCTGGCTGGTTCTCAATGGCGAGGACCTGGCGGTTTCGGCTGATCTGGCGGCAACCGATCACAACCGGCTGCTCGTGACCCTGGGGCTGGAATCTCCCGCCATCGAGGAGCATCTGCGGATCAGTGGCAATCTGGCCTGGCTCGCCGGTGACCGCATGGTCGTTTCGGCCCGGGGAAATGTGCACGATCTGGGATCGCGCTTCGATATACCCTTCGCGCTCGACGGACGCGCCAATTTCGAGATTTTCAATGCAATGATGGCGGCTTCGCTCGCCATCCTTCTTGGGATCGACCAGGACACCATCAAACAGGCATTGCAGCAATTCACGAGCAGCCCTGAGCTTGCCCCGGGTTCGTTCAATATGATGCTCACGGGGAATTCCGTGCTCATCATCGACCAGCCGGCCTCCTCGTGGTTCCTGCGCCCGGTGCTGCGGGCATTGCGTGACTACCACCGGGCTCGGATGTTGACCGTTTTCAGTGGACTCAAGGGCGCATCCCTGCCCGACACCGCGGAAGTCGGCCGCTTATTGGGCCGTATCAGCAATATCCTGATCGTCAGCGACGATGAACCGACCGATGCGGAACGGATCGCGCGCGCCATGGAGGGCGCCCGGCGCAATGCGGTGCCGCCCATGCTGATCCCGGTAACCTCGGAGCTCGAAGGGGTACGCAAAGCGATGGGCCTCGCTCGCCCCAAAGACGTGATCTATGTTCTCTCGGACGATCCGGCAGCCCTGTGGCAGTCGATCACCCAACTCGGGCCGCTGGTGCAGCTCGGAACCACCGTTGCCGTGCGAAGTCCGGTGGCATCATAGATCCCGTTGCTCAGGCAGCGAGCGTCGTCAGCTCTCCAATCGGCTCCATCCAGACAGACTGTTCTCCGAGCAGCCGTTGCAGCTCGACTCGAAGCAGATCGCTCCACTCGACCTTCAAAGTCCGGCTCCGCATGGGCAGATCGGCGTCCCCGATACGCACATGCACGACGAGCTCGTCGTCCCCCTCGTGCTCGCGCACGATTCCCAGAACTTTCTGCATTTCATCGATGCGGGCATTCGAATCGCCGCCGTTGTCGCTCAGGGCAACATGCACCTGCCGCGTGCTTGGGCGGGGCGCCAGCAGGTCGATCGAATCGAAAACCTTTTCGCAGATCAATTGAAGCTGCTCGCCGCGCCGGTCGACTTTCGCCTCGACTTCGATCACGTTGTCCACTTCCCAGGAATCGTGGAAATTGGCATATGTTTCCGGAAAGGCGACGAGCTCGATCGATCCGGTCATATCCTCGAAATCGAGAACGGCCATCGTTTTATTGCTCTTGGTAATGATTCTGCGGGCCGTGTTGATGCGGCCCACGATTCGCACGCGGTCGCCCGGAAATCGATTTTCGATATCCGTGATCTGTTGCCGGCCCTCGGTGCCGACCCGCTGCAGGACGGCGTTCACCGGATGGTCGCTGAGATAGATTCCAAGCAGCTCTCGTTCCCAGGAGAGGCGCTGCCGCAATGGCAGCTCGGTATTCTTGGTAACCATCGGGCTCGGCGCGGGCGCCTGAGGCGCCATACCGCCCAGGAGATCGAATCCGAGTTGTCCCTTGGCTGCCGCTCGCTGGCGTTCGATCGCGCCTGAGATGGACGCCTCGAGGCGATCCATCACGACCGCGCGCGGTCCGAAGCAATCGAGCGCGCCGCAACGAGCCAGCGAATCGGCCACCTTTCGCGAGACCTTGCTCCAATCGACGGCCGAGCAGAACCCATCGAGATCATCGAATTTTCGGTTCGGCAGCGCTTCGCGTGCCTGCAGAATCGACTCAGCAGCACCCTTGCCGACATTCTTGATCGCCGCGAGACCAAACCGAATCGCCTCTTTGCCGCTGGAGAGCAATTCCGGTTGAAAATCCAGCTCGCTGGCGTTGACGTCTGGCCCGAACACCTCGTAACCCATTCGCCGCACATGGGCGACATCCGATACCAGACGGTCGTGGTTGTCTCCGTCGGTGGTCATCAACGCGCACATGAATTCGACCGGGTAGTGCGCTTTGAGATACGCGGTTTGGGCCGCGATGACGGCATATGCGGCGCTGTGGGCCTTGTTGAATCCGTAGCCACCGAAGAGCGCCATCATCGAGAAGATTTCGTCGGCGAGGTCTTTGGTCAGACCGTGGTCGACCGCGCCTTCGATGAAGGGCTTGCGATAGCTCTCCATCAGGTCTTGCTTCTTTTTGCCCATGGCGCTGCGCAGACCATCGGCGTCGGCCATCGAAAAACCAGCGATCGCGTTCGCGATCTGCATGATCTGTTCCTGATAGACGGCAATACCGAAGGTGCCGCGCAGGATCGGTTCCAGATCGGGGTGCATATAGGTCACTGGCGCGCGGCCATGTTTGCGGTCGCAGAATTCAGCCGCGCCACCGGCTGGTCCCGGCCGGATCAGCGCCATCAAGGCGATCAGATCGTCGAACGAGGCAGGCGCGATTTCGGTGGTCATGCGCGTGGTCATGCTGCCTTCAAGTTGGAAGACGCCGATCGTGTCGCCTGCCTGCAACCGCTCGAACGCCTTGTCGTCTTCCAACGGCAGCCCTTCGATGGTCAACGACGGATCCTTGCGCCGGGCAAGATCGACCGCCCGGCCCAGGATGGTGAGCGTGGTCAACCCGAGGAAGTCCATCTTGAGAAGACCGATTTCCTCCAGCAGTCCCATCTGGTACTGGGTCGTGACTTCTCCCTCGCTCTTGCCACCGGCCCGCTGCAGTGGAACGGTTTCGATTAGAGGCTGGCGCGAAATGACGACGCCGGCCGCATGCGTCGACGCGTGCCGGGCGATCCCCTCGACCTTTTTCGCGTTGTCGACCAGTTCACGGAGACGCTTGTCCGAGTCGAGCAAATCTCCCAATTCGGCCACGCGGTCGAGCGCTTTCTCGATCGTCATCTTCGGTTCGGCCGGAATGAGTTTGGCGACCCGGTCGATTTCCCCGAATGGCAATCCCATGGCTCGCCCAACATCGCGCAGGGAACCGCGGGCTGCCATGGTGCCGAACGTGGAGATCTGCGCGACCCGGTCCTCTCCGTATTTGCTCACGACATACTGAATGACTTCGTCGCGGCGATCGTCGGCAAAGTCGATATCGATATCGGGCAGCGAGAGACGATCGGGATTGAGAAACCGCTCGAAGATCAATCCATGCTTCAGGGGATCGAGCGATGTGATGCCGAGACAGTACGTGACGATGCTGCCGGCGGCCGATCCACGTCCCGGACCGACGAGAATTCCGTTCTCCTTGGCGAACCGGACGAAATCCCAGACGACCAGAAAATAGTTGGTCAGTTTCATATTGCCGATGACGCCGAGCTCGTAGGCGACCCGGTTCTCGACATCATTATCGCCGGCGTCATATCGCTCGGCGGCGCCGGTTCGCACCAGGTGTTCGAGAAACTGGTGATTCGTATAACCCGCGGGAACCTCGAAATCGGGAAGCTGAAAGCCTTTCGGCGAAAGATCGAGCTGGCACATCTCGGCAATGCGCATGGTGTTGCTCAGCGCCTGGGGCAGTTCGCCAAAGCGGTCCCACATTTCCAGCGGGCTCTTCAAATAGAGCTCGTCGGTTTCGGGCTTGAGTCGTTTGGGGTCGCTCAGGGTCGTATTCGTCTGAATGCAGACCAGCAATTCCTGAGCGGGCGAATCGGCCCGGTTGCAATAGTGGACATCGTTGGTGACGACCATCGGCAAATCGAACGATTTCGCCAGGGAGATCAGATCCTTGTTGACCTGGAGTTGCTCCTTGAGTCCGTGGTCCTGGATTTCGACGAAGAACCGTTCGCGACCGAAGATTTCAGCGAGCCGCACCGCATAGTCACGCGCCTGATCGGGCCGCTCATATAAAAGGTTGTTCGCCAGGGGACCGCCAAGACAGGCCGAGGTCGCAATGATCCCTTCCTTATGCTGGGCGAGCATGTCTATATCGATTCGGGGACGGTAGTAATACCCGCTGAGGCTGGCTTTCGACGCCAGCTTCATCAGATTCCGGTATCCGGTTTCGTTCTCCGCCAGCAGCAGCAAATGGTATGCCTTGCGGCGTTTCTTGCGTTCCGTATCGGACGCATCTGGCGGTGGCGGGCCGGCTTTGCCTTCGGCGAAATATGCCTCCATTCCGATGATCGGATGGAGACCCGCCTTGCTCAGCTGCTTGTAGAAGTCATAAGCGGCGTACATCACGCCGTGGTCGGTCACCGCGAGATGCTGGATGCCCGATGCCTGGGCTTGCTGAATGTACTCGGGAATACGTCCCATGCCATCGAGCAGCGAATACTCGGTGTGCAGATGAAGATGAGCGAAATCGGGCAAAACGAACTCTGGTTTCTAGCGCGGCTGGAACCGCGAACCCCACGGGGTTGGGGCGGACGAAGCAAGTCTACCGCCTGTACGAGGCGAGATGCATATCGGTCGAAATCGAGGAGCGCCGGTCTCTTCGCAAAGCGGGGCGCGAAGAGACCGCATCGGCGTCGCGATGGCTCAGGCTGCCACGGAAACTCGGCCCGTCATCGATGTCTGCAGAGCAATCCGTGCCTGCTCGGCCATCAGATGCAGGATTTGCCGCATGTTCTCGCGATATTCAGCCGGAAGCTGCTCATCACTGAGGAGATAGAAGACCTCTCCCAGAACCGGCTCGGCTGACAGGATCTTGGAGAAGTCGCGAGGCAGGAACCCAGCGGCTGCGAGCAGCATATCCCGCTCACCCTCGCTCAATTCCATGGCATCGCCGAGACGATCGACCGCATCCCGAGTTGGCATGCGGGCACCACCCTCGAGCCGGCTTACATAGCTGTGATCGAATTCGGCCCGCTCGGCGAGCCGGCTCTGCGAGACACCTCGGCGCTCGCGCAGCGATTTCAGCAGTTGCCCAAATTCCGTCATCTCAACCCCCGCAATGTGACAACTTGGCACATTCGATATCCCCGAGCAACGACACCGGGTCGACCCCATTTGACTCGGTGACACCATGCTAGCAGTCTCGTGCCAGGCCGTCAATCAGACTTTCACGTTATCCACTGTTGATATCCCGCGCTGTCGTTTCTCTTGCGCATAATACCCGCCGAGACCGCCACTGTCGCTTCACTGTCATAGACTGACGCAGCGCTGTCGTTTCGGCGGAAATTGGGCTTTATCGAGCAAGGATGGATGAATCGATTCGCACGCCGATGGTGTTTCTGGCGCACTCTGTGGCTTAATTCCAATGGTTCGCATTGGAGCCGTTTTGACAGCGCCTACCAGAGAGGACGTTCTCATCACCGCACACATCTCGACCGGGGTCGACACACTTCAGCTTCGGGGCGGCGAATTGGCGGCGTCGCTGCGCAACCAGATCAGACACGCACGCCACCAGTTGCTCCAGGATGGCGGGCGCCCACCGGTTCTGGTCACCTTGGCGTCGGACCCGAACGCGGCCGCGGATGCCTATCGACATTCGATCGCGCGGGCGATGAAGCGCGTGGACATCGAACACCGGCCGATCGATCTTCCCTCCGGTTGTACTGATGAGGACCTATCGGCGGTGTTACACGAGCTCGGCGCCAATACCGAGGTGACCGGCGTACTGGTGCTCATGCCCCTTCCTGGACAGCTCGACAAGGGAATCGTCTCGGAGCAGCTCGATCCGATGAAAGATGTGGATGGCGTTACCGTCATCAATGCCGGTCGCCTCCATCTCGGATTGCCGTGTCTGCCTCCGAGCACGCCCAGCGGGGGTGTCGCGCTGCTCGATTTCTATGAGATCCCAATCGCCGGCGCGCGGGTGGTCGTCGTCGGCCGGAGCAATGTCGTGGGCCGACCGCTCGCCGCCCTGCTCCAGCGGCGAAATGCCACGGTAACCGTCTGTCACAGTGGAACATGGGATCTGGCCAGCTATACGCGCGCGGCCGACATCGTCGCGCTCGCGATCGGTCGACCGGGTTTCCTGACCCCGGATCTCATTCGACCCGGCGCCACCGTGCTCGACTTCGGTATCAACGTGCTGGAAAACGGAATCACTGGCGATGCGGATTTCGAAAGTCTCCGCGGGGTGGCGGGCGCGATCACCCCAGTGCCGGGGGGGACTGGGCCGATTACCGCCCTGATGCTGGCGCGCAATACGATCGCGGCCGGCTTTGCTGGACTCCACAACGATCTGGATTCGATTCCTCCATTCGAGCGCTGGCAAGCGGTGGAGAACACGTTCGCCGATTGATCGAGTCCGAGGGTCGAGCGGCGGAACGTATCCGGAATGCAATACCGAGTACATACCTATCGATGGGCGCGACCCAGGAGCTCGGCGCCGGAAGCCTCTCGCGAATCGCTCTTGCCGGACGCTCGGTCGCGACCGGGTTGACGAACCGACCCCGCCATTGCTAGGCTTGACGACCGTTGTTCCGGGCCGACGTAGCTCAGTGGCAGAGCAAAGGACTCATAAGCCTTTGGCCGGTGGTTCGAATCCACCCGTCGGCACCGCTTTCAGAAAGAACTCCCAGGAACAATCCACCAATGGTGCGCAGGCGTTCCGTTCGCTCGGGATTCGAACAGCGATTGCTGGCGAATCTGCGCAGTTGCTCACTGACCGACCAACGGGCGGTCGCCGCCTTCTCCGGTGGTCCTGATTCGCTCGCGCTCGCCGCCGGCTTGGCTCGGATCGGCGATCTCCTCGGGCTGGAAATTCTGCTCGTGCATATCGATCACCATCTGCGCGGTGCGTCCACGTCCGATGCTCAGCACTGCCGGATGCTCGCCGTTGCCTTGGACTTGCCGATCGAAATCGTGGAATTGCCGAGCGGAATGCGGGAGCGAGCTCACGGGATGGGCATCGAGGAACAAGGCCGGCGGGAACGCTATGGGGCGCTCGCCCGGATCGCCTCCACTTGGGGTGCGGATGCGGTCCTCACAGCTCATCAGGCGAACGACCAGGCGGAAACCGTATTGCTTCACCTTTTCCGGGGAACTGGCCTGCAGGGGCTGGGTGGAATGCGAATGCACGAATCGCGGTCGATCCCCTGGTGGCAACCCGCGGAGCAGCCCAGTCGCTCCTTTCGCCTCATCCGTCCTCTGCTCGAGGAACCGCGCGAGACGATCGAACAATACCTGGATGAGATGGCGCTCGAACCGCTCATCGACGAATCGAATCGGTCCGTGGAATTCGATCGCAATTGGATCCGATCGGAAATCCTCCCGCGAGTCATGGAGCGCTGGCCTGGCGTGATCGCAACGCTCGGCCGATCGGCCAGGGCAGTTCGCCACGATATCGATTTGCTCGACGCGCTCACCGAAACAGCGGAATCGGCCGCAATCAATGTCGACCGGACACTCCGTACGGACACGATTGTCGCCACGGAGCCCGCCATCGCCTACCGTATCTTGCAACGCTGGCTGAACGAGATCGGTGTGGAGGAGATCGGTTTCGATGTTGTCGAGCGCATCTACACTCTCGCCATTAGTGGCAATGAAAACAGGATGGTCGAGGCGGGCTCCGGGCGAACCGTTGTCGTGGCCGAGGAGGCGCTGACGACGCTCGATGATCTTCTGCGCCGGGCGAATCTCGCCATGCCGCTCGATATCGAATCGGGCCCTTGGCGGATCGAGATCGATCCCACATGGATCGACTCCGAACTAGCGATCATCATCCCGACCGGTGACACCCCGGTTGTTCGACCACTTCGAGCCGGTGATCGTTGGTACGGAACCGAGCGACCAGTGTTCGAGGATCTCCGGTCCGCTGGCATACACCCCCTCCTGCGCGAGCGTGTGTTGGCGATTGCGGCTGCCGGTGGCGTCTTGTTGATCCCGGCAATCTATCCGACCATTCGAACCGTGTTGGACGGTTCGAGCGGGGTGAAGGCAGGAGTTCGATGGCGGAAACGGAATCAATGACTCGACAGCGCAAAGATCGGGGCGTGCAGCGAGTTCTCATCGATGCCGAGTCCATTCAGCAGCGCGTTGGCGAATTGGCAGCGGAGCTGGATCGGCTCTATGGAGAGGAAACACCCCTCCTGATCGGCGTGCTAACCGGGGCCATGACCTTCATGACCGATCTGATGCGCGCGATGGGTTGCGAGCTCAAAGTCGATTTCATGGCGGTTTCGAGCTATGGCGATGACGTCACGAGTTCCGGAGCGGTCCGCATTCTCAAGGACCTGAACGAGAACATCGAGGGCAAATCGATCCTGATCGTCGAGGATATCGTCGATAGTGGTCTCACCCTCAAGTACCTCCTCGATGTCTTACAGCGGCGTGATCCGAAAGACGTCAAAGTCGTCGCCCTGCTGCGCAAACAGAAGGCCGAGTCGATCGAGGTCCAGACCGATCTGGTGGGATTCGAGATTCCAGATGAGTTCGTCATTGGGTACGGGCTCGATTTTGCTGGGCGATACCGGAACCTTCCCTATATCGGCGTGCTCGATCCTGCTGAATACGAAGGTTACGGAAAGTCCGACTGATATACTTCGAACGACGCCGCTCTCCCCGGACTCCGCGGTTTTCTCCCGGGGGTCGAGCTGGCGGGAGGTCCTTGCATGGGTAACATTCGACGATTGCGCAGCAGCGCGATTTGGCTCGCCCTGATCGTGGCTGTCGTTGCGCTCTGGTTTCTTGTGGTCAATGACAACGGTTCGACGACCAGCAAGGATTTCGCGGCCGTAGCAGCCGATATCGATGCCGGAAAAGTGCAGCGGCTTTCCATTGGAGAGAATAGCCAGACGCTGCATGTGCATTATCTCGACCCCAGCACCAACGATGCCAAGACGATATTGCCGGGGAATACCACGATCTACGAGGCGCTTTCGGCCTATGGAATCGAGGCAAGCGCGGCTCCGCCGATCGAGGTCACCGCTGCCAGCCGGTGGGGAAGCTGGGTAGGAGCACTTGGCTTCCTGCTGCCGACACTCTTCCTGATTGGGATCTTCGTGTTCATGATGCGGCAGACCCAGGGCTCGAACAATCAGGCAATATCGTTTGGCAAGAGCCGGGCGCGTCTCTTTACCAGCAACAAACCGACGGTCACATTTGCCGATGTCGCCGGCGTCGAGGAAGCCAAAGAAGAACTCGTCGAAGTTGTCGAGTTCCTGAAATATCCGGACAAGTTCCAGGCGCTGGGCGCCCGCATCCCGCGCGGTGTGCTACTCGTCGGACCGCCGGGAACCGGCAAGACGCTGCTTTCGCGCGCGGTCGCCGGCGAAGCAGGAGTTCCGTTTTTCAGTATCTCCGGATCGGAATTCGTGGAGATGTTCGTCGGAGTCGGCGCCAGCCGGGTGCGCGATCTCTTCGATCAGGCGAAGAAGAGCGCGCCGTGCATCGTCTTCGTCGATGAGATCGATGCGGTTGGACGGCAACGCGGCGCCGGCCTCGGGGGCAGCCACGACGAGCGGGAACAGACGTTGAATCAGATTCTGGTCGAGATGGACGGATTCGATTCCAGCACCAACGTCATTGTGATTGCGGCCACCAACCGTCCGGACGTGCTCGATCCGGCGCTCTTGCGTCCCGGCCGGTTCGACCGGCAGGTCATTCTCGATCGCCCCGATATCGCCGGCCGCCGGTCGATCCTGGAAGTGCATTCGCGTGGCAAGCCGCTCGAAGGCGATGTCTCCATCGACAATCTGGCTCGGCAGACTCCAGGGTTCTCCGGGGCCGACCTCGAGAATCTGGTCAATGAATCGGCGATTCTCGCCGCGCGCCGGGGCAAGAAGACGATCGGGCGCAATGAGCTCACCGAGGCGATCGATCGGGTGCTCTCCGGACCTCAGCGCAAAAGCCGGGTCATTTCCGAACGGGAACGTTTGATGACGGCCTACCACGAGGCTGGGCATGCGCTCGTTGCTCGCATGCTTCCGCACGCCGACCCAGTGCGGAAGGTTTCGATCGTGGCCCGTGGGATGATGGGCGGATACACTCGCGTCGTTCCAGACGAAGATCGATTGTTCAAGACGAAGCGGCAATTCGAGGACGATCTGGCCGTCTTCATGGCCGGGCAGGTTGCCGAGTCGATGGTGTTCGATGAGCAATCGACCGGCGCGGCCAACGACATCGAACGGGCAACGATGCTGGCCCGGCGCATGGTGACCGAGTTCGGTATGAGTGAGAAGCTGGGACCGCTCGCGTTCGGAAAGAAAGACGAATTGGTCTTCCTCGGACGTGAGATCAGCGAGCAGCGTAACTACAGCGACGAAGTCGCATTTCAGATCGACAGCGAGATTCGACAACTCGTGGGCAATGCGCATCAGCGAGCCAAGGATGTCGTTACCACCCACTTCGGGCAATTGGAGGCTATCGCCGATCTGCTGGTCAGGGAAGAGACGATCGAAGGCGAAGAGCTGGAAGCGCTCTTCGATTCCCCTCGGCCAAAACCCAACTTGGTTGGCCCGCCGGCCACCAGCCCGGCAGCGTCGATGATCACACCGGCCGAAGAACGACAACCCAAGACGAAGCGAAGCGATTCCGACGATCGCGATCGCCCGCCCCTCGGCGGGACGATGGTGCCGCAGCCTGCCGGCGGCTGAACGCCCCGCCATTGGAGACAGAAAGAACCCGGTCCACTGGACCGGGTTCTTCGTTCCTGGTGGTGGAGGCGGGGGGACTCGAACCCCCGGCCTCTACAGTGCGATTGTAGCGCTCTCCCAACTGAGCTACGCCCCCGCTCGGAACGTGGCGAGTATAGCGGGGGCACGATTGCCCGGTCAAACTCCGGCACGTGTCTTGATCGCCAGTCGCCTTGCGATTGCCAATTGTTCGTCAGGGGGCGCAGCTATCTAGGCATCGATTCGCCTGGCTCCGATGAGCCGCACACCCTGAGTTTGTCTGGACGTCAACAGGTTTGCGCACTATACTCCGGGCCGATGCGGGTGTAACTCAGTTGGTAGAGTGTTTGCTTCCCAAGCAAAATGTCGTGGGTTCGAGTCCCATCACCCGCTCC
>JBIQLF010000015.1:0-16704 GCA_044464585.1 Thermomicrobia bacterium
GTTCTATTTCCCCCACCTCAGCTTCGGAATCACCTTCTCGCCATAGGCTTTGATAAACGCTTCCTGATTCCGGTTCACATTGTGCACGTAGATCTCATCGAATCCGAGATCGATGAAGTGCTGCAAATAGCCGATGTGCGCGTCGATATCGGCCGTCGTCAGCACCCGGTTCTTGAAGTGTTTGCCCTCGACCATCTTGGCCATCACTTCGAAGTCCTCGGGATTGCGAATATCCCCCTTTGGAAACGCCATCCCGCCATTCGGCCAATCCTTGACCGCTTGATCGATCGCTTCCTGATCGGTGCCGGCCAGCGACACCTTCACCTGGATCATCTTCGGCATCGTGCTCGGGTCTTTGCCCGCTTCGATGGCGCCCTTCTCGAACCGCTCGATCAGCATTTTCAGCTTTTCATCGGCCGCCCCGACCAGAATCAATCCATCGACCATCTTGCCGGTTCGATACGCCTGAATCGGTCCGGCGGTCGCGATATAGATCGGCGGCGGATTCTCCGGCATGGTGTAAATCCGCGCACTCTCGAGATTGAAATGATCGCTCTTGTATTTGACGACCTTGCCCGTGAACAGCTTCTGGATGATCTCGACCGACTCGGCCAGCCGCGTCAGCCGCACCGGCGCCTCCGGCCAATACTCTCCGACGATATGCTCGTTCAGCGCCTCACCGGCGCCCAGCCCCAGAAAGAACCGGCCCGGAAACATCGCTTCCAATGTGCAGGCCGCCTGCGCCAGAATCGCCGGATGATACCGATATCCCGGCGGCGTGACCCCGGTTCCGAACTTGAGCGTGGTTTCGACACCGAGCGCGCCCATCCATGACCAGACGAATGCCGATTGTCCCTGCGACGGAACCCACGGATGAAAATGGTCCGACGCCATGATCGCGCCGAATCCCTGATCCTCCGCCAATTTCGACCAGCTCAGCAGATCGGTCGGATGAAACTGCTCGAAACTGGCCGCATATCCAACGATACCCATGAATACTCCTTCCGGGCCTGACGCTCCATCTCTTCGCTTGCTTCATGATACGGGCGAACCGCCCCCTGCTCCCAAGGCCGATCCCTTCTTCCC
Source organism: Thermomicrobia bacterium (assembly GCA_044464585.1). GTDB lineage: Bacteria > Chloroflexota > Chloroflexia > Thermomicrobiales > UBA6265 > JAMLHN01. Next base: position 1,087 of record JBIQLF010000015.1, read on the forward strand.
CGGCTCCGGACCCCGGGCCCGCTCTATCGAAACATATCCCGGCTGCTCTCCATCACCAGATCCCCGCCCGTTCCCGGCGCCATCGACACCGGCGGTCGATATCCGCGGATGAGCGTGACCGGACGTTTGTCGAGCTTGTTCGACACCAGCTCGGCCGCGCAGGCGAGCTCATCCGCGACGGCGATCACGGTCACATGCAATTCGTACCCAGCATCGTCGTGCATTCCGCGATAGTCGGCCAGCGGAGCGAAACCGGCCACGCCGATCGCCACATTGACGATTCCGAGCCGCCATGGCCGCCCGAACGAATCGGAGACGATGACGCCCGGCGCTACCCCGAACCGGCGTTGCAATCCATCCCGGATCGCGGCAGCCGATGCATCTGGATCGACCGGCAGCAAGCAGACCGTTTCCGCCGCGACATTCGAGGCATCCACCCCTGCATTGGCGCAAACGAATCCATGCCGGGTTTCGGTGATGAGCACGCCCCGGTCCATACGCACGATGCGTTTCGACTCCTGCAGCACGACCTCGACCTGTCGCGGATCCTTGTCCCATTGCCCGGCAAAATCCCGCGCGAATGCGGACGGCTCGATCGTGCGCAAATCGACCAGGCGCCCTTCGGCTTTGCTGACCACTTTCTGGGTCACCACCAGCACATCGTCGGCGCGCAAGCCTTGCCCCCACGTCTCGATGGCATCCCCGATCAATGTCTGCAGATCGTCACCGGGCCGCACTTCCGGCAACGGCGGCAGCCCCACGATTTCCACGACCGGTTCGCTCATCGCACCGCCACCTTCGCACCGGCCGCGGCCCGCATGGCGTCCAGTTCCTGGAGATCCTCGGGGGTATCGAGATCGAATGACGTTCCCAGGGAAATGGCCGTCATCGCATCCACTCCCAATCGTGCCGCTTCATCATGATGCTTCGCATAGCTTCCCTCGCCGAACCGAAAAACGAATGGTTCCCCGAACGCATCGAGCCGCACCATCAGGGCATTCGTACCCGAGCCGTGACGGTCGGGCGCGATGACCACCGGCGCATCCCGGCGCAGCAGATTGTCGATATCGGCACTCGAAACGAGCGGCAAATCGGCCGGCAAGATCAGCACCGCCGATCCCCCCCCTGCCCGCACCGCATACGCCGCTTGCTCCAGCGCCGGATTCAACCCCGGGCGGTCGGGGTCCTGGTAGATCAACCGGATCGACGGATCGAGACGACCGACATCCGCCAGCGCATCCGGATCGGGACTGATCACGGTCACCCGCGCGCGCGACGCTGTGCCCAGCGCGGCTCGCACGACGCCATCCAGCATCGCCCGGGTCAGCTCCGATCGCTCCCGTGGATCGAGCACCGGCGAAAGCCGGGTCTTGCCATCGCTCAACGATCGAATCGGGATCACGATCGAGGCCGGACCGCTCATACCGGGATGGTATCCGCCCGTAACGACCCGGCGAAATCGATCACCTCACGACCCAATCGCGCCCGGTCCTCTTTGCCGCCCATGATCGTATCCAGTGCCCGCACCCGCAGACCCACTGCCTCGATCGCCGGGACCATCGCCTGATCCGCTCGGTCGAGCACGAACCCATCGATGAACGGTTGCAGAATTCGGGCCACCCCCAGCGCACTCGGTTCGTGTCCGAGGGTCGCCAGCATCTTGTCGGCTGGTCCTTTGAGCGCCTTACCGGCGACGATCGGGCTGACCGCCACGCGGGTGGCCCGGCTCGACTCGACCGCCACCCGCAATCCATCCAGCGCCAGCAGCGGTCCGATGCTCACGATCGGATTCGATGGCGCAAAGACGATCAGATCGGCATTCGCGACTGCCTCCACCGCCTCGGGCGTCGCTTGCGCCGTTTCGATCCCGGCAAACCGCACACCGAGCACATCATCCTGCTGATGCCGCCGGACGAAATAGTCTTGAAATGCCAGCTCACCCGCGGGCGTCCGCACCATCGTGGCAACCGGGTCGTTGGTCATCGGCACGATCCGCGCCGCGATCCCCAAACCGTCCGAGAGCCGTTTCGTGATCTCGGAGAGGGAGACTCCCTCCTTCGACCACATCGTCCGCAGAATATGGGTAGCGAAATCGCGGTCCCCCAGCAGAAACCAGGGCTCGATCCCATAGGCGCCGATACCGTCGAGGGTGTGGTGGGTATCGCCGTCGATCCCCCAGCCAGTCGCCGGATTGGCGATCTCGCCCAGGGTGTACATCACCGTATCGAGATCGGGCGAAATCCGCAGCCCATAAAGATCGAAATCGTCGGCAGTGTTCACCACCACCGTCGATTCCACGTCCGCATAGGCGTGCAGTAATCCCTGGGCCATTTTTGCGCCGCCGACTCCGCCGGCCAGCACAACGATTCGTCGCGTCATCGATATCCTGTCATTTCGAATGCGGTGTCGGTTTCGCAGATCGTCTCGAACCCTGACCATCGAGCGCCGGCAAGCATCCTATTCGTCGAATCCATGGGTATCGACTCGTTCGATGTCGAGCGTCAACGTAATGCGATGTTGCGTGCTATAGATGTCCGCGATTTGCTGCTCGGCCGCTTCTGGCCCTTCGTACCGGGTGGTGATCGCGCGCATCGTGTCCTGACCGCGGTTCGCATCGTCATCGATGGTGATGCGCCCGCGCATCGCCACATAGCGCTGCCCGTCCTCGATCAGCAAGGAAGCGCGGGCGTCGCGCCCAAGATTCTTGTCCTTGGCGCGCCCCTTCTTGGTATTCATCAACATGGTGTTGCCATCCTGGGGCAGATACCACATCACGGTTTGCTGGGGCGAACCATTGGCATTCACCGTCGCCAAAACGCCAAATCGCTTCTCGTTCAGGAATGCCAGTTGTTGCTCGGTCAGCTTCATCGTTTCGCAAACATCCAATCTAATCATTCGTAAGCCGTCGACTGTCTAGTATGCCGGTTCTGGCCCGATCTGTCGCTGAGACCGGTACACTCTCTGCATGCTCGAATCCACGGACGGAACCTGACCATGCCGATTGCAGTCGCGCTCGCCGAAGCCGCCCATCCGCTGGCGCTTGCCATCGACATCGGCACCTCCTCGACCCGCGCCATTCTCTACGATGCCCGCGGCTATGCCATCCCGGAGCACGCCGCCCAGCTCTCGTATGAAATAGAAACCGGTCACGACGGCCGTTCCACCTTCGACGCCATCGAACTCCGCCGCCTTACCGAAACCGTTATCGATCAGGTGTGCGATGGATTGGGCGACACCGCCATAACCGTCGTCGGAATGGCCTGCTTCTGGCATAGCCTCGTTGGGCTCGACCGATGGGGCGCCCCGGTCACCCCGGTCTTCTATTGGGGCGATAATCGCTCGGTGGAGCAAGTCGATCTCCTCCGGGACTCCCTCGACCAGCACGAATGGCGCGCCCGGTCCGGCTGCGTTTTCCATTCGAGCTACTGGCCTGCAAAGCTCCTCTGGCTGCATCGAACCGAACCGGAAACCGTCGCCCGGGTTCGCCAATGGACCGCGCCCACCGGCGTGCTTTCCCGAGCCTGGCTCGATTCCGATGCGATCTCCTTGTGCATGGCCTCCGGCACGGGCATGACCGATCTTTCGACTGGCCAGTGGATCACCGACTTCGGCGATCTGTTGCGAATCGACCCCGCCACACTGCCGCCCATCGTCGACCGCGACCGACCAGCCCGCCTGAACGCCGCCTATGCCGCGCGCTGGCCGCAACTGGCTGGAGCCCATTGGTACCCGGCGTTGGGCGATGGCGCCTGCGCTGCGATCGGTTCGGGATCGACCGATGCCAGTCGCATCGGTATGACACTGGGTTCGTCTGGCGCAAGTCGCGCGCCGTTTCCGGCTCCGCTCGGTGGCTATCCGCCCCTGCATGACGACCTCTGGATCTATCGCATCGACCGCAACACCGCCCTCTATGGCGCCGCCATCAGCAACGGCGGATTGATGCTCGACTGGACGCTGGAATTGCTGGATGATCCCATGGGTTCGCTGCGCGCGGCGGCCGCGGACCTTCCCCCGGCATCCCATGGACTCACCATCCTGCCCTTCCTCTCGGCCGAGCGCTCTCCGATCTGGAACGACCGCGCCCGGGGCGTCATCTCCGGACTCACCCTGGCGACGACACGCCCGGAAGTCCTGCTGGCCGCCACCGAAGCCGTCGCCTTTCGCCTCGCCGATACCTGCGACGCTGTTCGCGCGATCGCCCCGCCGCATACCACGATCATCGCCAATGGCGCGGCATTGCTGAAATCGGACCATCTGCTGCGGATCGTCACCGACACACTCGATGCGCCCGTCGTGGCGCTCGATCCCGATCTCGAATCCGCCGCCCGGGGCGCGGCGATCCTGGCGCTGAACGGGTTCGATGCCGGCACGGTTCCCTTCGATCCGGTCGTGGGCGCGCCCGCCACCGCCCCGGACCCATCCAGAGTTGGCATCTATGCCGCGGAACGTGTGCGCCAGGATGCGCTGCTGGCACTCTTCCAACAAGCCGATTCGCCCTGGTATGGAAACGTCTGACCGTTTCGGATTGCCCCCGCGCGAACCTCGTACGCTTGCGGAGAGACCGGGGCGCACGGTCGAATACAGAAAAAGGAAGCAGAGGAATGATCGATTTCACCGGAACCCGCGTCGCCGCCGTATTTGCGCATCCCGACGATGAAGCGTTCACTGCTGGTGGCGCCATCGCCGCCTTCACCCTCCGCGGGGCGACCGTCACCATCATCAGCGCCACGCGAGGCGAGCAGGGCGAAATCGCCCATCCATCACTGGCCACCCCCGAAAATCTTGCCTCCGTTCGCGAACACGAATTGCGCATTGCCGCCGCGATCCTCGGGGTAACCGATGTCCGCTTTCTCGATTACCGCGATTCCGGGATGTTCGGCGCCCCCACCAACCAGGACCCAGCGGCGTTCATCCAGCATTCCACTGGGGAAGCCGCGCAGCGATTGATCGCGATCTTCGCAGAGATTCGCCCCAATCTGGTACTCACCTTTTCCGAGGAAGGCGGCTATCTGCACCCCGATCACGTCCACATCCATGATGTCGTGGCCGAGGCTGCCAGCAGGGCTCCCGACCTCGTACCGCATCTCTATTTTTCCTCGTTTCCGCGTCACTTCCTCCTGGAACTTGCCAACCAGGATCACGGCACGTTCGCGGGGATGAGCGAGGAGCGCCGCAACCAGATGGGCCAACCGCTGGAGACGTTCGATCTCATCATCGATGTCGAACCCTATATGGAACGCAAAGTCGAGGCGTTCACGGCGCACCGCACCCAGCAACCCAAAGAAGGCGACCATCCCTTCCTCGAATCCGAAGAAGCCCAATACCAGTTCGGCAGCCATGAGTACTACATCCGCGCGCCAACGGACTCGACCGATCCCGATCCGCTTGCCATGCTCGCCGCCGATCTGCCCGGTTCCACGATCGAATAACCCAAGATTCCCCGTTCACCGGACGAAAACAGCGCGGGCCATGGCCCGCGCTGTTCCGTTGCGATCGTCTCGTGAACGGCTCGAATCTATTTCTGCTCCGCCAGCTCCAGCTCGAGCGTGATCTTGACATCGTCCCCGAGCAACACGCCGCCCGATTCCAGCGGGGTATTCCACTCCAGACCGAAGTCCTTGCGGTTGACCTTCGTCTTCCCTTCGAATCCGGCCACATCGACACCCCACGGATTCGTGCCATGCCCAGTCTGCTCCGATTCGATCGTCACCTGGCGCGTCACTCCGTGCATCGTCAGATCGCCGATGACCTCGAAATCGTCCGCCGAATCGAAATCGACCGCCGTGCTCTTGAAGGTCAGGGTCGGGAACTTCTCGACATCGAAGAAATCGGCCGAGCGCAGATGCGCATCCCGCTTCTCGTCGCGCGTGCTGATCGACGCGGCGTCGATCGTGACATCGACCGTCGAGTTCTGGGGATTGTCATAGTCCACCACGATCGTCCCGTGGAAGCTGGCGAACTCGCCGCGAACGGTCGAGAACATCATGTGCTTGACCGAGAAGCCGATCTGCGAATGGGGAACATCGATCGCATAGGTCTTGGTCCCGGTCTGAGTCGTGGTCGCCGTCATGGATTGGAATCTCCTTGGTGTGATACGCAACTTGTAAGCCGCTTATCCTGTGACTTACACTTCGTCAGCGACTATAATCTGGCTTCTTACATTTGTCAAGAAGCTTACAAAGTGTTAGATTCGAGCTACGATGAACGATACACAATTTCCAGCAAGTTTTTGTCCCAAATTCCACAAGTCGGTCGAGCTCATCGGCCGCCGCTGGACGGGCGCTATCCTGCGGGCGCTCCTCAGTGGAGAAACGCGCTTCAGCGATATTGCCCACGCGATACCCGGTTTGAGCGATCGTCTGCTGTCCGAGCGTCTCAAGGAGCTCGAAGCGGAAGGCGTCGTCACCCGTATCGTCTATCCCGAAACCCCCGTGCGCATCGAATATCACCTGACCGAAAAAGGTCAGGATCTGAGCATGGTTGTCGAGGCCATCAGCGACTGGTCCGCTCGCTGGGCCTGTGAGGAAGAATCCGTGGCCCCGGCGGAGCCAGCCGAGCTCATTGCCGCTTCGACGAATTGACCGGGCCGCTCATCAGCGGCGCCGGTTGGCAGAGAGCTCGTGCCGTGGCATCGACCCATCGTTCCCAACGTCGCGGGTCATCGTTGCCAGCTACCGATACGAAATCCGGCTGATGACGCCGGAGTACTAGCCCAGCCTCAAGGTTGGGAATGCTGGCTCGTACCCAAGGGTTCAAGCCGATTCCGTATCAGGGGTGTTCGCCCAGCCGCTCAAGGTTGGGAACGCCTCGAAGCGCCGAGCCCATACCGAAGGGTTCGAGCGGATTCCATGCGATCGCGCGCAACGCCAATGAACGAGCCCTTCCAGACGGGCTCGCTCATCGAGGATCATCGCCGCCGCGAGCATCGCGTATGGCGCTGCCTGCCGCCTGCTGACTGCCGCCTGCTGACTGCCGCCTGCCGCCTGCCGCCTGCCGCCTGCCGCCTGCCGAAAAACCCTATACCTTCGTCAACACCGGCAAGATCAACGGTCGGCTCTTCGATCCCCGATAGAGCGACTTGGCGACCGACTCCTTCATTCGACGCGCATAGAACGACGGCTCGACCTCGCCCTTCTTCTGCCGGCTCATCACCTTGCGCAGCTCGTCCTCGGCGGAATCGAGCCGTTGGGGAGTCAGATCCGATTTCAGCGAACGGCCGATCAGATCCGGTCCGGCAATGATCTCTCCGGTTTCCCGTCGCAGCACCACCGACACGATGATGATGCCATCCTCGGTCAGCGTATCCGGTGTTCGCAAGATGATCTGCCCGCCATCGCGTTCGCCCGGTCGATCGACCAGCACCGACCCGGCTTGCACCCGTCCCTTGGGCGTCAACTTGTCGGCCGTGAACTCCAGCACTCCACCGATCTCTGGAAAGAAGACATGCTCGAATGGCACGCCTGCCGATTTCGCCAGCTCCCGATAGAGCGCCATATGCCGATATTCGCCGTGGATCGGCACCACGAACTTCGGTTTGACCAGCTCGATCATCCGCTTGAGCTCGTCCCGGCCCGCATGTCCGGAAACGTGCACGCCTCGTTCGATCGCGCTGTAGACCACCTCGCAACCGCGCCGGAACAGGTTGTCGATGGTGCGGGTGACCGTTTCCTCGTTCCCCGGAATCGGGGTTGCCGAGATAATGACCACATCGCCCTTGGAAACTCGCAGCTTCGGATGCTCGCCCATGGCGATCCGCGCCAGCGCCGCCGCCGGTTCGCCCTGGCTGCCGGTCACCACCAGCAACCGTTTCTCCGGGGGGAGCCGCAACGCTTCTTCCAGCGACACGAGCATTCCCGGTTCCGGATCGAGATATTCCAGCTCCTGCGCCACCCGGGCGCTCTGCTCCATACTCCGCCCGGCCACCGCCACCTTGCGCCCACTCCGCTGCGCGGTATCCAGCGCCATCTTCAGGCGACTGATATTCGATGCGAACGTGGCGATGATCACCTGGCCCCTGGACCGTTCGATCACCCGCCGCATCGTGTCGTAAACCACCCGTTCGCTCGGGGTCGATCCTTCGCTTTCGACCCGCACCGTATCGGAAAAGAGCGCCAGCACCCCCGCCTCGCCCAACTTCCGCAAACGCCGCTCGTTGGTCGGTTTGCCCATGATCGGCGTCGGATCGAACTTGAAATCAGCCGTGTCGATGATCGTCCCGACCGGTGAATGCACCGCAATCGCATTCGTGTCGGGGATCGAATGGGTCACGTGAATGAACTCGGCCGAGAGCTTGCCGAACGCCACTCGTTGCCCGATCGGCACCGGTCGCAGATCGACATATTTCTCGACCCGGTTCTCCCGCATTTTGTGATCGAGCAATCCGATTGCCAGCGGGGAACCATAGACCGGCACCGGGTCCTTCGGTTTCAGTTGCAACATGATGTAGGGCAACCCGCCGATATGGTCCTCGTGCCCGTGGGTGATCAGAATTCCGCGCAGATTCTGCAGGCGCTCTTTCACATAGGAAACATCTGGCACGATCAAATCGACCCCGAGCTGATCGTCCTCGGGAAACTTGGCCCCGGCATCGAGCAGAATCAGATCGTGCTCGTACTCGACCACGGTCGAATTCTTGCCAACCTCGCCCACGCCCCCCAGCGGGATCACCCGCAAGCGGCCACGCGGTCCGCCGATTCCCGATTGCTCCGGTTGGCCGGAACCTCGTTTCTCCTTATCCCTCGGTTTGCGGTTTGCCCCGATCGTGCGCTTCTGGCCTTCATTCTCCGAGGCCGGTGTTCCGGCTGGAGGCCCGGTCTGTCCGGCGGTTCGCCGGCTGCGTCCCCGCCTGCTGGCGCCCTGGTCGCGTTCCTGATTGTTGCTATCCAATTCATTCTCCGGATATCAGTCGATTCGAAATGTCTGGTGGCATGGATGGCTGCAACGATCCATACAATGTTGCTCAAGAGTCTACTCTCCTTCCGGCGGGTTCCGTCATTCGCGCGTCACGGACAATGGAGTATCTTTGCCGGCGGCGCCGGCGCTGCGCGATGCACTCCACCTGGATTTCAGCGAGGGAACGAACGTTGGAAATCACCATTTTCGGCACGGGGTATGTTGGTCTCGTCACCGGCACCTGCTTTGCGGAAGCGGGCAACCATGTCACCGGCGTGGACATCGACCCCGACCGCGTGGCCCGGCTCGCGCAGGGGGAATCGGTCATCTACGAACCCGGTCTTTCGGAAATGCTGCAGCGCAACCTGAAAGCCGGACGGATCGAGTTCACCACCGATGCTCGCCGCGGTATCGACGGGGCCGAGGTCATCTTCATCTGTGTCGGCACCCCGCCCCTGGACGACGGCTCCTCCGACCTTTCGGCGGTGCGCGCGGTGGCCAGATCCATTGGGGAATCGATCACCGAACGCGCGGTCGTGGTCGACAAATCGACCGTTCCGGTCGGCACCGGCGATGAGGTCGCCCGCATCATCCGGGAAGAGCTGCGCAAGCGTGACGTCGATATCCCATTCGCGGTGATCTCGAATCCCGAATTCCTCAAGGAGGGCGCGGCGATCGAGGATTTCCAGCGTCCCGACCGCATCATCATCGGCAGCAACGATCCCTGGGCCACCGAAATCATGCGGGAGCTCTATTCCCCCTTCAATCGCAACCATAACCGGCTGATGGTGATGGACCTCCGTTCCGCCGAATTCACCAAATACGCCGCGAATGCGCTCCTCGCCACCAAGATCAGCTTCATGAACGAGATGGCCAATATCGCCGAGCGCATCGGGGTCGATATCGAAAACGTCCGCGTCGGTATCGGATCCGACCCCCGCATCGGCTATTCGTTCATCTATCCCGGATGCGGCTTCGGCGGTTCCTGCTTTCCCAAAGATGTTTCGTCACTGGAAAAAGTGGCCGAATCCGCGGGCGTCGATCCGCAGCTCCTGCGCGCGGTCAACCAGGTCAACGCCCGCCAGAAGAATGTCCTCTTCGAAAAGATCTTTGCCCATTTCGGGGGCAATCTGCGCGGCAAGACGATCGCCCTCTGGGGGCTGGCATTCAAACCGAATACCGATGACATGCGGGAAGCGCCCAGCATCGATCTCATGACGGCCCTCTGGGACGCCGGCGCCACGGTTCGAGCATACGATCCGGTGGCCATGAAGGAAACCGCCCGTCTCTTCCCGCACGCCATCTCCGAGGGCGATCTGGTGCTGGTCGACGACGCGGAAACCGCCCTCTCCGGGGCCGATGCGCTTGCAGTCTGCACCGAATGGCGCGCCTTCCGCATGCCCGACTTCGACGTCTTGCGTGAAACCCTGACGCACCCGGTCATCTTCGATGGCCGCAACATGCTCGATCCGGTCCGCGTCGAACGTGAGGGGCTCATCTACTACGGCATCGGCATCGGCGCCAACCAGTTCACCCGCCAGCCTGCGACGGCCTAAAGCGGTTCGAGAAACGGAACGAAGCCGAGAATTACCCTTCGATGACATTCGGACCGCGCTCGCGTTCCACCTGCGCCATCGACCTAAGCGTTCGATGAATCATCGCTATCGACGCTCAGGCCCACGAACTCCATCGCCCGAGGAGCAAGAAGCGCGGTTTGTCGATCTCAGGTCCGCCAGAATCCGCCCTCTGAATGCATCACCTGCCCGGTAATCCAGCCTGCCGCGTCGCTGCACAGGAACGCCACCAGCCGGGCCGCGTCGTCCGGACCGCCGATCCGCCCCATCGGGAACTTCGGCAACAACTCTGCTTTCAGCTCGTCGCTCATCCAGCCGGTATCGGTCGGACCCGGATTCACCGCGTTGATGGTGATACCGCGCGCCGCCAACGCCGGCGCGACCGAGGTGGTAAATGCCTCGACCGCGCCCTTGCTCGCCGCATAAGCCAGCTCACCCGGCATCGGGCCCTGTCCCTGACCCGAGGTCATATTGACGACCCGGCCCCCGGCGGTCCCGCTCCACTGCCGTACGAACGCCTGCGTCAGGAGCGCCATGCCACGCACATTGACAGCATAGTGGTCATCCAGCTGCTTCGCGGTCAGGTGGTCGATATCGCCATTCGTCGAAAACGCCGCGTTATTCACCAGCATGGAAAGCATCCCAGCCCGCTCGAGCACCGATGCCACGAGCGGCGCAATCGCGGTTGCATCGGACAAATCGACCTCCAGACCGAACGCATCGACCCCGAGTGCCTGCAGCTCATCGGCGAACGATTCCTGCCAGGTGCGATGCTCTCCGCCGTAGATCTGCGCATCGTAGCGGGTCCACCCGGTGAAACAGATCGAAACTCCGTCGACTGCCAACGCGCGGCAGATCGCCGCCCCGATTCCCACCTGCCGGCCGACGCCGGTCACCAGTGCCCATCGTCCATTGCTCATCTGATCCTCCTTCCGGGAAATCGCCTGCCGGCATCCTTGTATACTTCGCCCCCAGGCGAGACCAATCGAGGTCACCGTATTCTGTCATCGCGTGCGACCGTGTTTCGCGAGGTAGGGATCATCCGTGCCATCCGAGTCATTGAAAGAACTCTTCCTGCTCGATCCGGAGATCACCTTTCTCAATCATGGTTCGTTCGGCGCATGTCCCATCCCGGTTTTCGAGACATATCGAAACTGGCAGCGCGAGCTGGAACGGCAACCGGTCCAGTTCCTCGGTCGCCGCATCGATGGGCTTCTGGCCGAAACTCGGTCGGTCATCGGCGACTATCTGAACTGCGCGCCCGACTCCGTCGTCGAGATCACCAATTCCACCTGGGGCGTCAATCTCATCATTCGCTCGCTCGATCTCGAAGAAGGCGACGAGGTGCTCACCACCAATCACGAATATGGCGCCTGCACCATGGCTTGGGAATGGCTGCTCGACAAAATGGGCGCGCGCCTGGTCCGGCATAACATTCCACTGCCCGTCACCTCCCAGGAAGCCATCGTCGAATCGCTCTGGTCGCAGGTTACCGAACGCACCAAAGCGATCTTCATGAGCCATATCACCTCGTCCACGGCACTGACCTTACCGGTCGAGCTGGTCTGCCAGCGCGCGCGCGAAGCCGGTATTCTCACGATCATCGATGGTTCCCACGCTCCCGGCCAAATCCCGCTCGACATGACCGCGCTCGAGGCCGATGTCTATACCGGCAACTTCCACAAGTGGCTCTGCTCCCCCAAAGGGTCGGCGTTTCTCTACGTCCGCCCGGAAGAACAGGGCTGGGTCGAATCGCTCGTCATCAGTTGGGGCTGGGGACGGCATGGCGTGCTCGAACCGTCGACCTTCGTGCAACGCAACGAATGGCAAGGCACCCGCGATCCATCGGCCTTCCTGACCGTACCGGCCGCAATCGACTTCCAGGCCGGACACGACTGGCCCTCGGTGCGCGCTCGCTGCCACGAGCTCGCCCGCGAAACCCGCCAGCGTATCGCCGACTACAGCGGTTGCGAACCGATCCACCCCGATAGTCCGGAATGGTATGCCCAGATGGTCGCCTGTCCGGTCCGCACCAGCGATCCGGTGGCGCTGAAACAGCGCATGTACGACGAATTCAAGGTCGAAGCGCCGATCTCCAGCTGGAATGGACTCGATATGGTGCGCGTTTCCTATCAGGGATACAACGACCACGACGATCTGGAACGACTGATGCAGGCCGTGGAAGCATTGACCGAACGCGGACCGAACCGCTCGTTCAATGTTGCTGGCGCAACCGCGGATCCACCACCTGCTCCATCGCCAGTGCCAGCATCGTGAACGCCATTGCGGTCACGATGATCAACACACCGGGCGGGATCACCCACCACCAATAACCGACGTAGAGCGCCCCAGTCCGGAAACCCGATTCCAGCATCTGCCCCCAGGTCGGAATGGAGGGATCGCCCAACCCGAGAAAGCTCAACGACGCCTCCGCCAGGATCGCCGCTGGAGCCGCGAAGATCATCTGCGCGACGATATAGGGCGCCACCTGCGGGAACACATGCCGCGCCATGATCCGCCAGCGTGATGCTCCCATGGCTTTGGCCGCTTCCACCAATTGCCCCGACCGCAACGACAACACCATCGACCGCACCAGGATCGTCAACCCCGGCCAGCTGAACGCCACCAGCACCAGCAGAATCACCGCCAGATTCGGTCCGATGATGAACACCAGAAAGATCAGCAATGGCAAGGTCGGCACATTGGAAACGATATCCGCCGCTCGCTGGATCGCCGAATCGGTTTTCCCGCCGGTGTATCCGCTGATGATACCGAGACTGGCGCCGATGATCGTTGCCAGCACCGAGGTCACGGTTGCGATCAATAACGCCACCGGAAAACCATAGAGCAATCCGGTCCACAGATTGCGCCCGAGCGAATCGGTTCCCATCCATCCGTAGACCGTTCCGCCAAAGACATTCGCAATCGACTGCAACGAATCGGCCGGATCCGCCACCAGGAACTGCACCTTCAGGATGTAATCGCCCTTCAGCGCGGTATACCCATTCCCGGCCGGCACCCCGAAAAGCGCCTGATTCAACACTCCCATATCGACGCTGGTCACCCCCGCATCGGGATAGGTCGCCTGGAACCATTTCAGAATCGACGCTTGCGCCGTATCCGATTGCGTCAGCAGGATTCGTTCCGGCGCATCGAAATACCGCCGGATCGGGGTTGTTTCTCCCTCCCGCGCCGCGGGCACCGCCAGGTTCGCCAGCCGGATCTCGCCCCCATCCGGGCGAATCAGCGTCACCGCGATCACCGGCGCCCGCCCGGAAAAGGTCACCCCGCTGATCGTGGTCGAAAGAAAGGTCGGAAACGAATCGGACGTTTGGGCGATCGTCCAGTCGTAATCGGAAATCGTCGCGGCGCCCCGCTCGCTGGTCGCACTGGGCTCGGTGAGCGTCGCCGCCCGATTCTCGACCGCATTCACGTCCCACAGCGCGGTCCACCGCGGCGCGGCCGCTTTCGGATTGTTCGCCCACGCTTTCGGTGAACTCCAGACATGCGACCCGAAATCCTTCGGATACGTCAGCAGCACATACGCCGAAATCCCCAGCATCAGCGCGAACATCACCAGTCCGATCCGCCCCGACCAGCTCGCCCGCACCACCCGGCCCGCCCCGCGCAGGGAAAAAACCGCCAGCTCCTGCTCCGCCGTTTCCTCATCCTCGACAGGAACGATGTGATCGAGCGCGGTCCCAGTCCCCATCGCCCTACCCAGCCCTGTCGATCTCAGCGCGGATGCGCCTTACCCGCCGCGCCCGCGCATCTTGTTCATTCAGCCCGGTAGGGGCGCCCCCCTGTGGGCGCCCTTCTTGCCAACGCGATGCCTCGGACTCTGCGACCTCGTCACGAATTCGGTGGCCGACGATCGGGTCTTTCCTCAATGGCAACGCGACCACCCGAACGGGCGCCCACAGGGGGGCGCCCCTACCGAATCTCGGAGAATCCACGGATGAAATGACGTTCCTGTCCAAGCGTAGTGCAGGACCTCCGCGTCCTGCCGTCCGTGGATCGACCCGCGACCTCTCCAGCCTCCGGACTCCGGACTCCGAACCCGACTCCGCCATCTCAGTACCGAACCCGCGGATCGAGCACGACATACAACACATCGAGCAGGAACCGCGCCAGCAGATAGATCAACGTGAACAGGAAGGTCAGCGCCACGATCACGCCCTCGTCCGGCGTTCCCGCGATCGCGTCGTAATAGAGCCGCCCCATTCCGCGCCAGTTGAACACGGTTTCGGTCAGGATCGAGCCGCCCAGCGAACCGGCCAATCCTAGAACCAATCCGGTCACGATCGGCGCGGCCGCCACCCGCAGGATGTGCCGCCGTTCGATCACCCGATCCGGCAAGCCCTTCGCTCGCGCCAACTGCACATGGTCCTCCAGGGCAGTGGTGACCGTCATCGTCCGCACCGAATAGATATACGGTCCCACGCTCACCAACACCAGTGTGATCACGGGCAGCATCGCGTGCTTCGCCAGATCGAGCCACCGGTCGATTCCCGGTTCGGGTGGCGGGTTGCTATACATGCCGCCGGCCGGGAACCAGCTCAGCTTGAACGCGAACACCAGAATGAACAGGATGCCCAGCCACCACGCGGGCACCGCAAACGACACCGCCGCGAAATAGGCCACCGCCCGGTCCGGTTTGCTCCCGACCCGGGTCGCCATCCGCACCCCGACGACCAGACCGATCACCGCCGTGATCACCGACGAGGTCGTCAGCAGCAGCATCGTGTACGGCAACCGTTCTTTGACGATATCGGAAATCCGGGAGCTGCCGTCGGCCGTGCGCAACGAACGGGCTTCCCCCAGATCGAGCGTCAGCACCCGCCAGATCTGCGATGGCATCCGCCGCCACCACGATTCGTCCAGCCCATAGAAGGACTCCAGCTCTGTCTTTCGCTGGGCGACCGCGGTTTCCAGTTGGGCTGGATCCTTGATCGTCTGGGCTTGCGCCTGCCGAAATCCGCGCAATTCCTCGTTCACCTGCGCGGAAAGCAACCGGTCCGAATACCCCGTCGCTCCCAGCGAAACCACCAGCAGCACCAGCACCGCCACCAGGACCCCGAACAACGTCACTGCCCGAATCCCGAGCGCCCGCGCGATTTTCACTTCCCCATCATCCCGAGCGAACCACCCG
>JBIQLF010000015.1:16804-25128 GCA_044464585.1 Thermomicrobia bacterium
CATCCCAAGCGAAGCACCCGTCATCCCGAGCGAAGTCGAGGGACCTCTCGTCGCCCGGCACCCGGGCCGCATCCAAGCTCCCCCAGATCGAAACCACGGGCTCACAAAGCCAAGCCTCTCCGAGGCTCCATCTCCCCTCGCTTCAGAGGCCGAAGAGCCGGCGTAGAGGTGACCCCGCGGCCAGCAGCTCAGTTCGACCGCGCCACACCCCAGCACAAAAGCATCCTTCTCAGCACCCAGGGCTCGAGACTCGTCGCTCACACCCCGATATTCAAGTCCAGCCGCTGCTGCGCCACCCTCGCCAGATCGCTACTCGACGCCAGCACCACCAGCTCATACAAGCCGGGGAAAAGCGTCGCGCTCACCGATGGATCGATCGCCACCGTAAAGCTGCCACCGTCGCCCTGGGCATCGCCGCTTTCGAGCACATCGCCGGTCGCGGAATCGATGAAGGTATAGTGCACCGCCAGCGTTCCCGGCCCATCGACGGTCACCGGGATCGAGATGTCATCTCCCAGCGCGATCGAATCGGGTGCGGTCGCGGTCACGGTCAGATCGGGCGGTTCACCGAAGCGGAAATCCTCGACGGTAAAGGGATACCCCTCCGGCCGGAAGGCGTCGAGCTGCGCGAACTGCGCTGGCGGATCGTATTTGGTCAACTGATAGGGCCCATTGGCGATCACGAGCAAGTTCGTATTCTCGAACCACGCTTCCGCCGCTTCGTACCGGGCATTCGCCTCGTCCTGGCTGACGATCAACGTGCCACCGATATCGAATACCCCGGCGGGAATCGACTTCTTGCGTCCGAATTCCTTCACCGAGCGCAGCACCAGCCGCGCATCCGACTCGGTCACCAGACTGATCCACGGCACGCTGAATCGGGCGGCCGCGGTATCGGAATACGCTCCGGTTCGCTTGTCGAACACCACATCGTCCATCGCCGCCAGAATTTCCCACGGCGTCGAAACCGCCGATGGCGACGCATACGAGGCGATATACCCCTCCTCGAAATGCCAGTAATCGAGATAGACATCGATCGTCTTCTCACCGAAGACATAGCCCTTGAACGTCTCCAGCAATGGCCGCGAGGTGATCCCGATCGCGGTTTCGATCTGCACCTTGTCGTCGTCATAGGCCATCTCGTAGCCCTGCGCGATCGGATAGATCACATCGGCCATGGTGATCGGTTGACCGTGCTGCCAGATCGTGCCGAGATAGTTCGAGTAGTCGAATGTCACCTTGCTCTTTGCCTGGGCGTCGCTCGCCACCGGCGCCCAGACATCCTGCTGCGCGTCCCAGACAACCGCCTCGGCCGGCACGTCCATGGCGCCATCCGGCCCGGCGGTATCGACCGTGAAATCGACCCGGAAGGCGTGCGGGAGACCGGTGAAGGGGTGATTGAAGATACCCGGATCGACCAGATTCTTGTAGATGTCGGAGCTATACGCATCCCCGAACCCGCCGACCGGATTCCAGGTCGTTCGCTCGGTCCAGACCCACAGGTTGCCGGCCTTCAGATCGGTCCGGCCGGGGATATCCGCGCCTCGCAACGCGAACAGATTGCGCGGTCCGCTGACGATATCGAGCGTCAGGTTTTCGACATCCTTGCGCACCGGGAAGCTCTGCATCGCGGTGACCAACCAGACCCGCACCGATTCGTCGAGCGCCAGTTGCACCATCTGTTGATAGAGCGAATTGCGGTCGTCCTGACTCGCGAACTCGCCGCGATAGAGCTTCTTGCCCAGATCGTCGAGCTGGTCGTTCTGGTATTGCCAGTAGCCGACTTCCTGCCAGCCGGGCATATTCCCCAACCACGGCGCGGCAAACTGATTGATCCCGGCATCGTCATAGCGCACCGGCGCGCCCCGGCTCCACCCCTCGGTATAGATGTGCCACTGGAATGTCGCGGGATCGCTGGCATAGACGGCCAGCGTCGCCGGACCGAACTCCTGGTATTGCGGCGCAACCTGAAATCCGAGCTGTTCCAGCGACGATCGCACCAGATCGCCAATATCGCGCCGTTCGTCTTCCACCCGGGTCACGATCTTGATCTGGATCGGCTTGCCGTCGAACGACCAGGTGTCGCCGTCCTTGCTGGCCCCAGCCGCGGTCATGGCATCGTTGATCTGCTTGGAAGCCAGATCGTTGTCGTACCGGATATTCGCCTTGCTGATCACCGGAAAGATCGTGAGCTGGTCGTAATCGGTCGGGCTGATATTGGTGAACATCGGCAGCGCCCGGCCCTGATAGATATCGCTCGCGATGAAACTCCGGTCGATCAGATACTGCATCGCCTGCCGTACGTCCTTGATCGAAAACGGATTCAGCGCTCCCTGCGGCGCGGGCGCCGGATTGAGCAACAGCGACACCGTCGACGCCGGAGCGTCGATCAGACGCACCTGATCGTTCCCTTCCAGGCTCTTGGCGCCCGCGGTCTTCAACCCGAAGAGATAGAGATCGATATCGCCCTTCTCGACATTGAGGGGCGCTTGGTCGACATTGAACGCGCCGAATGTGATCGTGTCCGCTGCCGGTCCCACCGGTCTGCCCGCGCCCGGCGATGCATCCTGCGCGCCCGCCAGCAGCGGATCGCCCAGCAACGCCCCGGCCGCCGATGCGCTCACTCCGAGCCCGATCGCCCGCCCCAGGAACGCCCGCCGGCTCATCTCGCCTCTGGCAAACCCTTGCAACAACTCGGAAAGCTGGCTCTGTCGATTCATCTCGGCTTCTCCGTAACGCCCCGCTCCATGGTCGTCGTTCTAGGCCCATTGTCACTTTGAGCGAAGCCCTCGTGTCATTCTGAGCGAAGCGAAGAATCTCTCTCGTTCTGCCTCACAACGATGGTACGGACCCGAAACCGTTTCGGATGCCATTCCAGCCCCGGAGAGGCTTGGCTCTGTGAGTCCCTGGCTTCAACCGAGGGAACCTCGCCACCCCGGACCCCGGACCCCGGACCCCGGACCGATCATCCTAGCTCGCCGGCGTCCCGACCTCCTCAGGCTCCCCGGCACGTTCCGACGAACCCTCCGAACCCGGACTTGCGGCCGCCTCCGGCGTTCCCTCGGCCACCGGCGACGCCTCCGCTTCCGGCGTCAATCCCAACGCCGATTCGATCGCGCCCAGTTGCTCCTGCAATGAGTCGAACCCGAATTCCGTATAGAACGAGGCCGTCGCCGTATTGCCGGTTTCGTCGAACGCGCGTATCTCGGTCGGTCCCTCGCCAGTCAGCGGCATATAGATGCTGGTCTGGAACTGTCCTTTGAGATCCGTCCGCAAGGTCGAGGTGATGACCCCGCTGACATAGAGCAGAATCGCCGAATCGGGCTGGAATCCGAATCCCTGAATGTCGACGATCCGCCCCGCCGAACCGGACGGAGGACTCAGGAAGAGACTGGGCGGCTGGATGGCCGTCTTGCGGGCGAATCCGATCTGCTGGCTGTACCCGCCATATTCGCCCAGTCGCGTATCCGGCCAGACCATGAAGACATCGTCTTCGGTCGCCGCAATGCCCATATAGTCCCCGATGAACCGGCCCCCAGGAAAGCCCTTCATCGGATTGGACGAAAAATCCGTCACCCGCGTGTCGGGCGCAGTGAAATTCTGTTCCGGGATCGTGAACCCGAAGGTCTGCCCCTGATCGGTCGATTGGGTGTAGTAGATGTTGTATTTCAGCCCGATCGGGTCGTCCCGCTGGTCACCCCACATGACATGGACCACGCCATCCGGCCCGGCGATCACTTGCGGAAAGAACTGATTCTTCGTCGTCTTGTCCTGATTCACCTGCACGCCGGGATCCCAATTCTTCCCGCCATCCAGCGACCGATAGAGAAAGACATCGCTGTCATCGACCGGATCGACCGAGGAGCGCCCCGCCTGCACGATATACAACGCTCCATCCGGTCCCGCCGACATCGATGGCAATCCGCCATACCGGAAATTCGCGGTGCGCAACCGATAGGGCACCTCGCGGAATGTCCCGGCCACCACCGGTTGACTGAACGTCCGCGCTTCATCGTTCGAGGTCGCGAAGCTGACCACCGCCAAACCGGTGTCATTGCCATCGTCGGTCGAGTCGTACCAGCAGATTGCGAGCGTGCCGTCCGGCAATACATCGATCTGCGAACCCTGCACCACCCGTGACGAAAAGGTGCCCGCGCCGGTCTGCTGCTGCGCCGCGTCCTGTCCCGGAGCCGCCAGGCTGAACCCGGCAAACACCTTTTCGCTCACCGGCGCCGGGGCGCTCCACGTCTGCCCGCCATCGTCCGAGGCGACGACCTTGATCTGCGTCGCCAGGAATGGGTTGGACAGGAACGCCAGCTCGTCCGCATAGAGCACCGATGAGGTCTGCTCGAATTCCGTATACGAGAGGTAGATGACCTCCTTGTCCGGATCGGTGGGACTCGGTCCCACGGTCAACCACGGCTTGTCCAGATCGACGGTGGTGATCGTGCCCCGTTCTTTCCCGTCCTGGTCGACATTGCTCTCGGTCGAAACCGACCCGGATGCCGCCAATTGCGGTTCGGTCCAGGTCAATCCACCATCATAGGAGGTGGCAACCGCCATATTCATCACACCGACCTGCGACGAGATCGTGCCGAGGATGAATTCCCGCACGCCGATCGAGATCATCGTGATGAAGACCGTCCCCTCCCGGTCGAATGCCACCACCGGATCGCCCGCGCCGCTGATGTCGTCCCGGAAATAGACGATCTGCTTCGGACCATCCCAGGTTTCCCCGGCATCCCAGGAAACATAGACCGACATCGTCGAACCCATGTTGTAGTCGATCACCCCGACCACGATATGGTCCGGATCGGTCGGATCGACCGCGATCGTCGGTTCCGTCTGGAAAGGCGAATAACCATAGTTGCGGGTGATCAACAGATTACGGCTGAATGCCGGCGCCGGATTGCGGAATGGCACCTGCTGGTTCGCGCTGGGTTGGTCGCGACCGCTTCCCGCGACCGCGCTCAAATAGGGATCGGCGATGATTCCCCGGTCGACATAGAAACGTTCCAATGCCAGCTGCGCCCCGTTCGACGCAAACGGTCGCTGCAAAACGACCATTTCCCCGAAATTGAGCGGCTGCCCCCCGAACCGCTGGTCGGTTTCCTGCGCCATCGCCGGATGGCCAAGCAGCGCGGGCAACAACGGGGTGAGCATCAGCGCTGCCACGATCGCGAACGTACCCAGCCGGAAACGCCGCCGGTTCTGCCGAAAAGAAAGCGCCATGGGGTTCACCTCGATGAACGGTATCGTTCGGGGCGGAATCGATGCTGTGCCCCCGGTTCGCCAAAACGAAATACGCTGCTCGCTCGCGTTGTACGCCAAGTATGGCGCACAACGCTGAACGAATTGACGTGTCGATTGCCATGCTAGACTCTCAGCGGCGCCCGGTCTATCCCCCGAACGGTCCAGTGGTCTGTCCGAGTCGCCGCTTCGATACCCGGCGGCCACCGGTGGCGCCAGGAGACGTGGTCCATGCAGCCTCCAATCGAACGCGCTCGACTCCGTCTTCTCGCCGCGGCCATCGTCCTGCTCGCATCGCTCCTCGGTTCGGCCGTGCTGCTGGAGCAAGCCGGAGCGCAAGACGACTCTCCGGTCGGCGAATGGTCGGTTGCCCTCGCCCGCACCGATATTCCGGTCGATATCGCCAGCTCGTTTTCCTATGTCGGTCGCTGGCGTCTCGGTATCGAAGCGGATGGCACCTATGAGGCCGAACGACTCGATGTCGGCGCCACTGTCGTCACCGGCACCTGGACCGCCAAAGGAAACCAGATCACATTCACCGATCAGGCGGGACTACTCGCCTGCTCCAATGCGGCCGCCGCGCCCATCGTCAACGACGATCTCACCACCGGCGCCTATTTCTGGAGTCGCACCGCCAAGACCCTCACCCTGACCCGGGTCGACGACGCCTGTCCCGGCCGGATCATCCTGCTCTCCACTTTCGCCTTCAAGACATTCATTGCCTGCACCACACCGGCGATGTCGATGCCCGAGCTGCTCGGCACGCCAGCCGCCGCAGCTGAAATCGGCAACGGGTCATCGCTGCCCGCATCGCCCCAGCCCGAGACGCTCGCGGCAACCCCGAACGCATCCGGTTCCCCGCTGCCGGTCGCCGTTGCCGGCCTGGACGGATCGCCGGTCCCGATCGCCAGTCCGGACGCGCATCTCGACTTCGCCGGGGAAATCGATGCCGTCCTCGATCAGCTCACCGCCTGCTGGGCGAGCCGTGAACCGGAACGCTGGTTGCCGCTGCTCAGCAATGGATTCCGCCAGGCATTGATCGAGTCGGATCCCAACTTCCTCGAAACCCTGACCATTTCCATGTCCGCGCCCGTCGCCTGGGAACGCAGCGGCGACATCACGATCGAAGCGCCGAACCGCATTTCCACCATGGTCCAATCCACCTCCGGCACTCAACAGGACTTCCAGCGCTTTGTGTTCGTCTTCGAGGATGGTCAGTGGAGATGGGACGGCTGATGGTTGGCGTCCGGGATCGTGAGCCCAGAGTCCGGGGATCGCGCGGTGGCCGCCTGCGTTCCTCGGACCTGCATTGCTACGAGGTAGCGTGGCGTCGCTCCGGACTCCGGCCCCCGGACTCCGGACCCGCCCACCATGCCTGATCTCGACCCCATCGATCCACCAGCCAACCCCGAGCTTGAGCTCGATCCCAGCGATCCGGAAGCGACCACCGGCACCGGAACCGTCCTGGCGATCGGGTGCTCGCTCATCGTGCTCATCATCCTGGTCATCGGCATCGGTCTCTTCGTTTCTCGCCAAATCCGTTGATTTGGCACAATAGATAATGAAAACAATGTGGCCGCCCATAGCGGGTCACGCCGGAAGGAGCATGCGCACGTGGCAGTCGCCTCGAAGGAAAAAACCTGGGGAAATTACATCGGTGGAGCATGGGTTCCATCCGAATCGGGTCGAACATTCGAAAGCCGCAACCCGGCCAACACCAATGAGCTGATCGGCGAATTTGCCGCATCGACCGGGGCCGATGTCGATGCCGCTATTCAGGCCGCCTCCGATGCCGCGGCCGCGTGGCGCGACACCACCGCCATCGCCCGGGCAGCCATCCTGTACAAGGCATCCGAGATTCTGGCTTCCCGCCAAAACGATGTCGGCCGGGAGCTGGCGCGCGAGGAAGGCAAAACCCTCAAGGAAGGCATTGGCGAAACCGGACGCGCCGTTCAAATCCTGCGCTACTACGCCGGTGACATCCAGCAGCCGGACGGCGAGCACTATCCCTCCGCCAATCCGAACACATTGCTCTACACCACCCGTGAACCGCTCGGCGTCGTCGGCGTTATCACTCCCTGGAATTTTCCGATTGCGATCCCGGCCTGGAAAATCGCCCCGGCCATTGCCTATGGCAACACCGTCGTCTTCAAACCCGCCAGCGCCACCCCGCTCCTGGCCGCCCGCTTCGTCGAAGCGCTGGCCGATGCCGGTCTTCCGGCCGGTGTCCTGAATCTCGTCACTGGCAGCGCTTCCACCGTGGGCGATCCGCTGGTCGAGGACGATCGCATCAGCGCCATCTCCTTCACCGGTTCCGGCGAGGTGGGTCGCAAGCTATCGGTCACCGCGGCCAAGCGCGGCGCCAAGATCCAGCTCGAGCTGGGCGGCCAAAACCCGGCCATCGTCCTGGCCGATGCCGATATGAACCATGCCATCCAGCACGTCATGACCGGGGCCATGTGGTCCAGCGGACAGAAATGCACCGCCACCAGCCGCGCCATCGTCCATCGCTCGATCGTCGACGAATTCACGCAAAAGCTGCTCGACAAGGTGAAGAACCTCAAGGTCGGCAATCCGCTCGATGACGCGACGCAGATCGGTCCATTGATCTCAGCCGATGCAGTCGCCAATGTCGTCGCCGGCGCCGACCGCGCCAGGAGCGAGGGCTCCGAGCTGCTGGCCGGAGGCGGCCGCCTGACCGACGATGGCCGCGAACATGGCTATTTCGTCGCCCCGACCGTTTTCGCCAATGTCGATCCATCCTCCCATCTCGGTCAGGAAGAAATCTTCGGCCCGATCATGGGCGTCATCCCGGTCGACGATATGGACGAGGCCATCGACATCGCCAATTCGGTCAAATACGGACTCACCGCCTCGATCTTCACCCGCGATCTCGGCCGGGCGCTCGAATTCGCCAAGAAGATCCAGACCGGTATCGTCCATGTCAACAGCGAAACACCCGGAGCGGAACCGCAGGTGCCGTTCGGTGGGTACAAGGGCTCCAGCTCCTATTCGCGCGAACAGGGCAAATCGGCCCGCGATTTCTACACCCAGATCAAGACCGTTTATATCGA
>JBIQLF010000015.1:25228-41054 GCA_044464585.1 Thermomicrobia bacterium
CGTCATCCCGACCGAAGTGGAGGGACCTCTCTCGCCAGACCCGCCCTACATCGACACACCGTCATCCCGACCGGCCCCCGTCATCCCGACCGAAGTGGAGGGATCGCTCTCGTCAGACCAGCCTCATACCGACCCACCGCCAATTTGACCGTCATCCCGACCGAAGTGGAGGGACCGCTCTCGTCAGACCCGCCAGCCAATCACGTTGAAACCGAGCAGGTAGCTCGTCCGATATTTTTCTCAGGGCTCCGGACGCAGAACCCCGGACCCAGCATCGAAAGGAGTTTCTCCCCATGGCAGATATCATGACCGAACGAACCGCGACCGCGACTTGGTCGGGCACCCTCTTCGAGGGCTCCGGCAGCTTCGAGGTCGGCTCCGGCGCATTCGGTAAGCAAGACGTCACCTGGGCGCGCCGCGCTGGCGAACCGGAAGGCCATACCAGCCCCGAAGAGCTCATCGCCGCCGCGCACGCATCGTGCTACGCAATGGCCTTTTCGAACGCGCTCGCCGAAAACGGCACCCCAGCCAAGGAGCTCGATGTCACCGCCAAGGTTGGCTTCGGTCCCAAGGACGGTGGTGGCGTCGAAGTCAAATACTCGAAACTCACCGTCAAGGGCAAGGTCGACGGCGTGGATCAAGCGCAATTCGCCGAGCTGGCCAAAGCGGGCGAAGCCGGTTGCCCCATCTCCAACGCCCTGCGCGGCAATGTGCCCATCGAATTGGACGCGACGCTGGCGTAATCGCCTCGTCCCACCCCCTCTCCTTCTGGGAGAGGGGGTTTTTTGTACACTGCGTACACGACTACGCGTCTCGACCATCCGGAGTCTGCCACCCATGTCGACCATTCAACGCCAGATCGTCCGCGGCGCCTGCGCCCATGACTGCCCCGATGGCTGTTCCTTCATCTCCGAGGTCGAAAACGGCCGCGTCGTCGATTTCTATGCCAACCCGGATCACCCGATCACCCAGGGGTGGCTTTGCGCCAAGGTGCGTCCCTATCTCGACCGTGTCTACGATCCCAATCGTCTCCAATACCCCATGCGCCGCTCCGGTCCCAAAGGCTGTGGCCGCTGGCAACGCATCTCCTGGGACGATGCAATCGCGGAAATTGCCGACCGCTGGCAGGAGATCATCGCCCAATATGGCGGCGCGGCGATTCTCCCCTATTCGTTCAGCGGCACCCTCGGTATGGTGGAGAATATCGTCGCGGCCAACCGGCTCTGGAACCGCCTCGGCGCGTCCGGGCTCGAACGGACCATCTGCGACGCGGCCGCAACCGCCGCCTGCAAACACACCCTCGGTGGCAAACCGGGCATGGATCCGCGCGAGGTCGCCGAAAGCGACCTGATTCTGGTCTGGGGCCACAACCCCTCCAGCACCTCGCCCCATTTCGTGCCGCTCCTGCGCGATGCGCAGCGCAAGGGCGCCTATGTCGTCGTCATCGACCCGCGCCGCACCCGGTCCGCGCGCGCCGCCGATCTGCACATTCGCCCGAACCCCTCCACCGATGCCGCGCTGGCGCTGGCGATCATTCATCTGATCTTCGAAGCCGGCCGCCACAATGAGGAATGGCTGGAGGCGCACACCATCGGCTGGCGAGAACTCCGCCAGCGCGCGGCCGAATATCCAGTCGAACGCGCGGCCAGCATCACCGGGATCGA
Organism: Thermomicrobia bacterium; assembly: GCA_044464585.1. Classification (GTDB taxonomy): domain Bacteria; phylum Chloroflexota; class Chloroflexia; order Thermomicrobiales; family UBA6265; genus JAMLHN01. Next base: position 26,893 of record JBIQLF010000015.1, read on the forward strand.
CGAGGCCATCATCCGAACGCTCGCTCAGCGCTGGATGGACGCCACCGCCCCATTGGTCAAATTCAACGATGGGATCCAGCGGTCGGAAAACGGCGGCCAAACCATCCGCGCCATCCTCGCGCTTCCGGCAGTCACCGGACACTACGGCCGGCGCGGAGCCGGCGTCTTCTATTCGGAAAGCAGCGTCGTGGTCTGGAATGGCGAAGCCGTCGGCAAAATCTCCGAATGCCCGCCGCAACCGCGCATCGTCAATATGAACCGGCTCGGCGCGGCACTCACCGGGGAAGCCGCCGATCCGCCAATCAAGGCGCTCTACGTCTTCATTTCCAACCCGGCCACATCGACCCCGAATTCAGCGAAGATCATCCGCGGGCTGTTGCGCAACGATCTCTTCACGGTGGTCCACGAGCAATTCATGACCGACACCGCCCGCTTCGCCGATATCGTGCTGCCTGCCACCTCCCAGCTCGAAGTCGACGATGTGGTCAAACCATCCGGGCACCGGCATATCCATTTCAACAAAGCCGCCATGGCCCCCTTGGGAGAAGCGCGCGGCAACTGGGATGTCCAGCGCCAGATCGCCAGGAAGATGGGATACACCGAATCCTGGTTCGACCAGACCAATATCGAGGTCGCTCGCGAGGTCTTCGACGCCACCAAACGCACCAATCGCTGGCTGGCGGATATCGACTTCGACCAGCTGGTCGAAAAGGGCTGGCTGCCCTATACCGAACCGGACGAGACGTCCACCTTCAACTGGCCCGATCTGCACTTCGGCACGCCGTCTGGCAAGATCGAACTCTATAGCGACGCCATGATCCCGCTCGGGGTCGATCCGCTACCGGATTATGTCGTTCCTCCCGAAATGACCGATCGCCAATCGGATGAGCTGGTGCTCGTCACCCCGGCCGGTCACCATTTCGTCAGCAGCACCTTCGTCAACCAGCCGGACCTCCGCCGCAAGGAAGGCGTTCCCATCCTGCAGATCCATCAACGGGACGCGGCGGCTCGCGGCATCGAAAGCGGTGACGAGCTCCTGATCGAAAATGAGCGCGGCTGGTGCATCCTTCGCGCCGAGCTCACCGACGATGCCATCCCGGGCTGCGTCTTCTCGACCAAGGGTTATTGGTCGCAGAACAATCTCGCCGGCCGCAATGTCAATTGGCTCACCACCGATGCGCTATCCGATCTCGGCAACCAGGCGTCGTTCCATAGCAATCTGGTGCGCGTGCGCAAGCTCGGCCCCGGCGAATTCGAAACCCGCCTCGCCGGTTCGGATCTCGAATGCGCCCCTGCCCATGCCTGACGTCAACCCGCCATGCCAACCACCCTCCCCGTCATCTCGACCGCACGCCGCGTCATCCCAACTACACCCCCTGTCATCTCGACGGGCCCCCTCGCCATCCCGACTCCCCTCCCCGTCACCCCGACCCCCCTCCCCATCACTCCGGCCGATCCCCTCGTCATCCCGACCGGCCCTTTCGTCATCCCGGCCGGCCCTTTCGCCATCCCGATCGATCCCCTCGTCATCCCGACCGGCCCCTTCGTCATCCCGACCGAAGTGGAGGGACCTCTCGGGTGTGACCAGCAACGCTTTCTCCGGAGAAAAGCATGCGGCCAACGAGAGGTCCCTCGACAAGCTCGGGACGACGAATTCCCGCCGTCCCGACCACCTTCATCGTCGTCCCGACCCGAGTGGAGGGACCTCTTGTTGCCCAGCCCGCCGCTCATCCCCTGAGAATGGTCCGTTGGCAACACAAGAGCGATCCCTCGACAAGCTCGGGACGATGAATCTCCGCCGCCGATCGCCGTGACCCCGCTCCTCCGCGTTCAGGACCTCACCCTCTTCTACGCGTCCGGCGCTCACCCGGTCCACGCGGTGGATGGAGTCTCGTTCACGATCGAATCGCGCGGGCACGCCCTCGGAATCGTTGGCGAATCCGGTTCGGGCAAAACCTCCATGGCCGCCGCCCTCATGCGCATGCTTCCGAAGAATATCGAACGATTCGGCGGATCGATCCAGCTCCACGGCCGCGAGCTCACCACCCTCTCCAACGACCAATTCCGCCGCGAGATTCGCTGGAAGAAGATCGCGATGGTCTTCCAGGGCGCCATGAATGTGCTCAATCCCGTCATTCGCGTGGGCGAGCAGGTCGCCGAAACACTGGTCGTGGCCGGACAGAACAAGAAAACCGCGCTCGCCCAGGCCGACCAACTTCTGGAACGGGTGGGACTCCCCTCCGGCATTGGACGTCGCTATGCGCACGAGCTGAGCGGTGGGCAACGCCAGCGCGTCGTCATCGCCACCGCGCTCGTCATGCATCCCGATCTGCTCATCCTCGACGAACCGACCTCGGCGCTCGATGTCAGCGTCCAGGCCCAGATCATGAATCTGCTCAAGGATCTAAAGAACGATCCCGGTATCTCGATGATCTTCATCACCCACGACATCGGGCTCGCCAGCGATCTGTGCGATTCCATCGCGGTTGCCTATGCCGGTCAGCAGGTCGAATTCGGCCCGGCCGACCGCGTCCTGGTCGAACCGCGCCATCCCTATTCCAGTCTTCTTCTTTCCGCACTGCCTCGATTGCACGATCCGGTTCCGCCCACCCCCATGCCCGGCGAACCACCCGATCTGACGGATCCGCCCAGCGGTTGCCGATTCCATCCCCGCTGCCCATACGTCTTCGAACCATGTCCCGAGCTCGTCCCCCCCGAATATCCCATCGAGGACGGTGGCCACGCCCGTTGTTTCCTGAATGACCCGAAACTCGCCGGTGACCGCTATCACATCCATCTCCGAGGCGCGCTCGATGGCTGACGGCGACCTGACCATCGCACGCCCCGGTAGGGGCAATCCCCGGTGGCTGCCCTTTTTCTACGCGGCCGTGTCTTGGTATGGCGCCCATACCGCCCGGTATCCGGACGGATCGACATCGCCGACATTCGTACCCCCAACAAGAGCAGCCACGGAGGGGTGCCACTACCCGCACGATCGCACCTCACCTGGGGATGGCTGCGCCGGAGGATGGATTCGATGACTCCTCCCATGATCGCGGTCGAAGATGCCTCGGTCGTTTTCGAAACCCGCAAGGGCTTTCTCGAAACGGGCTCGGTGCATGCGGTCGACCACGTTTCCATCCATATCGATGTGGCCGAAACCCTCGCCCTCGCCGGTGAATCCGGTTCGGGCAAGACCACCCTCGGACGTCTCACGTTGCGCCTGGTCGAACCAGCCGGAGGAACGGTTTCCTTTCTCGGACGCGATATCTCCCACACTCCCGAAAACCAGCTTGGCTGGTTCCGCAAGCGCGCTCAGATCGTCTTTCAGGATCCCTTTTCCTCGCTCAATCCCTACATGCGTATCTGGGACCTGGTCGAGGAACCGCTCCAGATCGATGGCATCACCAATGCCAAAGAACGTCGCGGGCGCGCCAATGCCGCGCTCGCATCGGTCGATCTCGTTCCGGCAGCGCGGTTCGGCGGCAAATACCCCAACCAGCTCTCGGGCGGCCAACGCCAGCGCGCCAGCATCGCCCGGGCGCTCGTGCGCAATCCCGACTACATCGTCGCCGACGAACCCGTTTCGATGATCGACGCATCCAGCCGCATCGAAATCCTCTCCCTGCTGCGCAATCTGCAAATGGAGCGGGGGGTCTCATTCGCCTATATCACCCACGACATCGCTTCGGCCCGCTATTTCTCCGACCGCATCGCGGTCATGTACCAGGGATCGATCGTCGAAACCGGTCCCATCGGCGCGGTCATCGACCATCCGTTGCATCCCTATACCATCGCCCTCATCGCCGCCATCCCCGAACCCGACCCTGCCAATCGCCATCGCCGCCGCGATGTCGTACCCGGCGAACCATCCACCGCCTCCGGTCCCCTCACCCATTGCCCCTTCTACTCTCGCTGCCCGCGCCGCATCCCCGGCGTCTGCGATACCGCCCGGCCCGCCCTCGTCGAAATCGACCCCGGCCACGAAGTCGCCTGTTTTCTCTACGGTTCCGTAGGCAGTCGGCCATCAGCAGTCAGCAGCCAGCCGTAAGCGATGGCGACTGGGGGTCGAGTCCAACGCCTGCACAGGGCGCTGGGCGACGCCTCGAACGGAAACGACCTTCACCAGGTTCGCGGCTGCCTGCTGCCTGCTGCCTGCTCCAACGTATACTCCCCAACGCGGCTTCGCGATCAAAGGAACGGGTGTGAATAGCAGAATCGACGGAACCAGTGACGGTCTGGATTATCGCCGCCGCTATCGCGGTCTCATCGGCGTCAATTCCAAGATTCCCCTCCGCGACCGCGCGGTGCTCTCGCTCGTCTATACGCCGGGCGTGGCCGAAGCCTGCCTCGCCATCCAGGAAAATCCGCTGGAATCGTTCGATCTCACCTGCCGGGGCAATACGGTCGCCCTCATCACGGATGGGTCCGATCTCTTCGGACGCCAGGGCGGTCCACCCGAATCGGCCATTCCCATCGAGGAAGGCAAGAGCGTTCTCTTCAAGACCTTTGCCGGGGTCGATGCGTTTCCGCTCTGCCTGGGCACTCGCGATATGACCGAGATCATCGAAGCCAGCACCGCCATGGCGCCGACATTCGGCGCCATCTGCATCGACGATATCTCCAGTCCGCGCACCTTCACCATTGCCGATCATCTGGAACGCGCCACCGATATTGCCGTCTTTTCCAATCAGCACCATGGCACCGGCGTGCTCGTGCTCGGCGCCTTGATCAATGCGCTGAAGGTCGTCGGCAAGGAGTTGGAGACCGCCCGGATCGTCATCAGCGGCGCGGGAATCGCCGGGGTCGGTGTGGCGCGCCTGCTGATCCGCACCGGTGCGAAAAACGTCACCGTCTGCGATCGTGCCGGCGCGATCTACCTCTACCGGCCCGAGCGGATGAATTGGGCCAAATCGTATGTCGCCAAAGAAACCAATCTCGACCGGCGCCATGGCTCCCTCTCCGAAATGCTGAAGGATGCCGATGTCTTCATCGGCGTATCGTCCGGCAATATCGCAACCGAGGCCGATATCGCCCGCATGGCCAGGGACGCCATCGTCTTCGCCCTCTCCATCCCCACGCCGGAGGTCGATCCGGCCGCCGCCCGTGCCGCGGGCGCGCGCATCGTCGCCACCGGCCGGTCCGATTATGCCAACACCATGGATATCTCCCTGGTCTTTCCGGGCGTCTTCCGCGGTTTGCTCGATTGCCGGGCGCACAACATCCGCCTGCGCACCCTCGTGGCGGCCGCGCACGCGCTGGCCGGTATGGTCCGTCCCGATGAGCTGCACGCCGATTACATCGTCCCCCAGATCTTCGATTTCCGGGTCGCGCCGAATGTCGCCGCCGCCGTGGTGGGCGCCACGGTCGACGCCGGCGAAGCCGGACGCATCGTCTCCCCGGAAGAGGTGGCCGAATCGACCTTGCGCTATGTCTACGAGGGGCGTCGCCGTCCACTCGTGCCGGGCAATGGGACCGAATCCCATCCCGGCTCGGAATCGATCGAGCTTCGTCGCCGGCACGGCGGGGTGCTGGAAGTGCAAAGCAAGATCCCCATTCGGGATCACCACATTCTCAATCTGATCTACGTTCCTCCGGCCGCCCTCGAACCCGCCGCGGTCATCCGGGACGATCCAGCCCAGGTCACCGAGCTCACCTCGAAAGGCAATCTGGTCGCCATCGTCACCGACGGTTCCGCCGTGCTCGGCTTGGGCGATATCGGACCCCAGGCCGCGCTCCCGGTCATGGAAGGCAAAGCGGTGCTCTTCCGTTCGCTGGCCGGGGTCGAAGCCTTCCCCATCTGCCTGGCGGCGCGCGACCCGGACGACATCGTTCGCCACGTTCAGGCGATCGCTCCCAGTTTCGGCGCGATCAATCTCGAAGACATCTCCGCCCCGCGCTGCTTCGAAATCGAACGCCGCTTGCGCGTGGCGCTGGAAATGCCGGTCTTCCATGACGATCAGCATGGCACCGCCATCATCGTCGGCGCGGCGTTGCTCAACGCCGCCAAACTACGCGGTACCCCGGTCGAAGCATTACGCGTGACGATCAATGGCGGAGGCGCCGCTGGCGTCGCCGTGACCAAACTGCTCCTTGCCCTCGGTATCCGCGACATCGTCGTCTGCGATCGTGCCGGGGCGATCTACCATGATCGCAAGGACCACATGGATTTCTCCAAGCAGGAAATCGCCGAGCTCACCAATCCGGAAATGCGCAAGGGGCCGCTGGAAGATGTCGTTCGCGATTCCGATGTGTTCATCGGCCTGTCCGCCCCCGGTGTGCTGACCACCGAGATGGTGAAATCGATGGCCGCAGATCCGATCGTCTTCGCGCTGGCCAATCCCACCCCGGAGATCATGCCCAATCTGGCGCGCGAAGCCGGCGCATTCGCGGTCGCCACCGGCCGGTCGGACTATCCGAACCAGGTCAACAATTCGCTCGCCTTCCCTGGCGTCTTCCGGGGCGCGCTCGATGTCAAAGCCCGCGAGGTCAATGATGAAATGAAGCTGGCCGCGGCGCGGGCGATCGCCGATCTCATGGTGCCTGGCCAGCTCACGACCGAAAACCTGATACCCGACGCGCTCGATCTGCGCGTGCCCCCCCGGGTGGCGGCCGCCGTCGCCCGGGCCGCCATCGAAACCGGGGTGGCCCAATTGCGGATCGATCCGAGTCTGGTCGAAACCCGCTGCCGCGATCTCGTCTACGAGGGCGCGGTCTATTGACATCCCCGCAGTTCCATTCGTCCCGAGCTGGGGCCCGTGGGATCCGGACCCGGACCGCACGATTCAGAACCCAAAACTCGCCAGGAGGATCCATTCTCATGCGCCGCTTCTCTTCCCTCGCCCTGTTGGTTCTGGTGCTCTTCGTCGCCGCCCCCATGATCGCGCTCGCCCAACCACCCGGAAAACCAACCAGCCCCGCTCCCACACCCGCCGCCGAGGGACCGCTCATCACACCTCCCACGCAGTCCGCCGGAGTTTCGGGAACGGTCGCGCCTCGTCTCGATCTTGCCGCCATGGCGCTCGATTCGACCGTGGTGCCCGATGGCTATGTCCTCTTCTATGAGCTCTATCTGCCGGGCAGCCGGATCGGATCCGATTTGACCGGTGGTCTCATTTCCCAGACCGAGATCGATGCGGCCGGTCTCCAGTGGTATTACGAGAGTGTCTATACCAGCGCCGACGGTTCCGTTCGACTGCGCTCATATGTCGAGCAATATGCGGACGCTCAGGGCGCTATCCGCGGATTCGATCTCCTCGAGGACGAGAACCGGCTCGCGCCACCGGGCGCGGTCTTCCAGGACGGGCCCGGCGCGGGAGTTGGTGAGGAGCCATCCGAGATCAGCGAAGGGTCGCTTCAACCGTCGGGAACGCCGATGACGATAACCTCCATCGACTCCACCTTCCGCACCGGCAACCTCCTCGCTGGCGTCTCCGTCGATACCGTCCCCGGCGTCACCGCCGACCGGCAACTCGCCATCGACCTCAGCAAGGTCCTCTTCGACCGAATCCAAACCGTCCGCGCCAGCCAGCCCCTCGCGCTCATCGACTACGCGCTCCCCGGTCAGGTCGTCACGCTCGGTGCCGCCTGGAATAGTCATGACGAGGGGTATCTGGCCGCAACCGAGATCTTCGGACCGGACGCCGGCGCCGCGGTCGCACCCGGCTTCGTGAGCGGATACTTCACCAACGAATCGCCCGCGGGCGGCGAATCCGCCTTCCCGGTGCCACTGGTCAGTCTCACGGTTGCCAAATTCCAGGACGAGGCAACGCCCCTGCAACTGCTCGATGAAGCCGGACTCCTCACCCCGCCCTTCGATGGCGCCGCGCCGATCGATATCGAGCCGATCCCCGGTTCCACCATCACCCAGGCATTCCAGTACATCAATCCGCTCCTGTCCAGCGATGCCAATGCGCCGGACAGCGTGCGCATCGTCATGCTCGCCGGCAACGATCTGGTCACTCTGGATATCCAGGCCAACCGCACGCTCGACGGTGCGCGCGACGCCGCAATCCAGATCGCCACCGCCCAAGCGGCATGTCTGGCGGCGAGCGCGCCGTGCGCGTCACTTCAGCTCCCCGAGGGGTTGCTCGAACCACCAGTGCAGCCAGTCGCGCCCACCCCCGCCCCGGTCGGTTGACCGCGGCGGCGGGCGGGCGTTCTGCCCTTCGCACGAGCCTTGCCCCCACCGGTGTGGTCGGGAGCGCCTACACCGGACGCAGCAAGACGTGGTGTCGCGTTCCCGCGCTGTCCTGAGCTGTCCCGGCGATCATCCCGGAATCGTTGATCGCTTCGGCATCCAGGAAGAGCAGATCCGGTCCTGGCACGATGAGATCCGCGATCACGATCGGCTGGTCATCGATCCACATCGTCGGAATCGATACCCCGTTCATGAGCGACTGGCCGACCAGCACCCCGTGGGTATTGACATCGCGAAAGAACATCCCTTCTCCGCTCAGATCGGCGATGGGCGTCTGCATTCCATTGGCATATCGCAGCGCCGCCCCGAACAGCGCTCCTTCTTCCCGAATCAGCGCCGTGAAACTGCCATCGTCTTCGAGCTGGTAGACGTACAGAAGACCCGCCCAATCGGCTGATCGTCCCGCCGGTGGCTCGAAGATCTGGAATTCACCCGCCGCATTCATGACGAATGGCGCCCCGCCGGTGCTTGGCTTTTCGGTGACATACAGCGTGCCGGCAATATCGCCGTTGGCGTTGTATGACCGAAACCCGCCCAATCCATATCCCGCCGGAATTGGAACGCTTTCCCACGACCCGTCGATCCAGCGAGCCGGCAAGTCCCCTTCGACCCCGAACATATCGCCGTCCTCCGTCAGGGTCGTGATATACGAATCCTGTGAAAACGCGGCCGACGCCCCGGTATCGAGCACACCGTTTTCCCAGATCAGCCACGACCATGTGTGTTCGGTGGTCGCCGCATTCGCATAGGCTTGCTCCTCGGTCTGGAATTCCTCTGCTCCGAGGGGGATGCCAACCGCACGGCCCGCGCTGTTGATCCGGTGTCCATAGCCGTGCTCCGTCCCGGCCGGTCCCATATCCAGCATGGTGGGAACCAATGCAGCATCCCAGACCGTTGGCGCCATCCGGCCATCGATCACCATCTCGCCGATGATCGACCCATCATTGGCGATATCCCGGACCCCACCGATCCAATTCCGATCGACCCCGGCAATGTATTGGTCGTTCACATGGAATGAAACGATCTCGTAGGTTGGCAGTTCCTGCTGGATCGATGGCATTGGCCGGGCCGCGCTGCTTTTCATCGGCCGGCGCATACCCAGGGGGCCAACCGCCGCTGCCGCGGCGGCGCCCTTCAACAACATCCTCCGGTTCATCGTCATCTCCTTCAGATCCCGGGCAGCCCGCGCTGCCGTCATGGGTTCATTCTCTGGAGACGACGTCCGGATCGCCGTGCGATTCCGCACATCCGCGCTGTGTTCTTCGGCACACGCGCCCCAAAATCCAAAACCCCGAGGCGATGTCGCCTCGGGGTGCCGTCTTATACAAAATCCGGATGACAACTCAAGAAGTGCTCGCCCCGCCGTTCAAGGTTGGGAACGCCTCGAAGCACCGAGCCCATTCCCCGCACGCCGGAGAGTGCCTCGGGAGCCGCCCGGCGCGCCCGCTTTTCGAGCCGGATATCGAATCGATCGCTCGAAATCTACCGCTTGCGGCGCGTCCGTCGCCGGGCGCCCACACCCGGTGCTACCTGCGCCTCGATCGCATCGATCTCGTCGGTCTCCACCGATCGGGTCCGCGTGGATGCGGCCGGATCGGGTGCCGGCACCGGAGCCGATTTGTCCATCAGGAACATGTCATAGAGCAGCGCCGCCACGATCCCGCCGATGATCGGACCCACGATCCACACCCAGGCGTTCGCCCAGTCCTGCTGAATAACAGCCGGTCCGACCCAGCGGATCGGATTCATCGCCGCACCGCTCACGGCCACCCCGGCCATATTCCCGATGGCAATCGTGATACCGATCGCCCATGGCGCGATCCAGCGTCCAATCGAGCGTTTGTCGACCGCGGTGCCGAACACCACCAGCACCAGGAAGAAGGTCAGGATCGCTTCCATCGCCAGCGCATTCCAGACGGACAGGTTCACCTGCGGATCGGCCACCAGCGATGTGCCGACCGCCGGAATCCCCAAACCGACCCGATTGCGGTCGACATCGAGATAGGCCAGCGTCACCGCGCCGGCGCCAAGAATCGCGCCGACCACCTGCGCCACGATATAGCCCACCGCATCCGGCACGGAAATGCGCTTGGTGGCCAGCACCCCCAAGGTGATCGCCGGATTGTAATGACCGCCCGAAATATGCCCCCCGGCCGCCACCATGATGCCGATTGCCAAACCGGTCGCCAGACCGATGGCCACGATGTCCTGCCCCTGGGTCAGGATGACCGCGCCAATCGAGAAAAAGCAGAGCGCAAACGCGCCGAGCGCTTCGATGATCAGTTTCTGCGCGATATTCTCGGACATCTACTCCCGCCTCCCCTGAGCAAAACTGCCTCGGCGCCGCCACACCGGCTCCGAGCCCTTCCCGAATGTTCCGACGGCATGACTATATGGAATCGCGCGCGCCGCCGCAAGACGAATGCGCATCATCCAATCGTAAAGACGATCGAATTCAGCAATTCGCCATTCACCCGCACCGCTCCCGCGTAGGTTCCGGCCGGTACCCCCCCCAATCCCCAGCTCGCCGTATACCATTGCGGCCCGGGCGATGGATTCGCCTGTTGATCGGTGGAAGCGAGCACCGCTCCATTGGCATCGAGCCATTGCACCGTGATCGTCTCGCCGCCCACCAGATTCGCCAGCCGCGCCGCCAGAATCACCGATTGCGTTCCCCTGGGCACCGCCGCCACATCGTTCGCGGGACCACCGGCTCCGTCCAGCGACGTTGCAATCACGATCTCCGAGAGCAGCGCGATCGGGGTAAAGGTCGCAGCTGGCGTACCGGTCGGGCGAAAGAATGTCTGCGCCAGCTCCGTCCGTTGCGCCTGCGGGACCTGCTGGGTCTTCAGCGCCTCCCGCGCCTCGAACCTGCGCTCGTCGCGGGCGTCCCCCTGCGAACAGCCCACCACCAACAACACGATGAGCGCGGAGTACAACACTCCGCGCCATCCACGCATCGTCGAATGCAACCAGAAATCGCGGCGCCGGTCAGCTCGGCGCGCGATATTGCCCGAACGCGTCCTGATACTCATCGGCCACATCCATGGCCGTCTTATGCACGTAGATACGAGTCGTCTGCGGTGATGCATGTCCAAGAATCGTTTGTACCGTCGATTCGCGCACGCGCCGGCGCACCATCTCGGTCGCCAGACCGTGCCGGAACGAATGCGGCGTAACCTCGCTCTCGATGCCGAGCTCCCGGCAAAGCTGGGCGACGATGTGCTCCACCGTCCGCGGACTGATCGCCGCGCCCGGTTCGCTCACCTTGTCGCGGCCGCTGAATGCGGGCAGCCCGCCCGATCCACGCGCCTCGTCCTCGCGGAACTGCCAATAGACGGTCAGCGCCTGCGCGGTCTCGGCGTCGAAGTGTACGGTACGGCTCTTGCCACCCTTGGCCCGGTAGACATTCGCCGTGCCATTGACCAGGTCGATATCGCGCCGCCGCAACGCACAGAGCTCGGAAACGCGCACCCCCGTCCGGAAGAGGAAGAGGATCATCGCCCGCACCTTGAGACGCCGCAGCTCCAAGTGCGGTTTCTCTTCCGGATGCGTCGATTTCACATGCTCCACGATCCGCTCCAGATCGGAAATCCGCACATCCGGCGGTGGCGGCGTGAATCGCGGCATCAAGGCCGCAATTCGCACCCGCAATCGGTCGGTCGGCAGATTGGGATGGAGATCGTAGGCCGCGATATACGAGCAGAATTTCCGCACCGCCGACAGATTGTTCTGTGCGGTCCGCATACGCGACACCTCTTCCGGGGTGCGAATATCGTCCGGCACGATCAACGACGCAAACGATGTCACGTGATCCGGAGCCAGCGCGGAAACCGGAGCCGTCTCGGGGTCGATCCCCTCGTGCTGCTCGATATGCCGCAGAAACTTGTCCAGCCCATGCCGGTAGGTCTTCTTCGAACGCGGCGCCAGCCGCATATCGCCGAAGAACATCTCCACCGCCGCGGAGATCGTCACGATTCCGTTCGGCGGAGGGGGCGGATCGGTTGCACGGAGATTTCGTTCGAGCACCAGAGACATTGCACCAACTCCTCGTTCCGGGGGTCTTCCAAGAGTGTACGTACACTGTACGTTCACTTGCGCATTTCGTCAACATTTTGCGAAATACGCTTTTCTGACTCCCTTCGCCCTCTCACCATAGCACTCCCGTCTGGAATCCGGAGGAGCACGGTTTTCCACCAGGCCCGAGCGTGCGCGCTCCCTGTTCCACCGCCCTCGAACCAACTGCCCAGTCCCCGCATCGCGGCGGACGGGTATCCTTGGCCTGTACGTCATCCCGAGATCGAAGGAGTCGCCCTATGCGCGTCGCCCTCCAGCTCTATACCGTTCGCTCGCTCACCGCTGGCGACATGCTCGGCACGCTCACCCAGCTCGCGGGCATCGGCTATCGCGCGGTCGAGTTTGCCGGATATGGAAACTCGGAACCGGCGGCGATTCGCGAAGTCCTCGACCAGACCGGTATCGATGGCGTCGCCGCCCATGTTCCCCTTGCCCGCATCGACGGGGCATTCGATACGGTCGTCGACGAGATGCATACGCTCGGCTGCACCCACCTCATCATCCCCTGGCTTCCACCGGAGATGCGCAACCAGGTCGGATTCGATCATCTCATCCGGACCTTGAACGCCCGCGGCCCCGAAGCGCGCGATGCCGGATTGCGCCTCGGTTACCACAACCACGCATTCGAATTCGTTCCCGAAAACGGCATCCTCCCCTTCGATCGCATCACCGGTTCGACCGATCCCGATCTCGTCTCCCTCGAAATCGATTGCGGTTGGGTGGCCTATGCCGGACACGATCCAGTCGCCATCGTCGAGCACTATGCCGGCCGCGTTCCCCTCGTCCATGCCAAGGAAGAACCGGTCGATGGCGTCGAGGATCTGCCTGCCCCCGGTTCTGGCCCGCTTCCCTGGAAGGCCATCGTCGCGGCCGCCAACGACGCCGGTTCGGACTACCTCATCGCCGAAGACGACAACCCGCGCGACCCGATGGGAACCGCCAGAGCCGCCTTCGCCCATCTGACCGAACTGGTCGCCTAGCCCCTTCGATTTGTCCAGAGTCAAAGGAGTTTTCCCTATGTCGAACCGAACCGTTCTCATTGCCGGCGAATCGTGGATCATGCACACGATCCATCAAAAGGGATTCGACAGCTTCACCACTACCGCCTATGGCGAAGGTCACCAATGGCTTGCATCCGCGCTCACCGCGGGTGGCTGGACCGTCGAGCATCTCCCCAATCACCTGGCCAACGAGCGGTTTCCGGCCACCGCCGCCAGCATGGCCGCCTGGGATCTCATCATCCTCAGCGACATCGGCGCCAATACGCTCCTGCTCCATCCCGATACCTTCACCAGGTCCGCCGTGCGTCTCAATCGCTTGCAGGAATTGCGCGACTATGTTGCGAATGGTGGTGGGCTGGTCATGATCGGCGGCTATCTGACCTTCCAGGGGATCGAGGCCAAGGGCAACTACGCCCGATCGCCCATCGAAGCGGCCCTCCCGGTTACCCTCCAGACCAGCGACGACCGGGTCGAAACACCCCAGGGGATCGTGCCGGTGGTCACCGCACCCGATCACGAGATTGCCACCGGATTGCCACTCGAATGGCCGGCGTTGCTCGGCTACAACCGGCTCACCGCGCGGGCGACCGCCACGGTGGTCGCGACCGCTGGCGACGATCCGCTGATCGCCGCATGGCACTATGGCAAGGGCCGCAGTGTCGCGTTCGCATCCGATTGCGGACCTCACTGGGCGCCGCCTCCCTTTGTCGAGTGGGATGGCTATGCCACGCTCTGGCAGAACATCGCCGATTGGACGGCCAGAAGCTGACGACCCCAGACCCGAATCGAGCATCGGAACCTGCCAATGACCGCGATGGGGCATTCCCTCGGGGATGCCCCTCTGCCACACAACCTCGCCCCGAGATCCGCATCGACCTCCCCAA
>JBIQLF010000016.1:0-40067 GCA_044464585.1 Thermomicrobia bacterium
GTGCTGTTGCAATTGCTGGATGATGGCCGGCTGACCGACGGGCAGGGACGCACGGTCGATTTCAAGAACACGATCATCATCATGACCTCCAACCTCGGGTCGCAATACATCGCCTCGCTGATCGGCAATGAGGACGAGATGCGCGCCAAAGTCATGGAGGTGCTGCAGGCATCGTTCCGGCCGGAATTGCTCAACCGCATCGACGAGATCGTGATCTTCAAACCGCTCAGCCGAAAGCAGCTTGCCGAAGTGGTGGAGATCCAGCTCCGGGCCGTGGCCGATCGCCTGCGCGAGCGGCAAATCGAGCTCGAGCTGACCGAGGGCGCCCGCGAGCTCATCGCCAACAAGGGCTACGATCCCGTCTACGGCGCCCGGCCACTCAAGCGCGTCATCCAGAAGGACGTGCTCGATCCGCTGTCGATCAAAGTCATCAAGGGCGAGGTCCACGACGGCGAGACCGTGGTGGTCGACAACGACGGTGGGCAGCTCGTCTTCACCGCAAGCGTCACACCAGAACCAATCCTCGTCTGACGGCCACCCGATGTTGCGAACCCCGGGGCAGGATCCTGCCTCGGGGTTCGCTTTTCGCTTTGGTCCGCTCATTGGTTCCCATTTCCTGTTTTCGCGCTGCCGCCCCGCTTCCCACCCGTATACTTGACCGCAGAAGTGCCGTCATAGCGATGGATGAAGGTGAAATGGATATCGTCAGGGGAGTGATCTCGGCAATCATCATGATTGCGGTCATTGGCGTGGTGATCGGGCTGCTCGCGGCGATGTTCATGATCGTCTTCAGCATCGCGATTGGCGTGGACGAGAAACTCCAGGACTAGAGCGATTCATGAGAGCAGTGCCCGCGTTCGCACTCCGGTATCGTGCAGGCTCACCGAGGCCTGCCGGTTCGTAGTGGCAATGTTCCATCGAGAGTGGGCAGATGATTCCGCAATCGCTCTGGAATCAGCTCAAAACCGAAACGCCCGTACGTCGATCGTTCGGCCGGTGGCCGCCAGGATGGGATGCCGGGAGGCAGCATGAGCCAATCACGAAACCGCACGCTCGTTTTCCTTTGCGCGCTTCTGTTGCTGGCGCCTCTCGTCGCGGCCGCGGGTGGGGTACCGGTCAGCGCGCAGGAACCGGCGCCGCCCCCGCTGGCGGCGGCCATGCCCGCCGATGTGCCCTTGTTCGTTTCCACCGATTTCGATCTCGAGAGCGACCAATATGTCCAGGCGACCGCGCTGGTCGCTGGATTGCTTCTTCCGGGCGCCGGTGATCGTATCGCGGTCGCCCTCCAGCGCCTGGCGAGCGTCATCGGCGTGATTCCGGAGGATGTCCAGCGCGTCCTAAATGGGCAGATCGGTATCGGCGTGCTGGGCGCCCGGATGGCGGACGAGTCCCGTGGCGATGGTCTGTTCGGTTCGGGTGTTTCACTCGAATACACCATCGTGCTCCATCCGAACCAGGCTGGAACCGCGCGCCAGATCGTCGAATCGTGGTTTACCGAACAGGTCGAGGCCCAGGGGGACGAACCGCAACGGTCGCAGACCGGTTCCGTCGTCATGCTGACGAACCCGAATCCCGACCGGGATTCGACCCTGACCGCTCCGGCGGTCGTTATCTTCTCCGGCGACTACATTCTGCTCGGAGCCGACCATGTCGAAATGCAGCCGTTCGTGGACGCTACCCAGAACGCCATCCCGACATTGGCCGGCACAGCGAACCTCCGGACGCTGGTCGCCGGCTTGCCCGAGGATCGTCTGATCTTCGGATACACCAGTGGTGAACAGCTTGCCGGGGCGGCATCCGATCTTCTCGCGGGATCGTCGCTGGTTCGATCGGTCGATCCGCCGTTCGGGGCCACCGCCTTCGCAATCGTCGCCGAGCAGACCGGTCTTCGGTTCGAATCGGTCTCGCAACCCGTCGTGGGTTCGAGCCCGCCTTCCGCCACCAGCCCGGCCAATCCCGATTTCGCGACCCTCCTGCCCGATTCCACACTGGCGATGATCACCGGCAACGATCTTGGCGAAAGCTGGTTGATCGACCAGGTGCAAAAGGCGCTCCTTTCGTTTTTGATGAATTCGATGGGTGGCGGAGCAATCGATCTTGGCGATGCCGATCTGGATGCTCAGTTCGGTATG
This sequence comes from Thermomicrobia bacterium, assembly GCA_044464585.1. Taxonomy (GTDB): domain Bacteria; phylum Chloroflexota; class Chloroflexia; order Thermomicrobiales; family UBA6265; genus JAMLHN01. The sequence continues at coordinate 2,133 of JBIQLF010000016.1, forward strand.
CTTTCAATGCTGACCGGTATCGATTTCAAAACCGATCTGATGGATCAGTTGCACGGCGTCTACGGCGTCGCGCTCTTCTCGGTCGATCCCGAGAACCCGCTCGCCTCGTCGGCCGTGATCGCCTCGGAATTGGCCGATGTCGACCGTGTCTCGGTGGGAGTGACCAGTATCGGGCCGTTGCTGCAATCGGCGGGCGCCGGTTTGGTCAGTGTCACGACCGCATCGGTGGCTGGCCAAACGGTGAACAATGCCACCTTGCTCGACGATTCGGGCGCCGGACCGACGATCCAGTACGGTGTTGTGAACGACCGATTGATGATCGGCCTCGGGGATGGGCTTTCGATTCTGGCCCACCCGCCAGCCGATTCGCTGGCGGACGATGCCGCCTATCAGGCGGCGCTGGCGGCCCTCCCGGCCCACTATTCCAGTCTCGTCTATGTCGATCCCCGCGCGATCGCCGGGCGAATCGCGTCCTATTTGATCGACAGCCTGGCGGCGAGCTCGACCAATCCCGTCGCCCAATGTCTCCTCGCCAATTCAACGGGCGCCACACCGGTGGCGGGAACGCCAGCCATGGGGGCAACCACCTGGGCCGTCTGTTCGATCATCGGATTGCTCTTCGGTGAAAACTGGCTTCAGAATTTTCTCGTGTCTCGGGTGCCCGGGCCATTCGTGGCGGTGAGCTATCCGTCCGGTGGGCTGCAGCACGTCTCGGGTATCTTGCTCGTGAATTCCGACCGATCGTGAAAGCGACAGAGGAGCAAAACGTGTCCGATTTGAATATCGATCTTCTGAAACGGCTGTGCGAAACCCCCGGTATTTCCGGACGCGAGGGTCGCATTGCCGCGCTGGCCCGCGACGAGTTGCGCGCCGTTTCGGACGAGCTCATGGTCGATCCGATGGGGAATGTCACCGGTATCCATAAAGGCTCGGGCGGCCCCAGGGTGATGCTTGCCGCGCATACCGACGAAATCGGGTTTCTCGTTTCTCATATCGACGATCAGGGATTCCTGCGTGTCCAGGCGGTCGGTGGGTTCGACATGACCGTGCTGCCCGCTCAGCGGGTGATCGTTTGGGATCGTAACGGCCAGCCCCACCGAGGGGCCTTCATGGTCTCGAACAAACCGGCGCATCTGCTGGATGGAACCGAAAACCAGAAACTCAAGACATCCGATCTCTTCGTCGATCTGGGGATGTCCGCCGAGGCCGTCGAGGCGGCCATCGCCGTCGGCGATATGGTGACGATGGATCGCACCCTCGAGGTCGTGGGTGAATCGGTGATGTCGAAGTCGCTCGATGACCGGGTCGGGGTATTCGTCATGATCGAGGCGCTCCGCAAGGCTCGGAACGCCAAAGCCGAGATCCATGCAGTTGCCACCACTCAGGAAGAAGTCGGCCTGCGCGGGGCCCGCGTGGCTGCGTACACCGCCGATCCCGATATCTCCATCGCGATCGACATCACGCTCGCGCTCGATTTTCCCGGAATGAAACCGCAGGAATATGTGACCCAGCTCGGTAAGGGCGCGGCCCTCAAGATTTTCGATTCATCGGTCATTCCCAATCCCAAACTGGTCGAGCATTTTCGCGATCTGGCCGAGGCGAACGGTATCCCCTGGCAATACGAATTGTTGCCCCGGGGTGGCACCGATGCGGGAGCGACCGTCCTGGCGCGCGGCGGCAATACCGCGTTCACGCTTTCCATCCCGACCCGCTATGCGCACACGGTCAACGAGATGGCGCGGATGTCCGATATCCAGGCGTGCATCGATCTCTTGGCGGCATTTCTGAACGATGCGGGTTCCCGATCCTACGATGTTGCCGGCGGAGCTTAGCGGCGGTGGCAGGGAAACGAAGCGCTATCGTCGCTCGTTTCCAAGGCAAGGATCGTCCCATCTTGCGCAAATGGCGTAGGATTTGGGGTCGCATGGTTGTGCTTCCAACCGTTTGCGCAACCAGATCTTTCGTTCAGGAAGCAATTGCGTTCACGTTTCTACCCTCGGAGGGAGTAAGCACGTGCCGACCGACGAGCAATCTGCAACGACCAAAAACACCAGGGCCGAGCTCGATCGCCTGATCGAGACCTTCCGCAAGACGAGTCCGAATCCAACGCGCCGCGATCTGATGCGTTGGTCGGCGATTGCCGCCGCGGCAGCGGCGACGGGCCGGATCGGATCGGTATCGGCGGCTCCCGCGGGCGGCGCAACGTCGCTCGCCCGCTTCCAGGACGATATCGTCACCGACGCGAAAATCACCATTCCATTCGACCCCTGGGGGCAGGATGTCACTCTCGATCCCCATCGCACGGTGAACTGGGGACCGTTCTGGGTGATGTTCCCCAATGTCTGGGGCGGTCTGCTGCGTTATGACCAGAATGGCAAACCGGAGCTCGATCTGGCCGAAGACATGTCGATCAGCGACGACGGCGCCACCTATACATTCAAGATCAAATCGGGGCTGAAGTTCGCGTCTGGCAATCCGGTGAACGCCGATGCGTTCATCTCCAGTTGGCAGCGGGCGCTCGATCCGAAGAACCCATCGCCAATGGCCGACTTCATGTCGCTCGTAAGCGGCTACGATGACTATCTCGCCGGCACATCGACCGATATCGGGTTTTCGAAGGATGACGACTCGACAGTTTCGATTTTCCTGAACGATGCCTACACCTACTTCCCGTCGATGCTCGCGGCCTATGTCTGGTCGGTGGTCGATCCGGCGGTGGTGCAGGATCTCGGTGATGATGAATTTCCGCTCGGTGGGGCGGGCACCGGTCCGTGGCAGTTCTCCGATTTCGATCCAGCGAGCAAGCTGGTGATGAAACCGAATCCCAACTACTGGGGCGGTAACTCCCCCTCGCTTTCCGAGTTGACCTGGCTCTTCCTGACCGGTCCCGATGCCGCCAGCGCCGCGCTCGATCTGTACAAGAAGGGCGAAGCGATCTCGGCGGATGTTCCGCTCTCCCTGCTCGATACGGTCACTGGCGATCAGACGCTTTCATCCCAATTGGTGAAGATCTCGCCGCAGGGCAGCGTTCGCGCGATTGGTATGGACTTCGCCCAACCGCCCTTCGACGATGTGCGCGTGCGCCGGGCAATTGCCCTTTCGATCGACCATGACAACTGGGCGAACCAGATTTGGGAGGGTACCTGGGCGCCGGGTAATTCGTTCAGTCCGCCCGTGCTGACCACCATTGCGAATTACACGCCACCCCAAGGCATCGGCTTCAAACCGGAGAATGCCAAGGAGCTTCTGGCCGATGCTGGGTACCCCGATGGTCAGGGATTGCCCACCATCACCTATTACCAACCATCGGAATCGTCCGATTCCGATCAATCCCGCGACGCCGCCCTGCTGGCCATGATCAAGCAGAACAGCGGTATCGATATCGCCCATGACACCTCGTTGACGATGCAACAGATCGTCGATCAGACCGCGGACAACGGGGGGAGCCAGTTCGATATCGTCTGGTGGTGGAATATCTACGACACCCCTCATTTAGTGGCCGTCGCGGCTGCGCCGGACGCACCGGCCATGGCCGGGGTATTCAACTGGAATGCGGAATTGCCGGCTTCTGGTGAGTTCGATCCGGGAACGGATGCGGACCGGTTCGTGCAGCTCATCGAAGACGCCGACCGGGAACCGGACGAGGAGGAGCGCAACAAGGCCTACCGCAAAGCGGAGCAGCTGATGCTGCGCCACGCCGTCTATATTCCGCTCGGCTACTGGATCCAGATGTACGTGCAGGACCCGAAACTCCAGGGCACCCGTCAGGGACCGTGGACAGGGCGCCTGCCGGTGCTCTTCGACAAGGACGTGGTGCTGACCAGCGCTTGACAGTCCGCCTGGTTTCTGCGAAGTACGAAACGCGCCCCGGCAGGACGGGGCGCGTTTCGCTTGAGCGCCGCGGTCCGTCCACCAGGCCTCTCGCTGGTATTGCGTAGAATTCCTGAGCGAATGCATTGCGTGGCAGGAAGACGAGACGAGTGTCCGAGTCGCTGGTTCTGAGTTCGATCTTTGTCGGGATTATCGTGCTGTCCGGTTTTGCTGGTGCGTCGCTTGGCATTGCCCGGGGATTTGCGGCAACGGCAGCGATCTTTCTGGGCTCCGAGCTTGCGCTCTGGTGGGGGGACGATCTCGGCGACCGCATCGAGCGTATTGGCGGCACGAGTCAGGAAACCGGGCGCTTCCTGAGTGGGATGCTGGTGCTCCTGCTGACCGTTCTGATCGTCGGGCTGAGTGGTTCCATGGTGCTGCGCTGGGGAACCCCGGCGCGGTGGGGCGCCTTCCTGGGAGTTTTGCTCGGCGCGGCCAATGGCGCCCTGCTGATCGCGATGGCCTTGCGCCTCTATTATCTGGCCTACGCCGGTAAAGTGGTGAGTCTGCCGCTCGACGACTCGATCGTTACCCGGGTGCTCTGGCGCAATTTCGATTGGTACCTGCTCGGGTTCGCGGCGGTCTCGGCGGTGCTCCTGCTCTATACCCGGATGATGCGCCTCCCGATCGCGATTCCCGATCCCTCGACCCGGGTTTCGTTCTCCCGGCCCATCCCCCCGCCGCTCTCGCGGTCGATTCCGGAAACCGCGCGCGATCGATTCGCCATCGACCCGGTGTCCGACGGGCGGTTATCGAATGGATTCGCGACCAACCCACCGGCCGAAGAGATCGACGATGCGGTCTATGCCCCACCCCGAACCCATGCATCCGAGCAGCCAGCCGGGCGTGAGCGGCCAATGAGCGCCGTGGTACAGGAACCGCGGACGGAGTTGCCGTCCACTCGAAACACCGTCCGTTTTTGCCCCAATTGTGGGATGACGCTCGATCTATCCGATCGTTTCTGCCCCGATTGCGGGTTCACCCTCTGAGGAGATTCCGGTGCCGAAAACCACTGCACGCCAAGCCGCGCTCGATGCGATCGACCAGCATGCGGATGAATTGCGGGCGGTATCGCAGTTCATCCACGATCATCCTGAAATCGCATTGCAGGAGGTGCAATCGAGCGCGGCCGCGGCAGACGTGCTGGAACGATTGGGATTCGACGTCGAGCGCGGAATCGCCGGACTCGATACGGCATTCCGCGCAACGGCCGGCACAGACGGCGGACCGCATATCGCATTTCTGGCCGAATACGATGCGCTTCCCGGTGTCGGTCACGGGTGCGGCCACAACCTGATTGCGCTGAGTGCGCTGGTGGCCGGAGTCGGAGCCAAAGCCGGTCTGAATGGTGTCCCGGCCCGCATCACCGTCTTCGGCACTCCGGCCGAGGAAGCCGTCGGCGGCAAGGTCATCATGAAGAATGCCGGGGTTTTCGACGATGTCGATGCCGCCATGGGCGCCCATCCCGGGGATTCGGAAGCGTGGTGCCCGACGGTGGACGGCAGCGGTGAGGCGCTTGCATGCCAGGCGGTGACCTTCGCCTTTCATGGGCAGGCAGCGCATGCGGCTGCCGACCCCTACAACGGGATCAACGCGCTCGATGCCGTCATCTTGACCTTCAATGGCATCAACGCCCTGCGCCAGCACCTGAAGTCCGATGCGCGGTTGCATGGAATCATCGTCAAGGGCGGCGAGGCCGCCAATGTGATTCCCGACTACGCCGAAGCATTGTTCTACGTGCGGGCCGGTACCCAGAAGTACATGTACGAGCTCGTCGAGAAGGTTCGCAAGATCGGGGAGGGCGCCGCGCTCATGACCGGGGCAAGGCTGGACTTCTCGTTTCCGGAAGCGGCCTCGTGGGATATGATCACCAACTACACCCTGGCTCGCGCGTTGAAAACCAATATCGATGCGGTCGGACTGGCGCTGCCGGACGCCCGCGCAGAAGAGGGCACCGGGTCGACCGATTGGGGGAATGTCAGTTATGCGGTGCCATCGGTCGAAACCGCCTACCCCATCGTCCGCAACCGGTGCACCTGGCATTCGCAGGATGTGGTCGATGCCGCGGAATCGGAATATGGCTATGCCAACACGTTTCTGGTTGGGAAGGCGATGGCCCTGACCGCGCTCGATCTCATCGAACAGCCCGAGTTGCTCGAATCGATCGAGCAGGAATTCCAGCGATCGCTGGCGATCCGCGAGGCAGCGCGCTGATCGGAACCCGACCTCGGTCCTGGCGCTGGTTCACTCATTGCTGGACCGCGACGGGCGAACCGGCGAGCGTGGCGCCGCTCACCGAGCGGATCCCCTCCGGATCCAGATCGATTCGGGTGGTTTCCCCGGCGAAGACGCGCACCGTTTCGATCTCGGGACCGAGCGAATCGAGCGCGATCGCGCGTAGCTCCGGTCCCGAGATCGATTCGCCCGCCGCGATGATGACGCGCGTTTGCGGAAAGGGCGTATCGGCAGCGGGTTTGCCGCGTCCGAGGATCGTGACATCCGTATGCGCGGGCAGGGTTTCCTGCATCAGGGCTTCCCGATCGGCAACCCAATAGACCGACGCGCCGCCGCGCGCGATCATGACCGACCAGGTGACATCCTCGCCGTCGTCACCGTCCGCAGGCCAGACGTCGATGGCGATCGTGACACCGTCCGGGAGCTCGATTTCGGTCGACCGGTCGATGATCTTACCGGGTTCGATGGTGACATTCCGCATGCTGGCGTCCCCTCCAACAGCGACGACGAGCCGCGGCTGGAGCAAGCGCAGGGTGCGTGTTGCCAGATCGGCCGCGCTGACATTTCCGGAGACGATCGCCACATCGATGCGGTCGAGTCCTGGATGGCGGGCCTTTGCAAGCGCATTGCCGAGCTCGGTCGCATCGGTGCCACCGAGAATGAGTACGCGTGACGATCCGGCAGTGACCAATACAGCGACCCCTCGACCGGCTCCCAGCACGGTAACCCGCGGCGTCGCCATATCCCTTGCCCAGGAGGCCGCGACGAGCGTCGTGCCACCCAGTGAAATGAGCGTGACGAGCACGAATCGCTCGATCAGCGAAACCCACCCGCCAGCATGCGACGCCACCATGGCGGACTTTGCCACCCGATCAGTCCTTCGTGCTGCCCTCGATCTCGTGGCGGAAGGAAATCAGAATCCGCTCAGTTGCGCAAGCGCCCGTACGTGCGATGGGAGCGCCGCTGTGACTCCGGTGGCCGGCTCGCTGCTGCGCCAGACGATGAACCCCGCGACGATCGCCAATGCCAGCGCCCCAGCGAGAAGCCACTGCGCGCGCCGGTCATGCGTCGGCAATGGCATTGCGGTCGATTCCTCGGCCGTATCGTCGAAGAACGCGTCGGCGTCGCGCTCGGATGCCGGTCGTGGGTGGGGAGCATGGAACGTGACAGGTGCGGAGGGCTCCAATTCGACCTCCGGTTCGGGAGCGAAAAAGAACTGGCCCGGATCGAACGAGCGCCAGTCGCTGAGTGACCGGGCGAACGCTCCGGCGGACGAAAAGCGGGTCGAGCTCCCACCGAGTGCGATCGCCACGATATCGCTGGCGCTGCGAGGAACATCCGGATCGATCAGATACGCTTCCCCGGCCGAATCGACCTCGACCGCTCCCGGCTCTTCGCCGGTGAGCATTTCGAAGGCAAGAGCCCCGAGCGCTTCGATGTCGTCGTAGATCGAAAGTGCACGACTGGGCGCGGTCGGACTGGGAGTGCCGGTGGGAACAGCGAGTCCGAGCAGCTTGGCGGCGCCATCGCCATCGACCACCACATCAGTCGCCGCGAGCGCTCCGTGGACGAATCCGCGTTGATGGGCGTAGTCGAGCGCACTGGCCAATTGACCGATCAGCACCGCCACATCATCGACATCGAATGGGCTCTCCGCGCGAATGATGCCGGTCAGGACCTCGCCGCCGAGATACTCGGTGACCAGGTAGGGGAGATCGCCATCCTCGCCCGAATCGAACGCGGCCACGATACCGCGATGATGGAGCGCGGTCGCGATCCGACTCCGCTGCAGGAATTCGATCAGAAAACGTCCGTCGCGCAGGAGCTCCTGGCGCGGCAAGGTGACCGCCACGGCGCGATGCAGCACATTGTCGAAACCGAGCCATGTTTCGGTCGTATCGGTCAGTGTGATGCGGCGTTCGAGCCGGTAACGGCGATTGATGATTCTGGTGCGAAGCGTCACGGATTCTGCGGGCCCCCGTCTGATTCGAGCGAAACGCCGTTCCCCACCGGCGCTGCTGTCGTTCGATGCTATAACGCGCCGCTGGCATCCAGGGTTTTGCGGTCACGGATCTGGATGCCGGTCGAAACCGGCCGCGCGACGAGCGCGCGCACTGGCATCGGCGCCAGATGAACGATCCTGCGGGCGATGTCGATGGCCTGGGAGAGGTTGCGAACGATCGTGTAGTGGGCCGGTCCCGCCCCGGAAAGCGCCACGAACGGCGCCCCGGCCTCGGTGAACGCGGCAACGAGACTGGCGGTCCCGGGAACGAAATCGGCCAGGGGCCGGTCGAATGCATTGGCCAGATCGCCCGCGGCCGGGAGCCGGTTGCGCCTGCACGCCGCCGTAACCCGCTCGACCCGATGCCCGCTGGTGAAGTCCGCGTCCGTCAGGGCTCCATAGAGCTGGGCGGTCTTGCGCTCGATCGCGATCCGGGGAATGACGAGCGCGAACCAGCAGCTTCGCAGCGATGGCAATGGTTCCAGCACCTCGCCTCGACCGGTGGCGAACGCCGCGCCGCCCCGTAACAGAAACGGCACATCGCTTCCCAACCGCAACGCGATGGCGCCGGCGTGCCGCGAATCGAGACCGTGCAGGGCTTGCATCGCGGCCAGCATGGCCGCCGCGTCGGTGCTCGCGCCGCCCAAACCGGCCGCAACCGGTATGCGTTTCTCGATCGAGACTCGATACGGAGGTCGCGAAGTTCCGGATGATCCGGCGAACTCGAGGACCCGGGCGGCCAGATTCTCCTCGATTGCGGGACCGGGCATGTGGACCGAATCGGCATCCGCTTCATCGAGGCGGATGCGATCGAACAGACTGATCGTCTGGAAAACGGTTGCGATGTCGTGATAGCCGTCATCGCGTTTGCCGAGAATTTCGAGACCGAGATTGATCTTGGCCGGGGCCAGCAACTCGACGGTCATACGGATGGCGGCGCGTGCAGCAATCGAATCCAATCCGCGACCGACAGCGTCTCCGCGCGCCGCATCGGATCGATGCCGACGTGTTCCAGGGTCGCTCGCATCGACGCGCGATCGGCCGGCAAAACCGCCGCCAGCGAATTGAGCACCGTCTTTCGTTTCTGGGCAAACCCGGCCGTGACCAGCCGAAAGAACGCCTCCCGTTCGCCTGGCTGGATCAGCGGCTCGGGACGCTGTTCGAGGAGCACGACCGAAGAAACGACCTTTGGCTTCGGCACGAACGCCTCGGGCGGCACATCGAACAGAACGCGCGCCTCGGCATAGACTTGCACCGCCACCCCCAGCAACGAGAGATCGGGAGGCGATGCCGCCATCCGCAGGGCCACTTCCCGCTGGACCATGCAGATCGACCGCTGGGGTGGGCGCTCCGACTCCAGGAAATGGCGCAGGATCGCCGGCGCGGACGAATAGGGGAGATTGGCCGCGAGATCGTACATTCGGCCCGCTGGGACGATCTGGTCGATCGAGACGGTACGCGCATCGTCTTGCACGAGCGAGAATCGCTCATCCCGGAGCTCCTGCCGGAGATAGGCCGCAAGCTGTTCGTCGATCTCGATCGCGGTCACCTCCGCGCCGGTCGCCAGCAACGCTTCCGTCAACGCTCCCAATCCAGGACCGATTTCGATCACCAAGTCGCCGGCCCCGATCGCCAGTTCGGCGGCCATGCGTTCGACCACCCATGTCTCCCGCAGGAAATTCTGACCGCGTCCCTTCGAGGGCCGGACACCGATCTCCTGCAGGGATTTTCGCGATGGCGGAGGGAGCGCATTCATGACCAGACGCCCACGACATCGATGGCCCCCGGCACGATCGAGAATTCGGCGGGCGATGTCCCGGCGATTTCGCCATCGAGCTGCACCAGTGCCGGGGTCGAGGCGGTGACGGTCACCCGCGTGGTGGTGAAGTGCCGCCAATGGGGATTGTTCAGATGCTTTCCGCGAACCACGCTCGGCACGGCCTTGATGAACCCAGCCAGGCTGATCTCGTCGATGATTGCCAGGTCGAGCAGACCGTCATCGACGCGCGCCATCGGCGCGAAGTGGAAACCGCCCGCCAAAAATTGGGCATTGGCGATACTCACGAAAACGGCCTTGGTCTCGATCGTGGAACGATCGGTGTCGATGCGAACGTCGATATATCCGAAATCGGTCAGGCTCTGCGCGAGCGCGGTCATATATGCGGTTTTGCCGCTCAGATGCTTCTTGCGCTGAGCGCGGTCGGCCACCTTGGCATCGAATCCGAGTCCGGCGACATTCAGAAAATGGCGCTCGACGGTCGATGTCTTTGCCAGCCCCACATCCATCGGCCGCGCATCACCGGTCAACGCGAAGGTCAACGCATCTTCGATGGACCGGGGAATGCCGAGCGTGCGCGGGAGATCGCACCCGGTACCGGCCGGGACGATCCCGAGTGCCGGCCGGCCACTCGATTCCAGAATGCCATTGGCGACCTCGTTGAAGGTCCCATCCCCGCCCACGGCCACGATTCGTTCGATCCCCAGATCCGCGAATTCGCGAGCGCGCATGCGCGCATCTTCGATCGAGCTGGTGACATGGAGGGCATACTCGGTCGCAATCGACGAGGCGACTCGGGAAATCTCCGGCAGTTTCCGGATAGCCTTGCCGCCTGCCGCCCTCGGGTTCACGATGACCGCAATGCGCGGGTGAGTCACGCGATCTTCTCCAATGCGAATGCGCTCATCCGATGTGGACGCCCTTGCCCCCGGTGACCTCGCCGATCCGCCAAACGGGAATCTCGCTGGCGGCAAAGCGGACCAGCGCCGCGTCGACATCGTCCGGCGCCACGGCCAGCAGCAGACCGCCCGATGTCTGTGGATCGAAACACAGCAGTTTCAGGTCAGCTGCGATCGAGGGGTCGATACGCACCCGCTCGCCTTCGAAATAGGCGAGATTTCGTTCGAGCCCACCCGCGATGTTCCCATTCCGCGCATAGGCCAATGCGCCATCGAGGGCTGGCAGCGCATCTGCCACGATCTCGATCCCCACCTCGCTCTTGCTGGCAATCTCCGAGGCGTGTCCCGCCAGAGAGAACCCGGTGATATCGCTGCAGGCATGGATGTCGAGATCGGTCACCGCCTGCCGGGCCGCCAGATTGAGCGTCGTCATCCAGACGCTTGCGGTATCGAGATGTTCCGGCTCGACCGACCCGCTTTTGAGCGCGGTCGTGATCAACCCGGTACCGAGCGGTTTGGTCAATAACAACTGGTCGCCCGGCTGGGCGCCGGCCTTGGTCCAGATCCGCTCCGGGTCGACCCAACCGGTGACGGAAAGTCCATATTTCGGTTCGCTGTCGATGACCGTGTGCCCGCCAGCGATGATGCCGCCCGCCTCCCTCACCTTGTCGGCTGCCCCGGCAAAGATGCGCGTGATCGCATCGAGCGGCATATCCTCGGGAAAGGCCGCGATGCTCAATGCCAGCGTGACCGAGCCATTCATGGCGAAGACATCGCTCATGGCATTGGTTGCGGCAATGGCGCCATAGGTGTACGGATCGTCGACGATCGGGGGAAAGAAGTCGACCGTTTGCACGATCGCCCGGTCATCGCTCATACGGAAAACCGCCGCGTCGTCGCTGGTCTGGAGACCGACGATCAGATCGGGGTGCGAATCGGCGGTGAGTGGCAGGAGCGCCTGCGCGAGCCGGTCGGGGCCCATTTTGGCGGCGCATCCCGCGCACGAGGCAAGTTGAGTGAGTCGCTGTCGTTCGAGACTCGAAACCATGCAGAATCCTGTTTCGTTCGATGTTTCGGAAGAGCGGCCGCATTCCAGGGTTTCTGGTTGCGGTGCCGATTCGCGATGATAGGCTCTGCCCGGATGAGGGTCAATGCCGGCACTCATCGAAGAGAAATTCGGGAGGATGCGCTATGACCGGTTCAAACACACCGCCGCCAGCTGCCGTTCCTGTCCAACGGCGCGGACACCGCACCTATCATCTCGTGCCCGCATCGTACTGGCAGAACCAGAAGGAGGGCGATCGCTATCTGCCGGAGCGGTTCCACGATGACGGTTTCATCCATTGCACCGACACCCTCGAAGAGGTCGTCGCGGTCGGTAATCGCTACTATCGATCCGACCCCCGGCCATATCTGTTGCTCGAAATCGACTGCGATTCGGTTTCGGCGCCCATCGTCTACGAGGACGCCGCCCGAATCTTCCCGCATATCTATGGTCCGCTCGAAGTCGCGGCGGTCCGCCGGGCACTGCCGGTCGAGCGGGAGGAAGACGGTCGGTTTGTGAGCGTCCAGAACAATGCGAGCGGATAGGTTCGTACGTACGCACTTCCCGGCTGGCCGGTCCAAAGCATTCGAAATCCAGATCGCAAAGTTGCGCGAATCGACTTGACTTCGAGGAACAATTCATGTGAATCTGCATCCTCAGAGAGTGGGTGAGTACTCGGTTCGTATTCGTGGTACGACCTCGTTTGCCGGCCGGCATTCGGTGACCGGTGATGGAGGGGCTGCAACGGATTCGATGGGATGGGGGAAAAGACGGGTGGGAGTCGATCCCGAGGATACCGACCGGTTCGTTTGGACTTCGGAGCGATGCCGGTTGACGATTTGGCTGGACGCTGGCGAGTGGCTGATCGAGCATTCTGCTCCGAATCCGCTGCTCGGTCCGCTGATCGTTTCCGAAGTACGCCATCGCCAGGCGAAACAGGCGGTCTGGGATGTGCTGACCCGGGTGACCAAGGCGACCCGCGACAATGAGGAAGGCGTGCGCGTGGCATCGTCGGCGGCTCGCTGGATGCGCCGCATTGGCGAGGCCCAGGCGATAAGCTATTGTGACTAGCGCGGTTCGTGCGGGAAATGCTCGCGCTCGCGGCGCCTCCGGTGTCGCGCGGGATCTCCGGGTCCTGCCGTTTCGTGGCCGCGCCAGCTCCGGCGTAGCGCAGGACTTCTGCATCCTGCCGGTTCGATACTCAAGGGGGCCATCGAGCGCAGGCGGATCGTTCCGCGACTGCGCTGGCCAGCGGTTCTTCGAGGGAGAACGTGCCCGAGCTGCCTGAAGTCGAAACGGCCCGTCGCATCGTCGAGCGCGAGCTCACCGGACACGCGGTCACTGCGGTCGATCTGCGCCTTCCCAAGCTCTTTCGGGATTCGGAGATCCCCGACCCGGCCGCGCTCATCGGTCATGCGGTCGTCGGCGCCCGGCGGCGTGCCAAGGTGCTGACCATCGACTTCGATGGTGATCTCAGTCTCATGGTCCATTTCAAACTCGCCGGTCAGCTGGCGGTCATCCGGCCCGGCGGCGAACGGGCGATAGCGGGACATCCGGTGCCTAGACTGGACGGCGACTATCCGCACAAGGCGACCCACTTCGATCTGCGCTTCGATGACGGCACGATTGCCTATTTCAGCGATATTCGACAATTTGGCTGGTATCGCCTCATGCCGAGCGAACATGTCCAGCAGGTGATCGATGGTTTCGGTTTCGGACCGGAGGGCACCGGCGCCGACGCGATCACCGATGTCCAGCTCTATCAGGCGCTCCAACGGCGGTCGATCCCGATCAAGCAGGCGATACTCGACCAATCGATTGTCGCGGGCGTCGGCAATATCTATGCCGACGAAGCGCTCTTTCGGGCACGCATCCATCCCCAGCAACCAGCGAAGACGCTCAGCAGGCAACGCGTCGCCAGATTGCGCGAGGCGATCGGCTGGGCCCTCGATCGGGGAATCGATCAGGGTGGCGCGAAGATCGTTCATCAACGCGCCTATCCGGTCGATGATTTTCCCGCCGTGCATGCGCGCGAGGGCGAACCATGTATCGAGTGCGCGGGCGCCGTGAAGAAGATCACCGTCGCCACGCGTGGCACCTATTTCTGCCCTTCATGCCAGCGATTACGCAAACCGGCGGTGACTACGGCCGGAAATCGAAATCGGCCGGCAACGACGTGATGAATCCGGCAATCAATCGGGCCGCCGCATCGAGATCGGTAAGACTGACCGTCTCGTTGGGCGAATGCATATATCGGTTCGGAATGGAAACCAGCCCCATCGCCGTGCCAGCGCCCGTCAGGATCATCGCGTCGGCATCGGTGCCGCTGCTGCGCGGATTGCCCTGTCGTTGCACGGGAATGCCGGCTTTCCCGGCATAGTCGCCGAGCGCCCGGTAGACGACCGCGTTGGTGGCCGATCCCCGGCCGAGTACCGGCCCGCCGGCCATTTTGATTTCGCCATTGCGCCATTTGTCCGCCCCGGGATAGTCGGTCGCATGCGTGACATCGATGACGATGGCGGCGGTTGGGTTCAACCGGAACGTTGCGGTATGCGCGCCCGCAAAGGTGATTTCCTCCTGGGCCGCGGCCAGGGCATACGTATCGAATGCCGGCCGGTCACCGGCGAGCAGGCGCAGTGCTTCGAGCGCGACGAACGCGCCAACCCGATTGTCGAGACTCCGGGCCACGATGAGATCGTCGGTGAGCTGGCGGAAGGGCGCATCGATGACGATTGCATCGCCGACCTCCACCCGCGCTTCGGCCTCGGCTTTGCTGGACGCGCCGATATCGATCCAGAGATCGCGCAGCTGCGGCACGTTGTTGCGGTCTTCGGCGGACATGCCGTGCGGCGCTTTGCGGCCAACCACCCCGGTGACATCGCCATTGCGTCCCAGCACGAGCATTCGTTGCCCGATGATGACCTGGGTGTCCCACCCGCCGATCGCATCGAACAGCAAATAACCGTGCTCGTCGATCAGCGTGACCATCAGTCCGATTTCGTCGATATGCCCTTCGATCAGCAGCACCGGAGCGCCCGGGTTGCTCAGGCGCGCCCATGAATTGCCGAGCACATCGCGATCGACCTCGTCCGCAAATCCGCTGGCCTCATCGCGCCAAACCCGGGCTGGACGTTCCTCGAAACCGGACGGTCCCGGGGCATCGAGCAGGCGGCGCAAGAAATCGATGGCGCGTTGTTCCACGAGAACTCCCTTCCTGGGGCACTGATGACGAATCGACCGGCATTCTATCGGCTGGCGATGAAGAGCACTCGCCCATGTTCTTCCCGCGCGGGACGAATCAGATCGCCGGTCGAGTCGACATATCCAGCGGCCAGGCGAAGACGAAAACCCGCATCCGCGAGCCAGGAAACGACCTGATCGATGGGCCACGACCGCTCGATATGTTCCTCGTCGAACCGCGTCCAGCAGGCGTCCGATTCCCGCATGAACGCCGTAACGATCAACGGCGAGGCGTCGAGCGCTTCGTCGAACCACGAGCGGTAGGTGACATAGAGATCGTCGGAGTCTCCGGCGAGCACGAGCCCCTGTTCCCAGGAGCTCATCAGCCGTCCGCGAGTATTCATATCGAATGCGAACATGCCGCCAGGAGTCAGGGTTTCGAATACCGATTCGAAGAATCCCCGCAGTTCCGCATCGCTTTCGAGATAATTCACGGCATCATAGATGCAGGTGATCAGATCGAAGCGGACATCTGGTTCCAGACGAGCCATATCGCCCTCCAGAAACCGGACGGGTACCCCGGCGGCCAGGCTCTCGGCTGCTGCCCGTTCGAGCATATGAGACGCACGATCGAGACCGGTCGCCCGCAAACCGGCACGCGCGAAGGCAATGGTCGCGGAACCGGTGCCGCATCCCAGATCCAGAACGGTTTCCGGGAAAGCACCCAGATTCGTCAGCTCGTTCAGGATCACGCCCGCCATCCGTTCACCGAACGCGCGCTGACCGATCCGGTCGTAGATCCGGGCATAGGCGGAATAGGGAGGTGAGAAGCGCATCAGGACGCGCTGACCGGCGAATCGAGCAGATCGCGCGTTGCTGTCCGGATGCGACCGATATCCACGCCGTGCGGAATACCGCGGTCGTCGAGATGCTCGATCAGGCACTCGGTTGCCAGATTGCCAGCGGCTCCCGGCGCGAATGGGCAGCCACCCAAACCGCCGGCCGCCGAATCGAAAACGCGGATGCCCGCTGCATAGCCGGCATCGACATTGTCGACCGCCTTGCCATAGGTGTCGTGCATATGGAGCGCCAGCCGCTCGACCGGAATCGCGGCCAGGGTCGCATCGATCACCGTCGCAACGTGATCTGGGGTGGCGGTGCCGATCGTATCCGCCAGGCAGATTTCGTCACAGCCCATCGCCAGCAGGCGCATTGCCAGTCCGGCGGTCGCCGTTGCCGGAATCGTTCCCTCGAAGGGGCAGACGAATGCCATCGAGATATATCCCCGCACCCAGATCCCAGTTCGTTTGGCCCGTTCGAGCACCGGGGCGAACCGCGCGAGCGATTCGGCGATGGAGCAGTTGATATTGCGCTGGCTGAACGTCTCGCTGGCCGATGCGAAAACAGCGACACTGTCGACCCCGCATTGCATTGCCCGTTCGAGGCCCCGTTCATTCGGGACGAGTGCGAGATAGCGGGTCCCTGGCACGCGCTCGATACCGGTCATGACCTCGGCAGCGTCGGCCATCAGCGGAACAGCTTTGGGATTGACAAAGCTGGCCGCTTCGATGACCTGCAAACCGGTCTGCGAAAGCGCATCGACGAACGCGATCTTCGCCCGCGTCGAAAATGCTCGGGCGTGGTTCTGCAACCCATCGCGCGGCGCAACCTCGACAATGCGAACCGCGGCTGGATTAGTCGCCATAGGCATAATCCCGGGCGGCTGTTTCGGCGTCGATGATCCCCGCGCGCAGATCCTGTTCGATCAGCGATGGATCCCGCTCCGATGGCGGAAAATAGCCCCCGCCGCCGGGCAGATCGAGCGTGATGCGAATGCCTGGATCGAGCCGCAGCGTCCCCTTTCCCTCGATTTGCCGTCCATCCGACAAGCGTACGGCGCCCGGTTGCCCCGGCATGCCCCCGGCGAATCCCTGCGCCGGATGATGAATTCGGTCGAACAATCCCGAGAAGGAATAAGTCTGGTTCGTGCGGACACCGAGTTCGAGCCGTTGCCCGCAGCCACCCCGGTATTTGCCGGCTCCACCGGAATTCTCTCGAATCGACCGCTCATGGACGACCACCGGGGAAAGCTGTTCGATGACCTCGGCCGGTACGCCGGAGATGCCGCTCGGGAACGCGGTGGCGTGCAATCCGTCTTTGGTCGAACGGGCGCCGGTTCCGCCGCAGGAAAACCAGACATAGGCAAACGGATCGCCCGCCAGATCGTGCCCGATGAACTGCAAATTCCAGATATTGGCCGCGCCTTCCGCCATGACCCGGTCGGGGATCGCCTGCGCCAGCGCGCCGAACACGGCCCCTGGCAGGAAATGCCCCAAGATATGGCGCGCGGAAACCGGGGCCGGCGGCAGGGCATTCAGGATGCTGCGCGGCGGAGCGTCGACGGTGACCGGCCGGAAGCTGCCCTCGTTATTGGGCACGTCCGGGGCGAGTGCGCATTTGAGCGCGTACGTCGTGTAGGCGTGGGTGTAATTCAGGACCACATTGATGCCGCGCTCGCTCTCCGGTGAGCTGCCCGCCCAATCGACATGCATCCGATCGCCGGTTTTCTCGATGCTGACCGCCAGCTTCACTGGATGCTCGTACCCATCCGACCAGACGTCGTTGCGGTAGACGCCATCCGGAAGCTCGCTGATAGCCCGGCGCATCGCTTGTTCCGACCGGTCGATGATCTCATCGGCCAGCGGTTCGAGGGTGTCCAGTCCGAATTCGGTCATGAATTCGACCAGGCGCGCCGCGCCCACGTCGTTTCCGGCGGCTTGCGCGTAGATATCGCCCAGCACCGGTTCGGGTGTGCGCACATTGGCAGCGAGAATCTTGAGGAGCTCTTCGTTGGGCGCTCCCCGGATGAACAACTTGGTGATCGGAATGAAGAGCCCTTCCTCGAAAATCGAACGCGCATCGGTGGAAAGACCGATACCGCCGATATCCAGCACGTGGCAGGTGTTTCCGAAGAATCCGACCAGCCGGTCACCGAAAAAGACGGGGGTGATGACCGTGAAATCATGCAGGTGGCCCGAGGTCTTTTGGGGATCGTTGGTGATGAGCACATCCCCCGGATGCAGCGTGCCGGCCGGATAGACCCTCAGAAAATGATGGATGCAGGTTGCCATGGCATTGATGTGGCCCGGCGTGCCGGTCACGGCCTGGGCGATCATATTGCCCCGGGCATCGAACACACCGGCGGACAGATCTCCGGCTTCCCGCACGATCGAGGTGAAACTGGTGCGCATCAGCGCGGCGGCCTGCTCGTTGACCACCGAGATGAGCCGGTTCCACATGACTTCGAGGCGAATTGCGTCCATGGCGTTATCCTGAAAACGAGCGTGAATTCCCCTGGAGGATACCCGATCGAAAAACCGAGCCGGTCCCACGGGACCGGCTCGGTTCGTTTGGTGCCGGGCGCCGGTGTGCTAGATGCAGACGGGCGTCGGCGACGGGGACGGTGTTCCCGGCTGACCGAAGAGCCCGGTGGCCGATGGCGTGCCTGAAGCCACCGGAGACGGGGTGCCCGCGCCCGGACTCGCTGCCGGCATGCAGGTCGGCAAACCGACCGGAGAACCGATCTCGACGGATGCTTCGGTCGCGACTGGAGATGCTTCCGGCGACGCGGACGGCTGGCCGAAGAGCCCCTCGGCCGAAGGCGAGGCTTCCACCACGACCGGCACAGCCGTCTCGGTTGGAATGGCTGTTGCCGAAGGCTCGACAGTTTCGGTCGGCGACGGTTCGAGCGTTGCCGTCGGCGACGGCACAGTGGTCGCGGTCGGGGACGGTTCGAGCGTCTCGGTGGGCGACGGCTCCAGTGTTTCTGTCGGCGACGGCTCCAGCGTCTCAGTCGGGGACGGTGCGGTTGTGTTCGTCGCTGACGGTTCGAGCGTGTTGGTTGGCGAGGGTTCCAATGTTTCCGTCGGAGATGGCTCGACTGTGTCGGTCGGCGACGGCTCCAGGGTTTCTGTTGGGGACGGCTCCAGGGTATTTGTCGGGGACGGTTCCGCCGTTTCGGTTGGCGATGGCTCCAGCGTCTCGGTTGGGGACGGTTCGAGTGTTTCCGTGGGCTCCAGCGTTGCCGTTGGCAATGGCTCGACCGTCTCGGTGGCCGCCTCGCTGCCAGCGATGATGCCCGTCACTTCGCCCACCTTCGTGCCGGCCGCCTCGATCTGCTCGCCTGCCCCGGCCTGCGCTGTGGAGGCTGCCCCGCTGACCGCGGTTTGTGCCGATTCCACCTTCTCGCCGGTTTCCGCGCGCACGGTGCCCGCGGCCCCGCTCACCGCCGTCTGCGCCGCCTCGACCTTCTCGCCTGCGCCCGCTTGCACGGACGCAACAGTTTCGCTGACGGATGTTTGCGCGGCTTCGACCTTTTCTCCGGCGCCGGCCTTGGTCGTGCTCACGGCATCTGCCACCCGTGTCTCCGCTGCTCCGACTCGGCTCTCGACGGTCCCGCGGACTGTGGTCGCGATCGCTTCGGCTGTGCCTTCGATGGCGCCGCGCACTTCGGTCGCGCCCGCTTGCGCCGAGCCTTCGGCATGCGCGGCGATTTCCGCGCCCCTGGTCGAGACCGCCTCGGCCGAACCTTCGATCGCGCCGGTACCCGTTGTTGCAAGCGCCTCGACGGTGCCCGCGGCTCCAGCGACCGTTTCCGCAATCTCGGTGGCGCCAGCTTCGGCGGAACCCTGAATCTGGCTGACGACCCCCGGTTGCTCGGTTGCGGTTGTGGCCACGGTGCTCTCGGGCGAGCCGGCCAGTCCCTCGACGCTGGCTGGCGTGCCCACGACCTCCAGTTCGCCAACAGGCGTGGCTATTTCTGGTTCGATCGATGCGATCGGGCTCGCGACGGGACTGGCCGCCTGGGTTTCCATTGCTTCGGCAATACCGCTGGCCGGGCTTGCCGCTTCCGGTGTGCTCACAGTGGCCACGCCAGCCGATGGACTCGCGATCTCGGCTTCGACGGCCTCCACGGTGCCGCCCGGCTCGGCTGCCACGGGCGACGTTGCCGCTTCGACCGTGCCTGCGGCGGTGACCGGGGATTCCTGGATTTCGGCTGTTGCCGCGGTGACCGCTTCGGTCGCCGCGGTCTCGGCCGTGCCTTCGGTTCCCGCTGCGGTCGCCTGGCTTTCGACCGTTCCCTCCGCGCCCGGTTCCGATGCTGCCGATTCCACCGTGCCCGAGCTGGCCGCGATCGTACCAGCGTTGCTCACCGAGGTGGAAGTCGCGGTCGGCTTGGCGCCTTCTTCACGTCCACAAGCCGCCAACACCACGAGACCGAGCACGAGAACGATCGATAGTGAACCGAACCGGCCCAGCCGGCGCCGTACATCCATTGCCACCCCCCTCGCCTCGAGATGATCGATTCTGTTTCGGAGCGAATTCCCGCTCGTTGTTCGCTTCTGTCCGGAATCCTACGCGCTCGGTTCGCTGGTCGCAACCGGCGCACACGGCGTATGGAAACCGACGGGTACTCGAATTGTCAGGGCTGACTCATGATTTGGCGGGTTCGGTCAGGCCGCCTGGCATCCGAATGATCACATTGGAGAATCGGTCGATCGTGATTTCCGCGCCTCGACCGATGACGATGGTCGATTCGTTCTCCTCGATGATCGCCGGCCCGGTCGCGACAAAGCCGGAATCGAGCGCATAGCGATCGTAGACCGGTACATCCTGGAACTCCCCCGCTTCGAGCACGAACGCCCTGCGTGTCCCTTTGAACGCTTGGGAGGGGTCGACCGATGCGCCCGAGGAGAGATTGTCGAGCGGCAAATCGGGCGATGGCGCCGCCGCAACCAATCGCCAGTTGATCGCTTCGACCGGATTGCCGCTGGCGGTGCGCCCGTAGATGCGCTTGTAGTCGGCCTCGAAGACATCCAGCAGTCGGGCGGCCATCGTTTGATCGAGGGGCCCATCGGGAATGCGCACCTTGATCTGATGTCCCTGTCCGACATAACGAAGTTCCGCGAACTTTTGATAGCTGATCTGGTCTTCGGCCGTGCCGGCGCTCGTCAGCATCGCGCGGCCCTCGTGGATCATCTCATCGAAACGATTGGAGACATCCTTCCAGTCGAGTGCATCCAGCCTCCCGACGAACGTGCGCACGAAATCGAACGAAATCGGCGCAACCAGGAACCCAATCGTGCTGGCGACTCCGGCGCCGAAGGGAACGATGACCTCCGGCGACCGCAGAATGCTGGCGACGCCGTAGGCGTGGACCGGACCCGCGCCGCCGAATGCGAAGAGCGGAAACGTGCGGGCATCCTCCCCGCGTTCGATCGCATGAATCCGGGCGGCGCCCGCCATCTGCTCGTTGACGACCTGATGAATACCCCACGCCGCTTCGGTGATCGAAAGCCCCAGCGGTTCGGCGACCGTGGTAATCGCTCGCTCTGCCTTCTCCACGTCCAAAGGCATCTTGCCGCCGAGAAAATGCGCTGGATCCAGATAACCGAGCACCAGATCGGCATCGGTCACGGTCGGTTGGCTGCCTCCGCGGTCGTAACAGGCCGGTCCTGGCATGGCTCCCGCGCTGTCGGGTCCAACCTTGAGCAATCCGAGCGAATCCACCCGCGCGATACTGCCGCCGCCGGAGCCGATTTCGATCAGCTCGATCACCGGCACGCTGACCGGGAGTCCACTTCCCTTCTTGAAGCGATACACCCGACTGACTTCGAATTCGTCGCTGAAGGTCAGACCCTGCTGTCCGACCAGACATGCCTTGGCGGTGGTGCCGCCCATATCGAATGCGAGCAATCGTTCCCGACCGCTCAGTTTGCCGATATGCGCGGCGGCCAGCGCGCCCGCGGCTGGTCCGGATTCGACCAGCCGGATCGGATAACGCGCGGCCGCCTCCGGCGAAGAGAGACCACCGGACGAGAGCATGATGAAAAGCGAGCCATCGAACCCGATATCCGAAAGCGTTTCGAGCAAACCGGCGATATAGCGCCTGGCGAGCGGCCGGACATAGACATTGGCCACGGTCGTGCTGGTGCGCTCGTATTCCCGAATCTCGGGCGCAACATCGGAGGAGATCGAAAAGGTCAGCTCCGGAGCCAATTCGAGCAGCCGTTCATGCACCTGTCGTTCGTGGACCGGATTCTGATAACTGTGCAGAAACGAGACCGCTACGGCTGTGGCGCCTTCGGAACGGATCGTCTCGATCAGAGCGGGAAGCTCGTCCAGATCGATCGGTGTTGCCACCGACCCATCGCTCAGGATGCGTTCGCTCATCTCCAGCCGCAGATAGCGCGGCGCAAGCGGGGCCGGATGCTCCAGAAAGAGATCGTAGAGATCGTAGCGATGCTCGCGGGCGATCTCCAACGCATCGCGGAACCCCTTGGTGGTGATCAGCGCTGTCACCGCGCCCTTGCGCTCGATCAGCGCGTTGGTGACCAGTGTCGTGCCATGAACGATCTGATCGACCTGCTCGACGGGAATACCGGTCTGCTCCGAAAGCTGCGCCAACCCGGTTGCCACCGCATGCGCGGGCTCATCCGGGGTGGTCAGGGTTTTCGCAATCGAGAAGCTGCCGGTTTCGCCATCGAAAAGCAGAAAGTCGGTGAAGGTACCGCCAATGTCGATGCCGACCCGTGTTCGATCCATTGCTGTCCCCGGTAGTCTGTTGCGATTCTGACATCGTACTCGGGACGAAGAGTAGCAGGATGGGCGAGCGGCAAAAGCGGGTGGAGGCAAGAGGCAAGAGGCAAAAGGTAAATGTGAGTCGAGGCAAAAGGCAAGAGGCAATAGGCAAAAGTGAGTCGAGGCAAGAGGGAAGAACCAAAGGACAAAAGTGGGTCGAGGCAAAAGGCAAAAGTGAGTAGCGCATGAGGCGATATCGGTTCGCCGACAGTCTCATTTTCCTGACACCCACCAGACCCACCCACTTTTGCCTATTGCCTCTTGCCTTTTGCCTCGACTCACATTCGCCATTGCCCCTCCCTCCACCCACTTGACATTTGCCGTTCCGCCCTGCACCATTGCACCCAGTCGAAGAGCGTATGGCTTCGAAAGGAGCGAGTACGCGCCATGGACGAAACGCAAAGCGAGCCGGGGAGGGTGTGAGCCTGGCGCGAATCGGGCGCGGAATGGATCCTGGAGCCGCGATCCCAAAGATGACTCCGGTCATCGAGTAGACATCGCCGGTGTCTCCGCCGTTATCGGGAGCGGTGTATCGGCTGGATGGTCCAGCCCGTACATGTCGAGTGGGAGGCGAATGCCTCCAACGTTGGGTGGTACCGCGGACGTGCAATCGCACCTCCGTCCCTCTGTGGGACGGGGGTTTTTTGTTTTGTCCGGCAATCACCTGGGAGAAGACGATGGTTCAGAGCACAGTCGCACCGGCATCGAAAACGCGAACGCGCGGCAGCATCACGCCGTCCCTGGACGAAATCGAGTCGTGGCTTTCCAGCTTGCCCAAACGCCCGCGCTATGTCCCGATCTTCCGTGAGGTAATGGCCGACACCGAAACGCCGGTATCTGCCTTCCTCAAGATTCGACGGGACACCCCCGCCTTCCTGCTGGAAAGCGTCGAGGGGGGACAGCGGATCGCGCGGTATTCGTTCATCGGTTCCGAGCCGTTTCTCGATATCACCCTCGACGAGGGCGAAGCGACCGTCGTCTCCGCCGATTCGATTCGCAAGGAACGCTACACCGACCCGCTGACCTTCCTGAGCTCCGAGCTGGCCTGGTACGACTCGGCGCGGATGGCGAATCTCCCACTGCCCAGCTTTCTCGGCGGTGCGGTCGGATTCCTCTCCTACGAATCGATCCGGGCGTTCGAACCGCGCGTTCCCGCGGCAAAAGGCGAGGGACGCGGTTTTCCGACCGGACGCTTCCTGCTCGTGAACGGGATGGTCGTTTTCGACAATCTGGAGCGCACCGTCAAGGTCGTCAGCCATCTCGATCTGGCCGACAATCGATCGATTGCCGATGCCTATGCCGAGGCGGAACGGCGCATCGAAGAAATGATCGGCCGGTTGCGGGCGCCCCTCGGCGAGATGCCGGCCGGAACGGAACCGGTTGCCACGGCGCTCGACGAACGGATGCAATCGAATACGCCGATCGAGCGCTATCACCAGTTCGTCGATTCGGCTCGCGAATATATCGCCGCCGGCGACATCTTCCAGGTGGTGCTTTCGCAGCGGGTCGATGTCGAAACGCCGGTGCATCCGTTCACCATCTACCGGGCGCTGCGGGCGGTCAACCCGTCTCCCTATATGTTCTATCTCGATTTCAACGATTACCAGATCGTTGGCGCGTCGCCCGAATTGCTGGTGCGGGTGGATGCTGGCGTGGTGACCAACCATCCGATCGCCGGAACGCGCCCCCGTGGAGCGACGCCCGAAGCCGATGCCGCCCTGGCCGAAGAGCTCATCAACGACGAAAAGGAACGAGCCGAGCATGTGATGCTAGTCGATCTCGGGCGCAACGATATCGGCCGGGTCTCCGTGCCGGGTACGGTGCGGGTGCCCCGTTTCATGGCGATCGACCGGTATTCCCATGTGATGCACATCGTCACCCATGTCGAAGGCGATCTGCGACCCGACATGACCGCCTTCGATGCACTCCGCGCCTGTTTTCCGGCGGGCACCGTTTCCGGCGCCCCGAAAGTGCGCGCGATGGAGATCATCGCCGAGCAGGAGATCGACCGGCGCGGACCCTATTCCGGCGCGGTCGGGTATATCGATTTTTCCGGGGGCATGGATACCTGCATCGCCCTCAGAACGCTCGTCGTCAAAGACGGGATTGCCTCGATGCAGGCGGGCGGTGGCATCGTGGCCGACAGCACGCCCGAAGGCGAATATGCCGAGAGCTTTCACAAAATGGGCGCCTTGATCCGGGCGATCGAGCTGGCGGAACGTATCGAATCGGACGAGCGCGCGTTCGCCGCCACGTCCGCGGAGTCCCTCTCATGATCCTGTTGATCGACAATTACGACTCGTTCACCTTCAATCTCTATCAATTCCTGTCGGAGCTCGGCGCCGAAGTCATGGTGCGCCGCAACGACCGGATCACCCTCGATGAGGTCGATGCGCTGGGCCGCGATCTGGAAGGTGTCGTCGTTTCGCCCGGACCGTGTACCCCCCGGGAAGCCGGCATCTCCATCGGCATCATCGAGCACATGGCCGGCAAGGCCCCGGTGCTCGGAGTGTGCCTCGGACATCAGTCGTTGGGGGAGGCGTTCGGCGGCGCGGTTGTGCGCGCGCCGCAATTGATGCACGGCAAGACGTCGTTCATCCACCACGGGGGAAAAGGGATTTTCGAGGGGATGCCGAATCCGTTCGTCGCCACTCGCTATCACTCGCTGATCGTCGACCGGGAGCGTCTACCCGCCCATCTGGAGATCACCGCTGAAACCGATGACGGCATCATCATGGGACTGCAACATCGCGACTATCCGATCTACGGTGTCCAATTTCATCCGGAATCGATTCTGACGCCGGCAGGCAAGCAGCTCCTCGGCAACTTCCTTTCGATCACGGGCAAAACACCGTCCGTCCCCGCGCAATCGGCGCTCATCGGTTACTGAGAGGATTCATGATGACCGAAAACAACGATTTCGCCATCAGGCACGCCATATCCAAAGTCGTTGGCGGTGCATCGCTCAGCTTCGAAGAAGCGGGGGCGGCGATGGATCAGATCATGTCTGGAGAAGCGACGCCGGCTCAGATCGGTTCGCTGCTGACCGCGCTTCGCTTGCGCGGGGAGACGGTCGATGAGATCGCCGGATTCGCCAGCGCCATGCGGGAACATGCCCGCCATGTCGAGCTCGCGCCCGATATCGTCGCCATCGATACCTGCGGCACCGGGGGCGACCATTCGGGAACCTTCAATATCTCGACCACCGCTGCCTTCGTGATCGCGGGAACCGGCATCAAAGTCGCCAAGCATGGCAACCGCTCGATCACCAGCGCCTGCGGATCGGCCGATCTGCTGGAGGCGCTCGGGGTCGCCATCGAGCTGGAACCCGATCATGTCGCGGCGGTCATCGACGAAGCCGGCATCGGGTTCATGTTCGCCCCGGCATACCACCCCGGATTTCGCCATGCCGGACCGGTGCGCCGCGAGATCGGAATTCGCACGGTATTCAATATTCTGGGACCGATGGTGAACCCGGCCAAGGTCAAACGGCAATTGATCGGTGTCGGCGACGCTTCGATCTCGGGCGTGCTCGCCTCGGCGCAGGACCGCCTCGAAAGCGAGCGCGTGTTGATCGTGCATTCATCCGAAGGGTTCGATGAATTCGGTTTGGGCGGTCCCTCGCACGTCACCGAATACGATCGCGCCCGCGGAGTGCGGCAATATGAGGTGGACGCAGCCGACTATGGGCTCGCTCGCGCTCCCGCATCGGCCGTGCTCGGGGGCAATGCGACTCGCAATGCCGAGATCACCCGGTCCGTGCTCGATGGCGTACCCGGTGCATATCGCGATGTCGTGGTGCTCAATGCCGGCGCTGGCATCTATGCCGCCGGTCGCGCCGATTCCATTGCCGAGGGAATCGTCCTGGCCATCGAATCATTGGAATCGGGCGCGGCCGCGGCCGCGGTCGAGCTGATGGTGGCGGCCTCGAATCGGCAGCCGGTTCGCGGAGTTGCCGCCTGATGTCCTCGACCACGACCGGCACAGTCGAGACCGGAACCATTCTCGACAAGATCATCGCCAGCACGGCCGAGACCAATGCCCTCCGGAAGAAGTTCATCCCGACCCACCGGCTCGCGCATATTGCGGCCCGGCGGGGAGAAACGGTCAGCTTGCGTTCGGCCCTGGGAGAATCGACCGGGTTGAGTCTCATTTCCGAGATCAAACGCGCATCGCCGTCGAAGGGGCGCTTCCCGGTCGAGTTCGATGTGCTCGATGTCACCCTGGAGTATCTGCGCGGAGGCGCCAATGCAATCTCCGTGCTCACCGATGAACCGTATTTTCAAGGGTCGATCGACGATCTGATCAATGCATCCGATGTTGCGCATGCCTGGGAACCGCGAAGCCCGGTTTTGCGCAAGGATTTCACCATCGACCCCTATCAGCTCCTCGAATCGCGCGCATGGGGCGCCGATGCGGTGTTGCTGATCGTTGCCGCTCTGTCCGACGAGATGCTCGTCGAATTGATGCAGGGCGCTGGTTCGTTCGAGCTGGAAACGCTGGTCGAGGTCCACAACGAATCCGAGATGGAGCGCGCCCTGAAGGCGGGTGCCACCCTGATCGGGATCAACAATCGCGATCTCAAGACCTTTTCGGTCGATCTCGGGGTAGCCGAGCGACTGGCGAAGATGGTTCCGGAGGAGATCACGCTCGTCGGTGAGAGCGGTATCTTCACCACCGACGATGCCAGCCGGATGCGGGCAGCCGGTATGGACGCGGTGCTGGTCGGAGAATCGCTGATCGTTGCACCGGACCGGGCTGCCGCCATCGAAGCGATCAAGATTTCCGCTGAGCGTGGCCAGCGCGCATGAGCGTTCTGTTGCAGCGACCAGTCGTCAAGATCTGCGGCCTGCGCACCCTGGAACATGCGCAAGCCGCCTCCGATGCGGGGGCCGATTTCATCGGGTTCGTCTTTGCACCGTCGAAACGACAGGTGACGGCGGATTTGGTGCGCCCGATCGTGTCGGCGCTGACCGGATCGGCGCGTCCGGTCGGGCTCTTCGTACATGAATCGGTCGCGGACATGAACCAAACCGCCAAGGCGGCAGGAATCGAACTGCTGCAGGTGCATTGGCGCCAGGATGAACGCGATCTGCGCGCGATCGCGCTGCCCTATATGCTGGTGCGCCGCACCGAACCCGGCGCGGACTACGACGCGGTCGCGCGTGATTTGGAACGGGTGGCGAATACTCCGAATCCGCCGGTGCGATTCCTGATCGACTCGTACCACCCCGGAGAATCCGGCGGTACCGGCACACTGGCCGATTGGGATCTCGCGGCCCGGCTTGCACGCTCGTTTCCGGTCGTGTTGGCCGGCGGTCTACATCCCGGCAATGTGAGCGATGCCATCGCGCGTGTCCGGCCAGCCGGAGTCGATGTCAGCAGCGGCGTCGAGGTCGACGGGGTGAAATCGCCCGAGCGCATTCGGGCATTCGTTGCGAATGCCCGTTCCGGGTTCGATGCTCACTCGTCTTCGTCGGAGATGACGACCCATTCCTGACCGGTGTTGCAAAGCCATTCGATCGCCATCCGCTGTTGCAGCGAGACGATATAGAATGTTTCGACCTCTTCATCGGTCCATTTGCGAATCGGCTTGGCGCCCAGTTTCAGATCGCCGCTCGGATAGACCGGGATCAGGCCGGATGCTTTGGCCTCCCCCCCGACGGCCTCGATCGATTCTTTTTCCTCGTCCGTAAGCTCGCCGCCATTCAAGCGCGCGCCGAATTCCACATCGGTGCGCCAATGGATGACTTCGATGACTTCGAGCATGTCCGCGGCAGCTTCGTCTTCCGGCAGCGCCACCCGTTCTTCGATCTCCTCCGGCGTCATCTGGAGGATTCGTTCGAGGATCGCTTCGCTCGATCCGACCGGATCGGGCGGAAGGGGCAGATCGCGGATGAGACCGCAGGCCTTGCCGATCGCGCCGAACGCCTCGGCGGCGAGAATGACCGCCGCTTCATCTTCTTCGGGAATGCGGGCGACGGGCGTTTGCAGAATCGCCAGCTCGTCCGGCGTGACCGCATTGGCCGCGCGCGATGCCAGCAGCTCCGCCAGGAGATCGAACCGGCGCTCCTGGATGTCCTCGGTGACGCCTTCTTCCGCGGCCACCGCTTCCAGAAGCGACCGTTCCACCAGCGTGCGCAGCACGATCAACCGGTCGATGACCGCATCCCGCGATTGCAGCTCGATCGTCAGATATTCGTCCATGTCGTGCTCACCCATTTCGCATCATCCCTAGACATTGAACAGGAAATTGATCACGTCGCCGTCCTGGACGACATAGGTTTTGCCCTCGCGGCGAAAGGTGCCGCGTTTTTTCGTTTCGGCCAGACTGCCGGCCTCGATCAGATCGTCATAGGAAACGACCTCGGCGCGAATGAATCCGCGCTGGATGTCGCTGTGGATCGCTCCGGCGGCTTCGACCGCCGGTGTGCCCCGGCGGATCGTCCATGCCCGGCATTCGTCGGGACCGACCGTCAGGAACGGTATCAAGCCGAGCAGCTCGAACGACACCCGGATGATCCGGTCGCGGCTGGTTTCCTCGATACCGAGATCTTCGAGGAACACCGCGGCATCGTCCGGTTCCAGCTGGCCGATTTCCATTTCGATCTTGCCAGCCAGCCCATCGACCGCCACCCCGGGCGCTGCGAACCGGGCGCGCAGACCCTCGATCAGATGCTCGCCGGTTGCTCCGAGTTGCGATTCGCCCAGATTGACCAGGATCAGCAATGGCTTGATCGTCAATAATCCGAATCCGCGCAGGACTTTGCGATCCTCCTCGTCCAGATCGTCGACGATTTCGCGCAACGGCGTTTCGGCTTCGAGGGTTTCCTTGAGCCGCTCCATGAGCTTCTGTTCGCGCTCGTAGGCTTCCCGTTCCGCCCCTTTCATCTTGGGAAGTTGCTGGATCACTCGCTGCAGGCGTTTGTCGACGATGGACAAGTCGGAAAAGGCGAGTTCCAGGTTCATCGTTTCGATATCGCGAGCTGGGTCGACCGCGCCCTCGGGGTGCGGAATGGCTTCATCCTCGAACGCGCGCACGACCAGCACCAGCGCGTCGCCCTGGCTCAGATGGCCGAGCAACTGGCCGCTCATACCCTGTTCCGACACGCCCTTGTCGATACCGCGCACATCGAGATATTGCACATCGGCCGGCACCTTGCGTTGCGGTTGGAACATGTCAGTGAGGCGGTCGAGCCGTTCATCCGGAACCTTGACGGTGGCCAGATTCGGTTCGTCGTCCCCGCCGAAACCGGTTTCCGCGGTCGACCGCGACAGGGCATTGAAGACCGTCGACTTGCCGGAACCGGGCAAGCCGATGATTACGAGTTTGGTCGTCACGTTGGTGAATTCTCCGTCCAGGTGGGCACGGTCGGTCGCGCCCCGATCAGCCGGTAAGTATGACGCACGGACGAGTCCGGAGCTCGGAGTTCTGGGTCCGGAGATGGGAACCTCTTTCGAAGGGGATTCAGGGAGCGAGCGGTTGCAGGATATCGGCAATCGCTGCGTTGTTCAGGCGGACGATGTCCTCGGAGCGGATGCGCATCATATGGAGATCGGTGCCGGAACCGCCATAGACGACCGGCTGGGCGAGTACCTGTTCGTCGACGATGACGATGGCCTCGCTGGGGAGGTCGACTGGAGCCACCCCGCCGGGTGGGTAGCCGGTCGATTCGAGCACCAGAGCGGCGGGCGCCAGTTTTAATTTTCCGCAGCCGGCGTAGTCGGCCAGCCGCACCCGGTCGACCCGCCCGGTTCCGCGGGCGATTGCGATGACCAGACGATCGCGCGAGTCCACGAAGACCAGTGTCTTGATGATCTGATCGACATCCACACCGAGCGCGGCCGCGGCCAATTCGACCGTGGGCGCCCCGTCCGGGGTGGCGATGATTTCGGCATCGAGACCGTGCGCGGCGATGAACGCCGCGACGCGCTCGGTCGATGGTTCGCTCACCGGCGTCGCCGCCGCGGATCGAGCGCGTCGCGTAATCCATCGCCAAAGAAATTCAACCCCATCACCACCGAAAGGATCGCCAGTCCGGGAAACGCCGAATACCACCAATATTGCAAACCGACTTTCGCCCCCTGATTGATCATGGCGCCCCATTCGGCGGTTGGTGGCACCGCGCCGATGCCGATGAAGCTCAAACCAGCCGTCAGCACGATTGCCGCGCCGACATCGAGCGTGGCCTTGACCACGATCGGCGCATCGGTGCTGGGCAGGATATGCCGGAACAGCACGCGTTTGTCGCTGACGCCCAGCGATCTGGCCGCGGTGACGAATTCGTTTTCCTTGAGGGTCAACACCTGCCCGCGCATGAGCCGGGCGTATTCTGGCCAGAGGACCAGAATGATCGCGATCATGGCATTGGAGAGTCCCGGGCCGCCACGCGCCGCCGCAATGGCCATGGCCAGGATGATCGAGGGAAACGACAGCACCGCATCGCAGATGCGCATGATGAAACTGTCGATCTTGCCTCCGGTGAATCCGGCGATTGCCCCGATCGTGCAACCGATGATCAGGGTCACCAGCACGACCAGCATGCCCGCCGGAACCGAAACGCGCGCGGCATAGATCACGCGGCTGACCAGATCGCGTCCGACATCGTCGGTGCCGAACGGATGACTCCAGGACGGCGCCTGCAGTTTGCGGTCGAGCTGAACGAGATTGGGATCTTCCAGCGGCAACACCGGCGCAAGCAATGCCAGCGCCAGCCAGCCGATCACGATGAAGAGCCCGGCGAGCGCGATCGGTTCCTGGGAAAGCGCGCGCGCCACCATACCGAGCTGCGACCGGCGTTTGGGCATCGTCCCCAATTCGGCCATGGTGGTGGTCGCGAGCGCCGACGTTACCGAAGCCATCTCAGCGCTTTCAACCGATCCTGATCCGGGGATCGAGGATGCCGTAGAGAATATCGACGAAGAAGTTCACGATGATATAGACGATCGCCACCACCAGCGTGACGCCGATGAGACCCGGATAGTCCAGCTTGAGCGCCATTCGCACGGCAAACTGCCCGAGCCCCGGCCAGGAAAAGATCGTCTCGGTGAGCACTGCCCCGGCCAGGAGGCTGGCGAACATGAGACCGATGACCGTGACGGTTGGAATGAGCGCATTGCGCAGGGCATGGCGGCGCACGACCTGGTATTCACTTACCCCCTTGGCCCGCGCGGTGCGGACATAATCGTCCCCGAGCGCGGCCACCAGCGACGAACGCAACATGCGCGAGATGATTCCCATGGCGAAAGCTCCCAGCACGATCGCCGGAAGGATGATGTGCCGAATCAGACTCCAGAACACATCGGTCTGCCCCGCCAGCAAGGCGTCGATCGAAATGAACCCGGTGACCTGGGGCGGGCGGCGCATCCCCACATCGAGCTGCCCCGATCGGGGCAGGATCTGGAATTTGTAGGTCAGCAGATAGGCGAGCAGCAGCCCCAGCCAGAACACCGGCATGGATGTCCCCAGCAGGGAAACGAAACGGGCGATATGATCCGGCCATTTGCCTTGTTTGACCGCCGCCACGATCCCGAGCGGCACCCCGATCGTGATTGCGAACACCATTGCCGCGAATGCCAGCTCCATCGTCGCTGGAACCACCAGACTGAGCTGCTGGCGCACGTCCTTGCGGTCGGTGATGGTGGTGCCCATATCACCATGGAGCAGATTGTTGACGTAATACACGTATTGGAGCGGAAGCGGTTTGTCGAGACCATATTGCGACTCGATCGCGGCCCGCACCTCGGGTCGGTCGGCCTGTCGTTCGCCGATGATCGCGTTTACCGGATCCCCGGGCACCATGTGCATGAGCAGGAAGGTCGCGATACTGACGAAAAAAAGAACGACCAGCGCCTGCATGAACCGAACGACGATATATCCCCAGAGACCCATATGCGGAGTTCCTCACCGCTGTTCACCGTCTGAGAAGGACGGGCAACACGTGCTGTTGCCCGTCCCGCGATCCAGTCCTTGTGAACCCGCGTGCGAGCCGGCCGACCTACTCGGTCTTGCTGGCGTCGCGCAGATTCATCATGTAGATCGGATGCACCGTCACCCCCTGCACGCTCGTGCGAGCCGGTTTTCGGTAGACCGCCTGGTAGAGCACGATATAGGGAATGTCGGGCAGAACCAGCTCCTGGATATGCAGATAGATCTCGGCGCGCTTATCCGGATCGGTTTCCTCCAGCCCCTGGCGCAGGAGCTTGTCCACCTCCGGGTTGGAATAGCTGACCCGTTGGGCCGCCGCCGTGTTCGACTGGAAGAACGGCGTCGCGAACGTATCGACATCCGGATAGTCGGGCGACCACGGGGAAATCGTCGCCTGGAAATCGCGCGCGCGGTACTTGCCGATTCGCTCGTTGCCGGGCATTGGGCTGAGCTTGATCGTGAGACCGTCGATCGCTTCCAGATTCGCCTTGACCGCGGTGGCGAGGGTTTCGAGATTGACGCCGCCTTCACCGGGCGCATCGGAGTCATAGGTGATTTCGATTTCCTGATCGCCCACGCCCGAGGCGTCCCAGAGTTCCTGCGCTTTGGCCGGATCGTAGGTATACGCCTTTTCCAGCATGGCCTCGGAACCGGGGAAGGGGATGGGAATCGGCAGGGCCGGTCGCACCGCGCCACCCAGCAGGATGTTGTTGATGATCGAGTCATAATCGATCGCATAGGCAAACGCCTGCCGCACCTGCGGATTGGCAACCGGACCGCCGAACTCCTCGTCGAGATTCATCGCCAGATACTGGATCGACAGCGACGCCCCCTGGATGATCTGCAGATCGGGATTCGATTCGATCGACGCGAGGCTGTCGGGATTGAGTGAATAGGCGATATCGGCATCGCCCGTTTCAACCGCCTGGAGTTGCGCGTTCGCTTCGGTGATGTTGGTGAAGATGATCTGTTCCACCTTCGGCGCTTCGCCCCAGAAATCCGGGTTGGCGATCAGAATCACCGAGCTGTTGGTGTCCCACTGATCGACCATGAATGGACCGGTGCCGGCTCCCTGTTCGTTGATTCTGGCTTGCGCGTCCTTGTTGGCGAGGATGCTGGTGTTGTTCGCTTTTTCGTCGTCGGTCGTCGTGTCGGTGAAATCGGGCCGGTCGGTGGTGCCGCCCCATTCGGCCACCTGCGTACTGTCGGTGATGGAAAGCGGAATCGATGCGAGCACCGCGGCGAGACCGGAGTTCGGGGCTGGCAGGGTCAGCTGAATCGTGTAATCGTCGACCTTCTGGATGTCGGTCCAATAGTCCGTGGCCAGGAAGGACGATTGCGCGTAGGTCGCGGCCAGCCGATTGAACGAGAAGATCACATCATCGGCGGTCATCTCGTTGCCAGTCCGCTGGAATTTGATGCCCTGCCTGAGCTTGATGGTGGCGGTCAGCAGGTCGTCGCTGAGCGCCGGCATGCCATCGGCCAGCAGTGGCTGGATGTCGGTCGGATTCGAACCGTCCGGCCCGGCATAGAGTTGATCGTAGATGGCGAACATGGCCATCGTCGGATTGATTTCGTAGTACCACGCGGGATCGAGTCCCAGCCAATACGAACCCGAAAGCGCATCGGTCACGACGAGCGTCTTCGAATCGATCAGCTCGACGTGATAGCGGGGAAGCGACGCGCCCGGCGCCGCGATGGCGCGGCCAGTCAGGAAGGTCGAAAGAGCAGTTGCCGAAACGCCCGCCACGCCTGCGTTCTTGATGAGATCGCGGCGGGACCATTCGGCACGGTGCATACGAGCGGCGAGATCGGAAATCCGGGTTTCTGACATGCGCGTTCACCTCGTTCCAAACGTAGTGCGGGAAGCACTCCAGTGTCGGACGATCCTGACGATGGCCCAGATGCCTCGGGGTATGCAGCGGTTGCCCGTCGCTCGTGGAGAGGCACGTTTTTTCGGTTGGCACAACGTCGAATCCCAGACATTATGGTTTGGGAAGGCGATAGCGTCAACGATGGCGCGATGCGCGCCCGGCCGGAATCCCGGATTTCGTCGGTCGATTGTCGTGCTCGTGAACCCCTGCGATGCTGGCGACGACGTGGTCCGGGGCGACATCCCGCGAGACGGAAACACCGCCATTCGGTTCGAGCAACACCCAGCTGGTGCGGCCGCCGATGCGCTTTTTGTCGCTGCCGATCAGCTCGATGACACGGTCTGGATCGAACGCTCCCCGCACCGGCAGATCGTAGCGTTCGAGCAATTCGACGACCGATTCGACCCGTTCCTGCGAGACGCGGCCTTCGAGTGCCGAGAGCCTGCTGGCTGCATGCATCCCGATCGAGATCGCCTCGCCATGCATATGGCGATAGTCGCTTGCCTCGATCGCATGTCCGGCGGTATGCCCGAAATTGAGATACGCGCGTATGCCGCTTTCGCGTTCGTCCGCTTCGACGACGCGGCTCTTCAGTTCGACATTGCGCCGCAAGGCATAGGTGATCGCTGGATTCCGCAGACCAGTCAATTGCCGGTGGTTGCGGATGAGGAAGTCTTCCAGATCGGCCGCGTCTCCGTATGGCGTCGATGGTTGGATCAGCGAATGCTTGATCACCTCCGCCCACCCCTGTCGCAGCTCCCGCGGTGGCAGGGTTTGCAGGAGGTCGGGATCGATCAACACCAGGGGGGGCTGATAGAACGCGCCGATGAGATTCTTGCCAGCCGGATGATTGATGCCCGTTTTGCCGCCGACGCTGGAATCGACCATCGCCAGCAGCGATGTCGGCATCTGCACGAAGCCGACCCCGCGCAGCACGGTCGCGGCCACGAACCCCGCCAGATCGCCGACGACGCCGCCGCCCAGGGCCAACACCAGATCGCTCCGCTCG
This sequence comes from Thermomicrobia bacterium, assembly GCA_044464585.1. Lineage (GTDB taxonomy): Bacteria > Chloroflexota > Chloroflexia > Thermomicrobiales > UBA6265 > JAMLHN01. The sequence goes on from JBIQLF010000016.1 coordinate 37,593, forward strand.
ATGCGATCTTCCAGCATTCGGTCGAATAACGTCCCCGCGCCCGCCAGACTCTTGCTCGATTCCCCGGGCGGTATGACCAGCATTCGCGCGCGCAACCCGCTTGCCTCCAGCACCGACGAAATTTCGGCGCCGTGCGCAGCCGCAACATGTTCGTCGGATACGATCCAGACGGTTTCGGTTTTCGGCCAGCGCTCGCGAATGAATGCGCCCGCGAACCGGCGGATGCCCGGCTCGATCGCGATTTCCGAGGAGCCCGATGACGCCTCCAGCTGGACCGATGGCGTGGGATCGCCCTCCTGACCGAGCAGCGAATGAATCATGCTGGCGACATCGTCCGCGGCCCGGCGATCGACAGGAAAGGTCACTGCTGCCCGGTCGTAGTAGTCCAGCCGGGACGCTCGCAACGTGGCGATCCGCCCGACCGGATCGTTACCCACCAGCATGGGCCGGGCTACCGCGTTGCCTTCCCGGATTTGCTGCGCGACCAGCCGCGCATGGATCGTTTCCGGCCGTGCATCGAGACTGATGACCAGCGTCTCCGGATTGCCGAGCAGATCGCGCGCCCATGCCTGCTCGAATGCGGGAGCGCCGCCCCCGGTGGAAACGACCACCTGATCTCGCGCCAGCGCCCGCGCCAGATGCTGCCGTTCCGAGGCGCGAAAGACCGGTTCGCCGTCGTCCGCGAAAATCTCGGGAATCGTCTTCCCGAACTCCGTTTCGAGCTCGACATCGAGATCGACGATCTCCCAACCGAGACGATCTGCGAGAATCCGGCTGGTGGTGGTTTTTCCGGTGCCACTGAAACCGATGAGGGCGATGCGACGGTAGGTGGTCACGAAACGGTTGCTGTCCTGACTATGCTCCCGGCAGCGGGAACCGGCCGATCTGTGGCACGAACAATACCCGGTCGAAGGGAAGAGGTAGCCGCGACGTGAAGAACAAACCCTACATGCTGACCATCGATCAGGGAACGACATCGTCGCGGGCGATCCTCTTCGACCAGTCTGGAGCGATGCGCGCCCTGGCGCAATTGCCGATCACGCAGCACTACCCGGCCAGCGGCTGGGTCGACCACGATGCGAACGAAATCTGGCAGTCGGTGCGGCGCTGCGTGCTCGATGTGCTGGCGCAAGCGCGGATCACGCTCGACGATGTCTCGGGGGTCGGCATCACCAATCAACGCGAGACCACGATCGTTTGGGATCGGGTCACCGGGGAACCACTGGCGCCAGCGATCGTCTGGCAGAGCCGCCAGTCGGCTCCCTATGTCGAGGCCATTCGGGAACGCGGAATGGCGGAGCGCGTACATGAAATCACTGGGCTCGTACCGGACGCCTATTTTTCCGCGACCAAGCTGGCGTTGCTGCTCGATGAGCGGCCCGAGCTGCGTGCGCGAGCCGAAGCGGGCGATGCGCTCTTCGGCACGGTCGATAGCTGGCTGATCTTCAAGCTCACACGTGGTGAACGGCACATCACCGATATCAGCAATGCATCCCGTACGATGCTTTTCGATATTCGGGCGCTCGACTGGTCGGACGAGCTGCTCGGTGATCTCGGAATTCCACGCGCCCTGTTGCCGTCGATTGTCGATTCGAGCGGCTGGGCGGCGGATATCCCCGCGGGGGAGTTCGCGGGAAGCGCGCCGATTACCGGTATTGCCGGAGACCAGCATGCCGCGCTCTTCGGGCAACTCTGTTTCGAGCCGGGAGACGTGAAAAACACGATCGGTACCGGCTCATTCGTGCTCATGAACACCGGTGGCGCGCCGGCGATCTCCGACCGCGGTTTGCTCGCGACTATTGGCTGGAAGATGGGCAGCGAGCTGACCTACGCGTCCGAGGGATCGGTGTTCGTTTCCGGTTCTGCCGTGCAATGGCTGCGGGATGGATTGGGCATCATCGAGACCTCGGCGGATATCGAGCGGTTGCTCGAGACCGAACCGGATTCTGGTGGAGTCGTCTTCGTGCCCGCTCTGGTCGGACTCGGCGCTCCGCATTGGGATCCGACCGCGCGCGGAGGCATCTTCGGTATCGAGCGGGGAACGACGGCGGGACATTTGGCCCATGCGACCATCGAGGGGATCGCGCTGCAGACGATGGAGCTTGTCGACCTCATGCGCGCCGAAACCGGATTGCCGGTAACCTCGCTCGAGGTCGATGGCGGTGCGGCCGCGAATGACCGCCTGCTCCAGCTTCACGCCGACCTGATCGGCGTCGAAGTCGTGCGTCCGGCCCTGCTCGAAACAACCGCCCTCGGCGCGGCATACCTCGCCGGGCTGGCGTCCGGATTCTGGTCGGGAAAGGATGAGCTGCGGGCGAATGCCCGCATAGATCGGGTGTTCGCACCCGCCATGGCCGCGTCCCGACGTGAGGAGCTGATCGGCCGATGGCGCAAAGCGGTCGAACGGGTGCGCGGCTGGACCGGCGATGCTTCTTCGAGTCCTGAGTCCTGAGTCCTGAGTCCTGAGTCCTGAGT
>JBIQLF010000017.1:0-6124 GCA_044464585.1 Thermomicrobia bacterium
AGGCATCGACGCAAATGCTGGCATGGCGACGTTCGGGCGCTCCGGACGCAGGTAGGTTCTGAATGCGCAAACGTGGTTCGATTCTGCTTGTCACGATGCTGTCGGTGCTCATCATCGCCGTCGCCTGCGGCCGGGCCAGCGAAGAAGATATCAACAACGCGCTCGGTATCAAACCAACCGCCACCCTCAGTGATGAGCAAATCGCCCAGGCAACCAAAGCCGCCGAAGCTGCGGCTTCGGCCATTGCCGCGGGAGCAACCCCAGTGACAGCGGCGGCGGCCATTTCCATTCCGGAAGGGGACGTAAAACTGGGGTTGCAGCAATTCCAGTTCCAGTGCGTAACCTGTCACCGCGCCGACGGAAGCGGAAGCGCTCCCTCGCTCACCGGACCGGATAGTCCGGTCGCAGATATGAGCGATGTGGCGGTGTTCGATCTGGTCCGCAATGGGACCGGCCATACCGGCCAGCAACCGATCTCCGCTGTTCGCATCTCCGACAAGCAGCTCGCCAGTATCATCATGTACATCCGCAGCCAGATCGAAAGTGGATCGTAGCGGGCGCCAGCCGGCCACCAGCGTGCGCCGTTAGCAGGCGGGCGGGGCTCCCTCATCCTGATGACCAGGCGATTTCGCCATCACGGAATCGAGAAATTGATCTCGTCGATCACCTGATCGATGCGCCAGGCGTCCCCCACCGGAACGAGGATGAATTCGAAGATCTTGTGAACCGGGATGAGCGCCGGGTCGAGGGTGATCTTGGCGATCACCCCGCCATCGTCGAGCGCATGGAGTTCGATAGCAATGATGCGAGTGGAGTCGTCACCGTCAGTTGGCCAGGGAGTCGCGACCGTGGGCAGATCGCCGGGCTGCAGAATGCTGGCCAGATAGGCATCGGTATAGAGAGCGTAGGCTCGCAGGCGGTCACCGACATTGAGACAGGCAAAGAGCGTTTCGATCGTGGAGGTTACGGTTTTTCCGATAACGGAATCGAGTTCGATCGCGGCGCCGGACACCGGCCGTTCCGGCAACGGTCCAGGAGTCGCCATCTCCACGATGCGCTCCAGATCGGCCAGCGTGCGCGGTTCCGCCATGCAGCGGGCGGGGTCGGTATCGAAGCGAGCAGGATTGCGATCGGCGGCCGTCGCCGGCATGACCGACAGCGCCAGCATCAGAAGCAGCATCGAAACGATGCGCCAGTGCGCTCCCCAGCAACAGCGCGGAGCGCGCCCGACCCCGGCGACATTTCCGGTCGCTCGCTCAGTCATCGGTCGATGATGCGGAGCGATCCGCGCCGGAAATGATGAGATCACCCAGCGTGGCCGCGTCCGGAATCTCGCCCGGACCGAAGAGATGCTCGATCGCACCGCGGTCCATGACCGCGACTCGATCGGCCAGCGAAAGCGCGAAATGAAGATTCTGTTCGACCAGCAGCACGGTGAGGTGTTGCTCCCGCAGACGATCGATCACCTGGCGCACGGTTTCGACCAATAATGGCGCGAGCCCTTCGGTGGGTTCGTCCATGACGAGAAGGCGGGGATCGATGGTCAGCGCGCGACCGATGGCCAGCATCGATTGCTCGCCACCGGAAAGGGTGCTCGCCATCGAAGTCCGGCGTTCGCGCAGGCGGGGAAATGTCTCGTAGATCCAGTCGCGGGTGAACGAATTTCCGGCAGACCGGGGCGCGAGCGCGAGATGCTCATCGACGGTCAGATTTCGGAAGATGCGCCGTCCCTGCGGTGCCAGCCCAATCCCGAGACCGCGCCGGGCGGTGGCCGGGAGCTTGGTCAGATCCTTGCCGCCGAGATCGATACGTCCGCTCTGCGTGGGAACCAGCCCAGCAATCGCATTCACCAGCGTCGTTTTGCCGACGCCGTTGCGCCCCACCAGCGCGGTCACGTGCCCCTGCGGGATAGCGAGCGACGCGCCATGCAGCACATGGCTCATACCGTAGAACACGTGTAGATCGGAAATCGCCAGCAGGGGGGCATCAGTGGCCAAGATAGACCTCCTTGACGATCGGGTCCTCGCGGATCTGGCCCGATGGACCGTTGGCGATCATCACGCCATTCTGGAGTACCGTGAGCTGGTCGGTCACCTCGAAGATAACCCCCAAATCGTGCTCGATGATCAACACCGTCAGATCGGCCGGCAGCGCGCGCACCAGATCGGTCAGGGCGACCGTTTCGGCATTGGAGAGCCCAGCGGTTGGCTCGTCGAGCAGCAAGACCGCGGGGCGGGTCGCCAGCGCCATCGCAAGTTCGAGCTGGCGTTGCTCGCCATAGCCGAGCGAGCGCACGGTGCGCCGTGCAAGATGGCTGATATGGAGTTGGTCGAGCATGGCGCTCGCTTCGGTCGTGGCGGTCGTGTGCGCGTGCGCGGATTTCCACCAGTTACCCGATACCCCACCGGACATACGAGTCGCCATGGCGACATTCTCGTGCACGGTCAGCGATGGAAAGAGCGAGGTGATCTGGAAGGTACGGGACAACCCCATCCTCGCGCGTTCCCGAGCCGGGCGGGCTGTGACATCCGTCCCCAGGAGGGAGATCGTGCCCGCCGCCGGGGTATTGAGTCCGGAAATCGAATTGAACAACGTGGTTTTGCCCGAGCCGTTGGGGCCCAGGATACCGTGGCGACTCCCCCGCGCCACCGTCAGATCGACATCGGACAGGGCAACGATGCCACCGAAGCGAACCGTCAACTGCTGAACCGACAGCGCCACGGGTTCGGCCGCGCTCATTTGGTCACCGCCGTGGTCGGGGCTCCGGAGGACGGGGGAACAGCCGGTTTGCGCCGGTTTCGCTGGTTACGCACCACTGTTGGCAACGAGGCGATCCCACCCGGCAGCGCAACGACCGCCAGCACATAGAGCGCTCCGAGGATCATCGGCCAGTATTGGGTTTGACCGGTGATATAGGTCTTGAGAATATGCAATCCGCCTCCCGCGACGAACGGACCCCAAAGCGAACCCGCACCGCCGATGACGACGGAGAGCAGGAACTGGGCCGAGAGCCGCCAGTCGAGAGTTCCTGGTCCGACATAGCCATTGAAGAAGGCGCTCAATACCCCGAAGACCGCGCCCGCCCCCGCCGCGATCGCAAATGCGGCCGCCCGGCGCGCGGCGACGTGATAGCCCATGGTGGCCATGCGGGTTTCGTTTTCGCGAATACCGAGCAGGCTGGCTCCGAACGCGCTCCGCGCGATCCGGACCAACAGGAAGCAGACGATGACCGTGCAGAGCAGCGTGAAATAGAAATACCCATCGGTGGTCTTCAGATCCCACCAGCTCAATCCAAGGGAAGGCCGTCGAATACCGGGCAGACCGTTTTCGCCCCCGGTGAAATCGCCGCCCCGGGTGGCGACCCCCCACCAGACTTGCCCAAAGGCGAGCATGATGGTGAGAAAGGCGAGACCGCGCATGCGCACCGCCAATGGCGCGAAGGCGACTGCTATCGCGACCGAGACCGCGATTCCGAGCAACGCAGCCGTCCACGGATTCAGATCGTACCGTTGGATACCGATGGCCGCCCCGTACCCGGCGAGCCCGAAAAAGGCGGCATGGCCCAACGACGGTAATCCCGTAAAGCCGACCAGCAGATCGAGTCCGATAGCAACACCGCCAAAGATGACCGCCTGGGTCAGCAGACCGGTCCAGTAATTGCCAAAGAACAGCGGGATCAGGCAGCAGAGCGCCGCGCCGATCAGCAGAATTCGTTCATCGCGCAGGATCGATCGCATAGCTCAGCCCACCGTCGTCTTGCCGAGCAAGCCCTTCGGCCGTAGGAGCAAGATGAGAATGACCGGAGCGAAGAGGGTGAAATAGCTGAGCTCGGGGAATCTCGCTTTGCCATAAGCATCGATCAGCCCGACCGCCATGCTGGCGACGAACGCTCCCGATAGACTCCCGATGCCACCCACCACAACGACGACCACCGCCAAGAGCAGCACGTCGAAATCGAGTCCGATGGATAAGCCCAGGACCGGCGCGCCGAGCACCCCGGTCATCCCAGCCAGCGCCGCTCCCACCGCAAAGACCCCGGCAAAAACGAGATCGACTCGAATCCCCATGGCAGCGGCCATCTCCCGATCGTCCACGCACGCGCGCACGATCGCGCCGATACGCGAGCGCTCCCAGACGAGATAGAGCATCGCTCCGGCGACCAGCGAAAGCCCGATCAGCACCAACCGGTATTGGGGATAGAACACCCCAAAGACATCGCGCGAACCGCGCAGCGCTTCCGGCGGGCGCATCAATTTCGGAGTGCCTCCCCAGAAATAGAGAATGGCATTGCTGATGATGAAGGCGAGCCCCAGGGTGAGCAGCACCTGGTTGAACGGGCTGCCGAGCAGAGTGCGCGAAAACGCCTGCTGCATGAGCAACCCGAGAATTCCGGCCGAAACCGCTCCGGCAACGACCGCCAGAATGAAGCTGCCAGTGCGCTCCTGCACCGAGTAACCGACGAAGCCACCGAAGAGAAAGAGCGAGCCATGCGCCAGATTGAGGATGCGCATGAGACCGAAGACAACGGTCAATCCGCTCGCCAGAAAGAAGAGCAGGGCCCCGGTTGTCAGCCCATTGAGTGTTTGAAAAACCCAGAATCGCATACGCGTTGCTTTACCGATGGCTCGCCTGCGAAGACGATGCACGAAACAATGGTCGGGGGCGCCATCCCGGGCATCCGCTCGGGATGGTGCGAACGATCGGGGGCTACTCGGCTGGCGTCCAGTCCTGTCCGACGTTTTCCACGGTCTCGATCACATTCTGGACCGGCCCGCCGTCGCCTTCGACGACCTTGGTCACGAAGATGGTGCGCACCGCCTGGCCGTGATCGTCGAATGTGAACTGTCCCGAGGGGGTGGTGATGTCAGTTGCGGCAAGCGCATCGAGGAAGGCCTGCTCGTCCGCGATCCCACCGGCGCGCTCCAGCGCATCGGCGGTCACCATGGCGCTCAGATAGCCTTCGTAGTCATAGGTGCCGGGCAGCCGGTCCTGACCGGACGCAGCAAAGGCGTCGAGATATCCCGCATTCTCGGGCGTGTCGATATTCGGGGTATATCCGCCCGCCTGCACGACTCCCAGCGCGTTCTGCCCCATCTCGGCGAGGATCCCGGCGGTGAAGTAATCGTTGGACACCAGACTGATGTTGGGAGTCAGACCGAAGTCGGCCATCTGCTGGGCGAACGCGAGCGCGCCCGGTCCGGAGAAGAAGGCATAGGCCACATCGACGCTGCTCGGATCGACCTGGCTGATGAATGGACCGTAGTCGGTCGTGCCCAGCGGCGGCTTCTGCTGCGTAACGATCTCGCCACCGGCGGCGGTGAAGGTGTCGGCAAATCCGCCAACGCGCTCCTCACCGACCAGGAAGTCCCAGGCAAAGGTGGCCGCGCGAGACTTGCCCAGCTCGGTGGCGGTGTACCACCCGATCACCCGGTCCTGCTGGCCGTTGGCCAGCGCGGTACGGAAGACATACGGACTGCGGTCCGGACCGGTTGCCACTTGCGCCCCACCAACCGAAAGCACCAGGGGAACCTCTTCCGAGGCGGCGAATTCGGCGATGGGCGGCACGACCGCGGAATTGACGATGCCCATGAGCATGTCGACGCCGTCCTCACCGACCAAGCGGCGAGCTTGGTCGAGTGCTTGCTGTGGGTCCGCGGCGGTGTCGGCGAAGATCAGCTCGACCGGATGCCCGGCCACCGAATTGCCGATCGAATCGAAATAGAGTTGGATACCGGCGTTCACCTGTTCGCCAAAGACGGCGAACGAGCCCGTGGTGGGATCGAGCACACCGATCTTGATCGGTTCACCCGCCGCGGGTGAGGCATCTTGCGCCATCGTCGTGACCATTCCGGTCATGGTCAGGCAAATCGAGAGCACGAGTACGAGGAAACGTTTCATTTTCAGACCCTCCGTTACGCCGATGTACGAGGTGCACGAGTTCCAACGTCTCATTTTTGCAGTGCCCGGTATTCGAGATCCGTCCGGTGTTCAGGTTGCTCGGCGGCGAGCAACCTGAACAGGGATGGTGCCGGCTCCAATCGATGCTATTCGGCGGGAACCCAGTTCTGGCCGACGTTTTCCACGGTCTCGATCACATTCTGGACCGGCCCGCCGTCGCCTTCGA
>JBIQLF010000017.1:6224-17726 GCA_044464585.1 Thermomicrobia bacterium
CCGACGTTTTCCACGGTCTCGATCACATTCTGGACCGGCCCGCCGTCGCCTTCGACGACCTTGGTCACGAAGATGGTGCGCACCGCCTGGCCGTGATCGTCGAATGTGAACTGTCCCGAGGGGGTGGTGATGTCAGTTGCGGCAAGCGCATCGAGGAAGGCCTGCTCGTCCGCGATCCCACCGGCGCGCTCCAGCGCATCGGCGGTCACCATGGCGCTCAGATAGCCTTCGTAGTCATAGGTGCCGGGCAGCCGGTCCTGACCGGACGCAGCAAAGGCGTCGAGATATCCCGCATTCTCGGGCGTGTCGATATTCGGGGTATATCCGCCCGCCTGCACGACTCCCAGCGCGTTCTGCCCCATCTCGGCGAGGATCCCGGCGGTGAAGTAATCGTTGGACACCAGACTGATGTTGGGAGTCAGACCGAAGTCGGCCATCTGCTGGGCGAACGCGAGCGCGCCCGGTCCGGAGAAGAAGGCATAGGCCACATCGACGCTGCTCGGATCGACCTGGCTGATGAATGGACCGTAGTCGGTCGTGCCCAGCGGCGGCTTCTGCTGCGTAACGATCTCGCCACCGGCGGCGGTGAAGGTGTCGGCAAATCCGCCAACGCGCTCCTCACCGACCAGGAAGTCCCAGGCAAAGGTGGCCGCGCGAGACTTGCCCAGCTCGGTGGCGGTGTACCACCCGATCACCCGGTCCTGCTGGCCGTTGGCCAGCGCGGTACGGAAGACATACGGACTGCGGTCCGGACCGGTTGCCACTTGCGCCCCACCAACCGAAAGCACCAGGGGAACCTCTTCCGAGGCGGCGAATTCGGCGATGGGCGGCACGACCGCGGAATTGACGATGCCCATGAGCAGGCTGACCTTCTCTTCGCCGATGAGACGGCGGGCTTGGTCGAGCGCCTGCTGCGGATCGCCCGCGGTGTCGGCAAAGACCAGCTCGACCGGATGCCCGGCCACCGTATTGTCGATCGAATCGAAATAGAGCTGGATACCGGCGTTGACCTGTTCGCCGAAAATGGCGAACGAGCCCGTGGTCGGGTTCAACACGCCAATCTTGATCGGCTCGCCGGTTGCGGGCGAGGCATCCTGGGCAACCGCCGTGGCAAGCCCGGTCATGGCAAACCCAATCGCGAGCACGAACATCAGGAATCGTTTCATCTGGCTTTCTCCTTCGAACAGTCGAGAAACGGAACGATGGTCCAACGCCCAATGTTCAGGATTCGCAGAACCGGACCCTGAACACTGGACTCGATTGCTAGCTCATCAGCGCTTTCTTGGTGGCCAGAAGCAGGCGACCGCGCTTCTGGGTCAGTTCGGCAATCTGCTCGGGGGTGTACTCGAAGAGTCCGCCCTGGGTCTTGATGCCGAGTTTGCCCTCGTCGACCTTCTCGGTGACGGTGCTGGAGATACCCGTGTTGTTGCTCAGGTCCTTGTTCAGGTAACTGGCCACGGCCGTGTAGATGTCGAGTCCGGCGACATCCAGCAGTTCGAGGGGGCCGATGACGGCCATCTTGTAGCCGATGCCCCATTTGACGATCGTGTCGATATCCTGCGCCGAGGCCACGCCCTCATCGAGCAGATTGAGCGCCTCGCGCATGATGGCGTAGAGGATGCGGTTTTCGACGAAGCCGGGAACATCCCGGTCGACCGTGCCAGCCACCATACCGATGGCGCCGACGAGCTCCTTGATCGTCGCGACCGTGGCATCATCGGTTTCCTTGCCCTTGATGACCTCGATCACCGGGATCAGATGGGGCGGGTTCGACCAGTGCATACCGACGATGCGGTTCGGCTGATCGAGTCCGTCCTGCAGGGTGGTGATGGGAATACCGGACGTGTTGGAAGCCAGAATCGTGCCCGGCTTGGCTTGCTTCACCAGATCGGTGAAGACGGCTTTTTTGATCTCCAGCCGCTCGGGAACGGTTTCGACCACGAAATCGGCCGCGCCGACCGCCTCGGCCTGATCGGTGGTGAACATGATCCGCTTCTTGGCGGCTTCCGCCTCCTCGGCGGTGACGAAGCCACCGGCAACCAGGGTCTTGAAGACGAAATCGACCGTTCCCTTGGCTTTTTCGATCTGCTCGTCCTTGATATCGGAGAGGTAGGTATCGAATCCGTGGCGGGCAAAGGTCGCGGCCATACCCGGTCCCATGGTCCCGGCTCCGACGACGGCAACGGTTTTGATGTTTTCGATGCTCACTGGTGATGGTTCCTTTCTGTGCGTTTACGTATACGATTCGATCGTTGGCCGCATCAGGACACGGAAATCCTGCACTACGACGGGAATATCTTTAGGACGCGGAGGTCCTGCACTACGACGGGCGGGGTGGTGTGGAGGTCTCAAGACCCAAGACTCACCACGCCTAAAGACCCCGGCCTAGTGCATGCTGATGCCGCCGCCGATGTTGATGGCGGCGCCGTTGATGAATTTGGCCTCTGGCGAGCAGAGGAAGACGATCAGACCGGCGATGTCCTCGGGCGTTTCCAACTGGCCGATCGGCGTATGCGATTGCACGTAGTCGAAATGCGCCTGCTGGAATGCAGCCCGGGTTCCGGGGGTATCGAGCAGGGTTGGCGTGACATAGACGGTGGTGATCCCACGCGGGCCAAGCTCGTTGGCCAGCTCACGGGTGAGCCCGAGCACCGCCGCCTTGCTGGTGACGTAGTGCGCCATGCCCGGGGTGCCCATCCAGACCGTGTCCGATCCGATGTTGATGATCTTGCCATCGCCCTGTTCGGTCATCGCCGGCACGACCGCCTTGGTCGCCAGAAAAACGCCATCGACATTGACCTTCATGCGCTTCTGCCATTCGGCATAGGTCAGCTCGTCGAACGGCGTGCCGGTGAAGAGCCCGGCATTATTGATGAGCACATCGATACGCCCGAAATTCTTGAGCGCGGTCGCGGCCATTTTGGCCATGTCCTTTTCGGACGTGACATCGGCTTTGACGAAGATCACCTTGTTGCCGCGCTTCGCTTTTTTCAGCTCGGCGGCCAGCTCGCGCCCGTCGGCGATATCGGCGATGACGACCGCCGCGCCTTCGTCGACTAGACGGCGGGCGAGCACAGCGCCGATTTCACCCGCCCCTCCGGTGATGATCACCACGCGATCCTTGACACTGATTGCCATACAGTTTCCTTTCACGTTCGTCCGTTGTTACGAATTCCAATGTTGGCAAGGGGCAAGAGTGAGCGGAAATAGGAAATAGCACGAGTTAGCTGAGAGGCAGAGAACTCGCCCGTATTCCTGCTGGAGTGGCAGTCCATTTCCCATTGCCTATTTCCCATTTCCCATTTCCGCTTTCGCCCAATCGTCCAGCGCGGCCATGGCCGCGCCGACTCCGGCGCCGAGCTCGACCTTCTGACCCATGTCGTGCAGACTGCGTTCGAGAACGGCAAGCTGGGCGGCGAGATAGGTGGGGTGGGCGGCCATACCCATGTGACCGAGGCGGAAGAGCTTGCCGTAGAGATCGCCATAGCCGGGCGAGATCATGACCCCATACCGCTCGCGCATCAGCCCGCGCATCTGCTCCTCGTCGAACCCCTCGGGCACCTTGACCGCCGTGACGCAGGACGCCGCGATGTCCGCGCGGGCGGGCCAAAGCTCGAAGCCGAGCGCCTGGGCGCCCGCGCGAGCGGCTTTGGCGATGGTCTGATGCCGCCAGGCAACGTGCTCCATGCCCTCGTCCAGATTCTGGCTGAGCGTCGATTCGAGCGCGTACATCTCGCTGACCGAGGGGGTATAGGGAAAGCGGTTTCCCTCCAGCCAGGCGTCTTTCCAGTCGAGGATGGAGAGGAACGAACCGCGCATCGGATTCGGATGCTTTTCCATCGCATCCCAGGCAGCCGGGCTGACGGAAATGAGCGAAAGCCCCGGTGTGCCGGAGAGGCACTTCTGCGGACCCGCAATGGCGATATCCATCCCCCAGTCTTCCGGGCTGAGCACCTCGGCGCCGAGACCGGAAACGGTATCGACCATGGTGATGACACCGAATTCCTTAGCCACCGCGCCGATGTCTTTGACTGGGTTATGGGTGCCGGAGGGCGTCTCCGAATGGACGACCGAAAGATACTTGACCCCCGGGTTGGCATTCAGGGCCTTGCGCACATCCTCCGGATCGATGGCGTCGTTATAGGGAACAGCCAGCTCGATCGTTTCGCCACCGAATTTATCGATGAAGAGCTGGAACCATTTGCCGAAGACACCGGAAACCAGATTGAGCACCTTGTCGCCGGGCGCGATCAAACCGGCTGCGGCGGCCTCCAGCCCGAGAATCGCCTCCCCCTGCATGATGATGACATCGTATTCCGTGCGATACACCTGCTTCAGGAGCTCCTGCGTACGAGCGAAGAGCTCCTTGAAAGCGGGGTCGTAGTGATAGAGGACCGGTTTGGAGAGATCGCGCCGCGTACGGTCCGGCACTTCCACCGGGCCTCCCGCCATATTGAATCGAGGCCATTCGGTCATGGTCGTGCTCCTGTACTATCGAGTTTCGTGAACCGATCGATCAGTGTGATGCGCCTCGAACTCCAAACAGCCGGTTGCTGCCGGGCGCGGTCTCGGGAAAACTGTCTCCTGGCATGAGCTGGAATAGTCGATTTCGAATTGGGCAATTTCGGAAGAACAGCCTCTGGTTGCTGCCCGTCATCGGCATGGCCGCGGCGATCGCGGCGACGCGCCTGATCGGCTGGATCGATCAACAGATTCAGTTGCCCGAAAATCTGACCTTCCAGAACAGCACGGCCAATACGATGCTCTCGGCTATCGTGGCCGCGTCGATCAGCCTGACCGGGTTCATGTTGACGATTCTGGTTCTGCTGGTGCAGATCTCCGGATCGGCCTATTCGCCCCGGACATTGCTGTTCGTCTTTCGCAGCCGTCAGTTGCAGATCTCGATCGCGCTCTTTCTCGCGACGACCACATTCGCGTTCCTGTTGACCGCCCGAATTTCGGATGAGAGCAAAACCGGTCTCGGGATGCTGGCTGCCATGGGGTTGATGCTGTTCAGTGTGCTCTTCTTTCTGCACACGCTCAGCCGCTTGATGCACGGAATCCGGCCGACGATGATGGCCGACAATCTGAGCGCCACCGGACATGCGGTGATCCACCAGATCTATCCCGATCCCGCTCCCTCCGCACCGACATCGCGCTGGGAAACGTTCGTTCCCGACCGCCCCCCGGATCGGATCGTGCGCTTTCGTCATCAGGGCGCGGTCCTGCAAGCGTTCGATATCGATGGGCTGGCGCGGTTGGCGCGCCAGCATGATGTGCTGCTCGTGTTGCAGGCGGCAATTGCCGATTATGTGCGCGGCAATGGCGCCGTGCTGCATATCTACGGAACCCACTCGCTGCCCGGGGATGATGCGCTGCTGGGGCACCTGGCGTTCGGTTCGGAACGCACCCCGGAGCAGGACCCGGCATTCGCCTTGCGGGTGCTGGTGGATGTTGCGATCAAGGCGCTGTCGGCCGCGATCAACGATCCGACGACGGGCGAGCAGATGCTCGACCGGATCGAAGACTTGCTGATCGATCTGGTTCAGCGCGATCTCGATATCGGGGTCGTATTCGACGACGCTCATGTGCCTCGATTGATCTTCCCCAGACTCCGCTGGGACGATTTCCTGATCCTCGGAGTTACCGAGGTTCGCCTCTATGGCGGGGGCGACCCGCAGATTTGCCGGCGGCTCGGTGCGCTGTATAGCAATCTGCTCGACGTTGCGCCGGTCTATCGCCGCCGCTCGATCATCGAGCAGCTCGAACGGTTGCGACGCACGGTCGAACAGAACTTTCCCGATCCATTCGACCGGGCGATCGCCGCCATCCCCGACGCCCAGGGGCTGGGCGTCGGGGATGAGGATGCCCAGGACGAGACCGAGGATTCGCCCTCGTCCTGAGCGCGGCCGAACCGCTTAGGCGTACCCAAGCTCCGTGAGCTTGGCCTTCAGGCCCTCGGCATCGCCGATGGCATCGACGGTGATGCTGCCATCGAGAATGCCGGCCTTGGCCTCATCGACCGTGTCCTTGATCTCCTGCGAAACGCTGTCCGGCAGATCGAGCAGATGCACGCCACCGTTCTCGAGATTCATCGTGTGGACCGTGCCGAAATCGGGCGTACCGACCGCGGCGATGATCTCCTCGAAAACACCGGTGTAGTCGAAGACCACCGAGGTCAGCAGCACATCGCTGTAATCGGCAGACTTGTCACCGATGACATCGATGAACCAGGCCGGGCTGTCGGCATTGGCTTCGTTATGCTCGCGGATCGCCTCGATCATTCCGAAGGACGCACCGTCGCCCATGCCGAAGACGATGTCGGCGCCGGCGGCGAGCTGCTGTTCGGTGACGCGCTTGGCGCCCGCGGCATCGTCGTAGGCGGCCTCACCGATGACGCTGTAGATCAGCTTGGCATCGGGGTTGCTGGCCTTGAGTCCCTCGGCGAATCCGACGGTCATGTAGTTCCAGGTCGGCGGCTCGCCAGAAACGACGATGCCGACGGTGCCGGTCTTGGTGGCCTGTCCGGAGAGGACGCCCGCCAGGTAGGCAACTTCCTGCGCCTGCGTTTCGATATCGGCCACCAGATCGTTGACCGCGCTCGGATTCTCGATCACGGACACGGGCACGCCCGAAGCCTCGGCGAAGTCGGGGCAGGTGGTCTGATATCCACTGGCGTGGCAAAGAATCAGACCGGCGCCTTCATCGGCCAGGTCCTTGAGGGCCGGGGTGATGTCATCGTAACCGCCGTTCTCCTGAACGAGCGCTTCGATGCCAAATGCGGCCGCGGCCGCGGTGACGCCAGCGGCGCCCTGC
Organism: Thermomicrobia bacterium; assembly: GCA_044464585.1. GTDB lineage: Bacteria > Chloroflexota > Chloroflexia > Thermomicrobiales > UBA6265 > JAMLHN01. The sequence goes on from JBIQLF010000017.1 coordinate 13,041, forward strand.
TGATCCCATCCGAGGTTGGTGATCGAAGCAGGCGTGATGAACCCGACCTTGGTGATCGAGGTGGTCATGGGCGACGCCTCGGGTGAGGCATCTTGCGCTGCAATCGCGGCAATGGAACCGAACGTGAGCATCGCAACGAGGGCGGTCACGAACAGGTATCGCATCGCGCCACGAACGTGAGTCATGGGCCTGTCTCCTTTCTTACAGACTGGTCCCGATCTACTGTCGCGTCGAGAACCGCTCCCGCGCGGGACTGCACCGGCGTGATGCGGATGCAGTCCGGCGAGGGATAGGGGTTGGTTCGGGTCGACATCCTGGGAACCCTCCCCGGAATAAATCCCGGGGCTGACAGGACAAAGCCCCTCCGGGGCTACGGGTTTCGTGGATAGGGCGCCTCCATCTGCTCGAGACCTGAATAGATTTCGTCGTTTGCGTGCCGTTGCGGTTGATTGCGAACGTATTCGACGACACGGGGCAAGGATTTCTCCGTCAATGAAATGACACCGTATTCGGCTTGCCAACCGTGCCACGATTCGGCACGCTCGTCGTGACCGAACCGGTGACTCGTCGAACCTTTGATTCGGGATACAACTCGCGCGATGGCCACGCGAGGCGGTATCGAGATAGCCACATGGACATGATCTGGCATGGTTCCAATAGCATGAACCAACGCACCCTCTTCCCGCGCAATTCCCGGAATCATTTCCACCAAGACCGTCGACCGTTCGTCATCGATATCTGGCAACCGTTGTTTGGTCGCCCAAACCAGGTGATAAAACAACTTCCAATACGACACCTCACTGTGCCTCGCGTTCTCAGCCTTGGAAGGGCTTTGTTCTGTCAGCCCCGGGATTTATTCCGGGGCGACGGCGCGGCCATACTTCGATAGAACCACCAATCGCTGTCATCGTTGCCCTCGCGCATAGGGAATACCGAACGCAGCCGGGATGTTGGTGCGGCGAGCGAGGATGATCATGGCGATCATGATGCCGATGTAGGGGAACATCCCGATGAATTCGGTGCGGATTCCGACCCCGATGATCTGCAAGCTGTCGCCGAGGGCATTGAGCATACCGAAGAGAATGGCCCCGAAGGCGATCTTCCACGGACTCCACCCGCCGATCATGGTGATCGCCAGCGCGATGAATCCCTGGCCCACCGTCATACCGATGGTGAAGATCTTCAGATCGGCCACCGCCAGGAAGGCCCCGGCGAACCCGGCCATGATCCCGGCCAGCGCCATCGCCAGATAGCGCACCCGAATCACGTTCACTCCGGCGGCGTCGGCGGCAAACGGATTCTCGCCAACCGCGCGGACATTCAGACCGAACCGCGTGCGGTTGAGCACGAAGGCGGCCACTGGCACCAGCAACCAGCAAAGATAGAAGAGCACCTGCCGATCGAAGAGTGCTTTGCCGAGGATCGGAATCTCGGCCAGCAGCGGAATGCGAACCGTCATCGGGCGAACCGCGGCAGACACATTCTGACCGCCGAAGAGATCGCGGAAGAGATAGCCGGTGAGCCCACCGGCGAAGATCGTGATCGCCAGCCCGACCAGCACCTGATCGACCCGCAATTGCACGGTCAGGAACGCAAAGAGGAGCGCCAGCGCCAGACCAGCCGCCATCCCGGCGAGCAGTCCATAGGTCACGCTGTTCGTGTGATACGCCGCATAGAATCCGAAAAAGCACCCGGAGAGCATCATCCCCTCGATACCGAGATTGAGCAGACCGGCTTTTTGCGCGAACACATCACCGAGGGACGCCAGCACCAGAGGAACCGCGCGCAGCAACCCGGTTGCCAGCATGGCGGTCAGGAAATCGGTCAGATCGATGCCATTGATCGTCACGACGATCCCTCCAATCCTTCCAATGAGGCAACGCCGCTCGAGGTTTCCGGTTCGACTCGCTCATCGACCCGGCCCCGCATCCGTTCGGAGACGACATGCCAGCGGCGTTCCAGATAGACCGCCACCGCAAAACAGATGAGCATCAACCCTTCGAGGATCTCCACGAAATAGGTCGGCACATCGGCCCGGCGCGGCATGGAATCGCCCCCGACCAACAGGAACGAAAAGAAAAAGGCGAAGGGCACGATCAGCAAACTGTTCAACCGCGCGAGATAGACCAGCGCGAAGGCGGTGAATCCATATCCCGGATTCCAGTTGGCCTTGAACAGCCCCTGGATACCGAGCACATCGTTCGCTCCCGCCAGTCCGGCAAACGCGCCACTGAGCAACAACGCCGACCCGGCCAGACGGCCAACCGGCAATCCAGCATGCACGGCCGCCCGGCGATTACGCCCGACCACATCGAGGCAGAATCCGTAGACGGTCGACCGAAAGAGGATCGCGACGACGATCACGCAGATCAATCCGACGATGAGTCCGATATGCACCTCGGTGCCGGGAATGAAGGACAAGCGATTCCCAAGCGGAATCTTCGTGGTCTGAGGCGCCACCCGGTCTGGGTCCTTGAAGGGCGCTTTGACCAGCCAGGCGGTGACATAGACCGCCACGTAATTCATCATCAACGTCGTGATGATTTCGTTCAGCCGGAATCTGACCATCAGGAGCGCGGGGATGATCGCCCAGACCAGACCACCCACGATCCCCGCCAGTGCCGCAATCACCCACATGACCGGGTTGGGCACGCTTCCGGCCAGATTCGCGCCTACCACCCCGGCCAGCAATGCCCCGACCATGAACTGCCCGTCGATCCCGATATTCCAGACGCTGGCGCGCAGGGCAATGAGCAAACCGGAGCTGACGATCAGCATCGGCGCCATTTTCTTGAAGGTCTCGGTCAGCCCGTCGCCATTCACCAATCCCCGTTCGAAGAGGATGCGGTAGGCGTGCAGGGCATCTTTGCCATTGGCCTGCAGGAAGATGCCGCCGATGATGAATGCCATCACGATCGCCATGATGCTGCTGGCGATCGGCAGGATATTGATACCGGACATGCGCGCGCGTTCGTTCATGCGGCGCTCTCCTGGGCGGCCGCCCGGCCGGACAACATCAATCGGCCGATGGTTTCGATATCGATTCGCGAGCGGTCGAAGGTTTCGACGATCTCACCGTTGTAGATGACCCCGATCCGGTCGCTGATTTCCAGAATCTCGTCCAGCTCGGAGGAAATGAGCAACACCGCCTTACCGCTGTCGGCTTCCTGCCGGAGGGTATGCAAAACGAATTGGGCGGTTTTCAGATCGAGCCCATAGGTTGGTTTGTTGCAGACGATCACCCGCGGATTCATTGCCAGCTCGCGAGCGAGCATCAGCTTCTGGATATTGCCGCCGGAAAGCAGGGTGATGCGAGTCTGAGCATCCGGAGTCTTGACCGCGAATTGCTGGATCAATGTGTCGGCATGCGCTTCGATTGCCTTGCGATCGAGCCAGAAGCCCTTCGAAAAGGGCGAGCGGTCGATCATCTTGAGCGCGGCATTCTGAGCCACACTCATTCCGGGAACCACGCCCTCACCCATACGGTCATCGGTGATATAGCCGACGCCCGCGCGGGAGAGGGTGGCCACGCCCTTGTTGGTGTAATCCGTTCCATCGAAGACGAGCCGGCCATTCGTCGTCTTGCGCTGTCCGGCGATGATTTCGCCCAGCTCTTTCTGGCCGTTGCCATCGACCCCGGCGATGCCATAGATCTCGCCGGCGCGCAATTGCAGCGAAAGATCGCGAATGGCGATCTCGCCCCGGTCGCCCAAGGCCGAAACACGCTGCAATTCGAGCAGGGTTTGGCCAGTCGCGACATGTTGCTGGAAGATCTCGGCGGCAGCGGGTATCCCGCCGAACATCGTCTCGACGATCTTCTGCCGCGCGCCCGCCCGTCCGGCGGCGGCGATCTCGGCGGGGCCGATCTCCCCGACATTGCGGCCCCCGCGCAGAATGGTTACCCGGTCGCTGACATCGAGCGCTTCTTCCAGTTTGTGGGTGATGATGACGACCGAAACGCCCTGCTCCCGCAACCGGCGCAGGATGCGGAAAAGCCCCTCCACCTCGCTGGGGGTCAGCACCGATGTCGGCTCGTCCAGCAGCAGCACCCGGGTGCCCCGAAAGAGCACTTTGATGATTTCCACTCGCTGCCGCTGGCCGATGGAGAGATGCCGGACCTGCGTATGCGGATCGGTATTCAACTCGAACCCGGCCAGCAGCTCTTTCAATTGCTGCTCGCCCCGGCTCAAATTCAGGATGAATCCGGTTTTGGTGCCGAGCATGACGTTTTCGATGACGGAGAGATTCGGCACCAGGGTGAAGTGCTGGTAGACCGTGCCGATCCCGAGCGCCAGCGCCTCGGAGGGCGAACCGATACTGACCGGGACGCCATCGAGCGCGATCGTGCCGCCGTCGGGTTGGTACATCCCGGAGAGGATGTTCATCAGGGTCGTTTTACCCGCTCCGTTTTCGCCCAGCACGGCATGGATCTCACCCGGATAGAGGGTGAGATGCACCTTGTCGTTGGCCTGCACCGGGCCGAAGCGCTTGTCGATATCGCGCATGACGACGATCGGCTGCGTTCCGGTAGCAGATTCGGTTGTCGCCATTCCGTCCGTCATCACACCGTCATCCCCGGCCGTTCCTCGTCATCCCGGGCATTCTTCGTCATCCCGACCGTTCCTCGTCATCCCGGCCGTTCCTCGTCATCCCGGGCATTCTTCGTCATCCCGACCGTTCCTCGTC
>JBIQLF010000017.1:17826-23340 GCA_044464585.1 Thermomicrobia bacterium
CCCGGCCGTTCCTCGTCATCCCGGGCATTCTTCGTCATCCCGACCGTTCCTCGTCATCCCGGCCGTTCCTCGTCATCCCGACCGCAGTGGAGGGACCTCTCCTTCTCCAACGACCCGGATCGAACCCCGGGGCTATCGAAACAAAGCCTCCCCGAGAAGGGCAACCACAGGGGGTTGCCCCTACCGGTTCGTCCTCAGGACTCAGGACCCAAGACTCAGGACCAACCCGTCACTCCCCGTAGAATTCCGGAGCCTTCTTGTACCCCTTGTAACTCTCCGGATCGTGCGAGAAGAAGATGCGGCCGCCGATCTTGGTGGCCAGATTCTCGATCTTGTACATCGACTCCAGGAGCTCGCGGGGATCGGAATGGAGTCCCATGAGCACCTTGTCGCGCAGGTTGTGGGCGTTGTACGCCACATCGACCGGGAAGATCAGCGGCGCTTCGCCCGTCGGGCGAACGACGAAGGAATAATGCCCCTCGGAATGTCCGGGGGTTTCCATCAGACTGACCCCGGGAACGACCTCGTATTCATAGCCATGCAGCGGTGGCAGCAGGGTGTACTTGGCGCCGGGCATATCGACCAGGTTCTTGTCGTATCCCAGCCGTTCCCACGGATCGGGCACATAGGCGTGGCGCAGCTCCGTTTTGCTCATGATGAACTGGGCGCCTGGGAAGTAGTGGTTGCCCGAGCAATGATCGAAATGCAGATGCGAATTGACGACGATATCGATCTCTTCCGGCCGCACACCGATGGCGGCAAGCTGGGCGACGATCGTCTGCTCTTCGGACTGTTCCGGCTTTTCGAAGGGCAGATTACGCTCCACCCATTCCTTCTCGAACCCGGTATCGAGCAACACCTTCTTTTCGCCGGTATCGACATAGACCGCATACACCGGGAAGCGATAGTCGATTCCCTGTCCGTGATTCCAGGTTACGAAGGACATATCGAGCAGCAGCGTGCCCATGTCCAGCAGATAGACGCGCGTCGTCACTAGACACCTCCCTCTTCGACTCCGGCCGAAAGCAGCCAGTAGTTATCGTATAGGACCTTGATTTCGTAGGTTTCCATCCAGAGCTGCCAGCGGGCTTCGGCTTCGTCGGCGGCCTCTGTTTGCTCCAGACTGCGCTCGGAATCGATCCAGCACCCCTCGTTGAGCAAGTGCTGAGGCGGGGGCGTTCCGGAGAGCGCCGACCGGGCTCTGACTTCATATTTCTTACCCACCGTTCCTCCTCTCTCCCGCGACCGGCGCGTGCATCGCGGTCCAGACCCGTTCCGGCGTCGCGGGCAGTTCGCGCAGATCGATACCGAGATCGCCCAGTGCGGTGGCAACCGCGCCGATCGCCCCGGCCAGCGCGCCTTCGCCCACCCCCTTGCAACCATACGGACCCGGACCATCCTCGTTTTCGACGATGGTCGAGCGGTGCGAATCGGGCAGATCGAGCATGGTCGGAATGTGGTAATCGAACAACGATCCGTTGGTCAATTGACCGCTGGATGGGTCGAAGAGCATTTCCTCATAGATGGCATTGCCGAGTCCCTGCATCAGACCGCCCATCTCCTGGGTTTCGACCTGCTTGGGATTGATCGCCTTGCCGACATCGGCCACGGTGGCCGTCTTGCGCAGGGTGATCTTGCCGGTGTCGGCATCGACCTCCAGCTCGATACCGGCGACGCAGACCTCCCAGAAAACCGGCCCCTCGGCATAGGATCCGCTGCCATGGTCCGGTTTGACTTCGCCCCGGCCGATCAGCTCGCCGCCGACCATACCGAAATGCGACTTGATCAGATCGGGATAGGTCAGGCGCTCGTCCTCGTGCCAGACCGCGCCATCCCGCATTTCCAGCGCCTGCGGTGGCAACCCGAGCTGCTGGCTGGCAATATCGAAAAGCTGTTCGCGCAATTCTTCGCCGGATCGTTTGACCGCCATCCCGGCCAGGGTGGTCGAACGGCTGGCGCCGGTGGAACGATCGTAGGGCGTCACCTGCGTATCGCCGCCCATGACGCGCACTTGATCGAGCGAGAGCGCCAGCTCCTGGGCCACGATCTGCCCGAAGACGGTGCGCGCGCCTTGCCCCATATCGGTGGACGACACATAGACGACCACTTTGCCATCGGCTTCCATGCGGGTGAAGGCGGTGCTGACCGGATGCGCTCCGGCCGCAAGCAGCCCGACGCTCACCCCCCGGCCGATCGTCGCCGGTTTGGGCGAATCCCAATCGAGATTTGCGGCGACTTTGCGAATATCTCCCTTGAGATCGGCATCGAGCGGTTTGCCGCCAGGCCGGACATATTCGCCCGGCTCCAGCAGATTGAGCTGGCGCATTTCCACGCCGTCGAGTCCGCACCGGCGGCCGATCTCGTCGATCTGGGCTTCACCGATCCACTGGAGATGGGATGCGCCGAACGCCCGATACGAGCCCGCCGGCGAGGTATTCGTGTACACCCCCCAGGCATCGACATCGACCGCGGACCAGCGATAGGGTCCGGGTGCGGCATCGGCCGCGGTCGCGACCACGCGGGGACCATTGTCGGCATAGGCGCCGGTATCCAGCCAGATACGCACCTCGCGGGCAAGCAGGGTACCGTCCTTGCGGGCCGCGGTGCGCATATGCGCCTTCATTCCGTGCCGCCGGGTGGTGACCATCGATTCGTCGACGCTGTTCTGGATGCGCACCGGGCGACGCGCTTTCCGCGCCAGCGCCACGGTGATCGGTTCCATCTTCGTATACGACTTGCTACCGAATCCACCGCCCAGATAAGGAACGACGATGCGCACGCTGGCGACCGGAAGCTGGAAGAGATCGGCGATTTCGGCCCGCACCAAAAATGGGTGCTGGCAATTGGAATGGATCGTGATCTCGTCGCCGGCGTGATTCCATTCGGCGATGGTGGTGTGGGTTTCCATGGCGTATTGGTAGACACCGGGAAAGCGATAGTCGCCTTCGACCACGATATCGGCTCCGGCGAATGCCCCGGCCACATCGCCCCGGTCGAAATGATGGTGATAGCAGATGTTGCCGGGATCGAGCTTGAATTCGCCGAGCCCGTGGAAGAGCCCTTTGCGCAAGAGCTCGGTGACATGCAGATGGGGCGCATCGTCCGCCAGCGCTTCGTCGATCGAGATGACCGCGTCCATCGGTTCGTAATCGATTTCGACCAGCGCGGCCGCGTCGGCAGCAATTTCGGGGGTTTCGGCGGCAATGGCCACCACCGGTTCCCCGGCGAATCGCACCCGGTCGATCGCGATCAACGGCCGGTCCTTTATGGCATGACCGTAATAGGGATCGATATCGAGCACATCATCGCCGGTCATCACGCAGACCACCCCAGGCAATGCCTGGGCCGCCCGGGCGTCGATGCGGGTGATCTTCGCCGCGGCATAGGGACTGCGAATCAGCTTTCCATGGACCATACCTGGAAAGACCAGATCGCCAACGAATTTGGTTTCACCGATCGCCTTGGCGCGGGCGTCGATACGGGGAGCATCCAGACCGACGGTCATGATTCGCTCCCTTCGCGCACGCGCTCGGCAGCGCGTTCGACCGCGTCGATGATATTCCAGTAGCCAGTACACCGGCAGAGATTACTGGAGAGATGCTGTTCGATCTCGTTCCGGCTCGGGGCGGGGTTTTCCTCCAGCAGCACCTTGGTCGAGAGGATCATGCCGGATGTGCAGAACCCGCACTGAATGGCGGACTCGTCGATGAACGCCTGTTGCACGGGATCGAGCGCGCCATTGGGTGACAACCCCTCGATGGTGGTGATCTGTTTGCCGGTCGCCTCATAGGCGAGCGTGCAGCATGCACTGACCGGCACCCCATCGAGCAGAACGGTGCACGCCCCGCAGACCTGGGAATCGCAGGAACGTTTGGCGCCTTTCAGATCGAGATCGTCGCGCAGGAAATCGAGCAACATCCGGCGGGCCTCGACCGTCCGGCGAACGGAACGGCCGTTGACCACGGTGTCGATCGTGATTTCGGTTTGCAATGCGGTATCGGACATCGTTTCGGTGTTCATGCCTGGTGCGCTTTCGCTCGATCGGCGGCTTCCTGCGCCGCCTTTTGAATGTACACGGCCACGAGATGCCGCTTGTAGTCGGCGGTTTCGAAGCCTTCTTCGTCGATCTCGGCAGCATTCGCGGCCAGTCCGCCGGCCTGCTGGAAGAGCGCCGGTCCTGGTTCCTGCCCGCGCATGGCCGCTTCGACCGCGGTCATGCGTTGCGGTTTTGGACCGACCGACCCAATGAAGACGCGCGCGTCGTCGATAACGCCGTCCTTGACCGAAATCGCCGCCGCAACCGTGGCAACCGGACGTTCATGCGTCTTGAACCGCTGGTAAGACACACCGGTCGTCGTCCAGAGCCGCGGCAACATGATCTGGGTCATGATCTCGTCCGGGCGGCGGTTCGTTTCCAGCAACCCGAGGAAGAACGCGTCCACCGGCATGTCCCGGCTCCCGCCGGACGATTCCAGTCTGACCGTGGCATGCAGCGCGGAAAGGAGCGTGGCGGGATCGGAATGCGGTTCGGCGAAGCAGAGATTACCGCCAATGGTGCCGGCCGCCCGCACGCGGGTGTTGGCGATGATCGCTTCCAGATCGGCCAGCCAGGGGGAATGCCCCTGCACCAGCGGAGCCCGGGCAATATCGCGATGGGTGGCAAGCGCTCCGATCACCAGCGTGCCATCATCATCGAGCGCGATATCGCGCAGACCGTCGATCTTCTTGATGTCGATCAGGCGATCGACCGGGGTCAATCGCTCTTTCATGACGATGAGCAGCTCGGTTCCGCCGGCATAGACCGCAGCCTCATCCCCATAGTGCCGCAGAAGCGCGGATGCGTCCGGGATGGTGCGCGGCGCATGGATTTCAATGGGCGCCAGCATGGGTACTCCCTTCATCTGGAGCCATACCCGCCCGTTCGACCTGGCGGATCAGATAGTTCCAATAGTTGCCGATGAATTCGTCGCGATATTTGTCCTGATAGACCGCGCTGGCCATGGCGTTCGACATCGGTTTGAGCTCGCCGAACGAGCGGGCGATCGATTGGATTTGCAGCACCCGTTCGAGGGTGAGCGCGGTATAGACCGCCCACGGCAAGGTCTTGCCAGTGACCAGCACCCCATGCCCGCGCATGACCACGGCCCGTTTGTCCCCCAGCGCGGCCGCGACGGCCTCGCCCTGTGCGGGAGTCATGATCAGCTCGGAGGTTTCTTCGAAATACGCCAACCCATCGTAGAAGAGCACGGCGTCGTGATTGATCATTTCCAGCTTGGCATCGACCGCGCCGAACGCCGTGGAATAGAGCGGATGCGTATGCACGACGGCATTCACATCCGGCCGGGCGCGATAGACCGCGGTGTGCAACACCACTTCCAGGTGCATCGGTCCCTCGCCGGCAATCCGCTTTCCATTCAGATCGATCGTCAGCAGCGAATCGCCGGTGACTTCTTCCAGGCCGATGCCATTGCGCTTCATGATCATGTGATCGCCGTCGCGCACACTGATATGCCC
>JBIQLF010000017.1:23440-36949 GCA_044464585.1 Thermomicrobia bacterium
CGATGCCATTGCGCTTCATGATCATGTGATCGCCGTCGCGCACACTGATATGCCCCAGGGTGTAATCCCCGTGTCCTTCGCTCCCGAGAATCCGGCATGCCCAGACGAGTTGTTCGCGCAGGGATTGGTCAGGCATGGGTGGAGTCCAATGGGCAAAAGGCAATAGGCAAAAGGCAATAGTCGATGGGGTGCAGAGAGCGCACCCATTCACACATGCTGTTCGGACGCTGGCTTCCCGATTTCATCTCCAACCGTTCACTTTTGCCTATTGCCTTTTGCCCATTGCCCATCATCATTTCCTATCCGTCGGCGGATACGCCGGATACGGGAAACCGAAAACCATGATGACATCCTCGTTCCCGGTATTGACGACCGCGTGCCAGACGCGCGGAGCAATATGGATGGCGTCGCCAGCCCGGAATGAAGAGGTTTCGGTTTCGGTGCGAATTTCACCCGTGCCGGCAACGACATAGGCGACTTCCTCGACCTCGTGCGAAACCATGGTCATCTCGGTTCCCGGGGTGAACACCGAGTATCCGAGCGAGGAAACGATGCCGGAAACGGAATCGCCGGTCAGCACCATCTTGCTCCAGCTGCCATTGGCGAGCGGGATCTCGGTCACGGTTTCGAGGGGGACGATCGTCACCCCGAATTCGGTTGCGCTCATCTCTCGCTCCTATCGACGGGCCCCTGGCCAAAACCAGGGACTCACAGAGCCAAGCCTCTCCGAGGCTCGCGGTATCTTCTCGTTCTCCCGCTCCCCAGCGGGAGATGGGCCAGGGCGAGGCGACCCCTTGCCCGAATCGATGACCCGCCGGGTCGTTCTCCGGCCCCGGACCCGAGCCCCAAGACTCAAGACTCAGGACTCAAGCCCCAAGACTCAGGACCCAAGACCCAAGCCCCTAAAGCGCCCACTTCCCGTCTTTGACGATATAGACGCCGGTGTCCTCGACCATGAGCGAGGCGTTCAGGCAATTGCCATCGAGGTGGAGTTTGCTGACGTTCTGCCCACCGGGATAGGCATTGTGATTGTCGCCGAGCGCGAAGTGAACCGTACCGAGCAGACCCTTTTCCGATGGCGATCCGGTTGGCGATTTCTCGCTGGTGCCAAAGGCGAATTCGCCGATCACGGTCGCGCCATCCACACCGGCGATGACCTGCTTGAGCCGTTCGGCTTCCTCCCCGCCTTCGATGGAAACTGCCTTGCCGCCTTCGACCCGCCACTCGATCGGGTTCGGGGTCTGGCCGGGCAGACCGATGCCGAGCATGATGCCATCGACCACCACCCGGCCTTCGGTCTTGTCCTCGACCGCGGCAAAGGCGACTTCGGACCACAAGGGAATCGGGCCCATCATCTGACCGCGTTTCTTGATCGGGGTTACTTCCAGCGCCGGGCGACCTTCGATATTGACCCGCAGATCGGTACCGGCCGGAGAGGTGACATGACACCATTTGGCGCCCTTCATCGCTTCGATGGCGGCTTTGGCGCGATTGGTGGCATCGAGAATATCCTGCTCGGTCAGATTCCAGGATCCGATCCCTTCCTCGACCGATGCGATCTTGGCATTGTTGTCGCACGATTCGCGCACGGCGGAAACATGGGCGAAGCGGTTGGCCCATTCCAGATTGGTGATGATGATGATCTCGTCGGAGTTCACCATCGCCTGGTGCAGATTCTTCGGCGGCGCCATCGGGAAGGTCATGTCGGCGATCGCCTTCTTGACCTGATATTCGTTGTTCATCACCACCGGGAATCCGCCGCGCTCGACCACGATCTGGGCCAGCGCATCGGCCTCGGTCAGATGATCGTTGTCGGTGATGATGGTGACCGTGTCCCCCTCCTCGACCGACATACACAGCCCCACGATGAGCTCAGCATCCTGGCGAAGACCTTTGGAAAGTTCTGACATGAGAGAATCCTTTCTGCTAGAAACGGCAATAGGGAATAGGCAAAAGTGACCTGATCAGGGACCTCGGTTGGATCCCCCGATCGATCGTTCGATGGCGCTATACATAGATGTGAGCTGCCGCATCAACTCGTCTGTCTTGGACAAGAGCGACGAGGAAGACCGCTCGTCCATATACCCAAGACGCTTCGCAATGAGCAATTGCGTATTGATTTCGGCAAGTGATCCACGTGAGAGTCGCAAAAAGCGAAGGTAGTCCGCGGTGCTGTTCCGTGCATTGCCCTCGGCGATATTCGAGGGTACGGATACGGCGGCTCGGCGCAATTGGCTCGTCAACCCGAAACGCTCATCCGACGGAAACGCTTTGGTGTTCTGATAAATGGCAATAGCGAGGTCCATGGCAAGCTGCCAGACTCGTAGATCCCGATAATCCTGAATCGTTCGATAGGGCGCCTGGGCTTCTTCGATCGTAGAGAACGAACCCACCTCCAGATCGTGGAGATCGGTATAGTCCCCCAACTCTTCGAATTCGCTTCTCAGCAGCTCATCCACCACTTTTGCCTATTGCCTTTTGCCTATTGCCCTTCACCCATTTCCGGTGCCGCAAAGGCCGGCAGAACCTCCTTCGCGAACCGCTCGACCTGGCCGAACTGATCCAGGGACCCGAACCGGCAGATGAAATAGTCGACACCGGCGGCGTTGAAGGTGTTCAGCCATTCGATGACATCGTCCGGGGTACCGATGGGTCCCCATTCGAGCAGGTCCATCGCTTTGCTCAGCTCGGGATAGTACTGGCTGATATACGAGTTGATGCCGGCGTGCGCGTCCTCGCGGGAGTCGGCGATGTTCATGGTGACCTGATAGGACATCACGAACTCGGAGCGATCGCGGCCCGCCTCTTCGATGGCGTCGTTCACCTGGGCGAGCTGGGCGGCGAATTCCTCCGGGTGGCGCGCGCGGCAGCAGGTCATCCAGCCGTCGCCGTATTTGGCGATGCGGCGCGCCGCTTTGCTGATGACTTTTTCGGTTTTGTCTTCCGCTTTATTGCCCACCGTCAGGCGCGGATTGCTGACCACCCAGATCGGGGGCGGCGCCTGCACGGGACCGAGCGGTTTCATCTCGGTGCCGGAATAAAAGGAGATATTGTCGTATTGGTAGAACTGGCCATCGAGATCGACCGTGCCGGTCGTCCAGAGCTGGCGCAGCGCATCGAGTCCTTCCTCGAAGATGGCAGCGCGTTTTTCGAAATCGAGCCGCACCGCTTCGTATTCGCGGCGAACGCCCTCTTCCGGATTGCCCATACCGGTTCCGAGAATGGTGCGGCCGTTGGAGAGCGCATCCAGCGTCGACCATTCCAACGCCAGATAGAGCGGATCGCGCGTGCCGGAGACCATGCACGCCGTTCCGAGCTTGACCGTCTTCGTGCGTTGCGAAATAGCCGAGAGGATATTGATGGGTTCCCAACGCGGTTTGGAAAAGAGCGAATCGCCCACCCATACCGAATCGAACCCGTTTTCCTCGACCACCACCGAAAGATCGAGCAGATCCTGCAACCCGTAGCCGGGCGCGATCAACGGTTCGCGATTATTGAGATTGACACCGAATTTGGGTTGACTCACTCGAACTCCTCGCTTCGATCGATCGGAGGCAACGGGCAAAAGGCAAAAGCAGCCGGCGAGCGTTCTCGAAGGGCCCTCGAACGCACCTGCCACTTTTGGCTATCGACTGTTGCCCTCCGTCCATGTTCCTTCTTCCTCGCGACTCAATGTCTCCTGCAGGATCCCTTGCGGCACATGGATATGCCGCGCGACGAGACCGGAAGCTTTTTCGGAATCACGCTCGTGGATGGCAGCGAGAATGGCAGCGTGTTCGGTGATCGAGGTATTCATTCCACCGCGGAGATCGAGGGACGGGTTGCGGTAGCGGCGCATGCGGTCGATGAGACTCTCGTAGATCGATGCGAGATCGCCATTGCCCGCCTTGGTTACGAGAAAACCATGGAATTCGGCATTGGCGGTGAAGAAGCCGCTCGGATCGCCGTGATCGGCCGCCGATTGCATTCGCTGCTGCAAGGCATCGAGATGGTCCAGATCGTCCTGGGTCAAGCGCGGGGTTGCCAACCGGACGGCCAGCACTTCGAGGGCTTCGCGAACCTGGTAGGCATCGAGGAATTGCTTCGAGGTCAGCTCGGCAACCGTCGCGCCCTGGCGCGGTTTGATGACCACGAGCCCCTCGGCGGAAAGCCGGCGCAATGCCTCGCGCACCGGAACGCGGCTGACTTTGAACTTGGCCGCCATGGCTTCCTCGGGAAGCGCGGCGCCCGGGGGATAGGTGTTGTCCAGAATACTGGCGCGTAGATGGGTATAGACCTGCTGCGAGAGCGTAGCGGTGTTGAGGGCTGGTTTGGCGGTGCGGTTTTCCACCTGCGAAGACATCCCGTTTCCCTGAATCCGACCCATTCGTTGTGTATACAGTATACGAGCCTCGTGAGAGGTTCGCAACCGCACGGCGAGCGGGTGAGTGGGGGCGATAGCTCCGCTCTCGGGCGCGACGGGCCGCCCTGGCATCGCTGATGCGCGGACTCCGCGCCGGGCGCCGCTCCTGATCGGCGGAGCGCATCGCGGCCAAACCGATCCCGAATGTTCTCGCATTCGCGACCATGGGTTGACAGTTCCCGATGCCCTCCTGATAATTCCGACCTACACAGTCGGATATCCGGTAGGCGTGCCCAGTACGCCACTCGGAATGGCTCATCTTTGCCGCAACGGCGGCACGTGAACAGGAGAAACGCAGCGGTGCGGGATCGAATCTCTCTTCCCCAGCTCACCCGTCCGACCCTTACTCGCCGCCAGGCATTCGGGGTGGCCGCCGGAGCCGTCGCAACCCTGACCCTGCCTCGTGGCATGGCCGCGCAGGAGGCAGCTCCCGCCGGCGCTTGGTCGTTCACCGACGACAAGGGCATCACGGTGGAGTTGGATGCATTTCCGGAACGTCCCGCAATGGACGTGAATGTGGCGGCGCCGCTGTGGGATTTCGGTGTGCGCCCCACCGCCGTTTTCGGCTGGAACGCGAACGAGTCGGGCGATTTCGGAGATGCCGGTGGGAACATCGATCCGGACGGTATCGAGGTTGCCGGGAACGCGGCTGAGCCGGTGCAGCTCGAAAAGCTCGCATCGACCCGGCCGGATCTCATCATCACACTCACATGGACCCCGGATGATCCGCAGGACTACTGGTCGATCGAATCGGAGCTCCTGCCGCAGGTGCAGGCGATCGCGCCGATCCTCGCGATGTCGGCAACCGGCAGCGCCGATACCAATACCGAGCGCTTCGCCGAGTTGGCGGCGGCACTGGGCGCCGACCTCGACACGCCGGAGCTGGCGGACGCGAAGGCGGCCTACGATGCGGCCATGGGCGACCTGCAGGCCGCCGCCGAGGAAAAGGCCGATCTCTCGGTGCTCTTTCTCTCCGTGGTTCCGGGCACCATCTATATCGCCAATCCGCCCGACTGGGCCGATCTGAATTTCTATCAGGCGCAAGGGGTGAACATCATCGAGCCCGATGTCGAGGATGGTGGTTTCTGGGAATCGCTCAGTCTCGAACAGGCGCTCAAATACCCGGCGGACATCATGATGTTCTCGACCCGGCCCGAAGCCGTGCCGACAGAGGAGGTCATTCAGGAACCCGCGTTCGCCGCCCATCCGGCGGTGCAGGCCGGTCAGGTCTATGGCTGGAATCAGGACTTCATCCAGAGCTACCAGGGGATGACCGAGGCAATGACGCACTTGACGGAGGTCTTGCGCAAATCGGAGAAGGTGCTCTAGGTCGCACGATCCGATCATGGCGGTCTCCAACGCTCCCCGCGGTATGTCCGAGACGGATACGGCCCAGCGCTCCCGTGGCTGGGCCGCGCCAACCGTGCGCGCGCTCGGGCTCGCGGTCGGCCTGGCCGCCGTGGGGATCGTGGCGCTCTTGAGCTTGCGTTTCGGCTCGCTTCCGCTGTCGGCCCGCGACTCGTGGAATGCGCTTTTCCACTACGACCCGACCGACTATGAACAGGTAATCGTGCGAACGATGCGTCTGCCGCGCACGCTGATCGCAATCTGTGCCGGCGGGTCGCTGGCGGTGGCGGGAACGGTGATGCAAGGCGTGACGCGCAACCCACTTGCCGATCCGTCGATTCTCGGTGTCAGCCAGGGGGCCAGTCTCGGCGTGGCGATCGCCATTACCTATCTTGGCGCGTCGACACCGGCCCAGTATCTCGGGATGGGATTCCTCGGTGCGATGCTGGCAGCGGCGCTGGTCTTCGCGGTCGGCTCCGCGGGCCGGGGTGGCGCGGGACCGATCAAGCTGGCGCTCGCCGGTGTGGTGGTCGCGGCGTTGTTGAGCGCCTGGACGAGCACGCTCCTGCTGATGCGCAAAGAGACCATGGACGGTATGCGTTTCTGGTTGGCGGGTTCGGGGGCCGGCCGCGGACTGGATGTTCTTTACGTGGTCTCGCCATTCCTGCTCGCTGGCACAGCCGGGTGCCTGCTGCTGGGACACCAGCTCAATGTGCTCAGCATGGGCGATGACAGCGCCCGCGCCCTCGGTATGCGCACCGGGCGCGTACGGGTGGTCGCGTCGATCATCGTCGTGATCATCACCGGCGCGGCGGTCGCGGTGGCCGGACCGATCGGCTTCGTCGGGTTGGCTACGCCGCACATTGCGCGCGCGCTCGTGGGGGCCGATTATCGCTGGATCCTGCCATATGCGTTGATCCTCGGCGCGATCCTGCTACCCGGAGCCGACATCATCGGGCGGCTGGTGGCCAGACCGGCCGAGTTGCAGGTCGGCATCATCACAGCGTTGGCCGGCGCGCCATTCCTGATCTATCTGGCACGCACCACTCGACTGGGATCCGCATGAGCGCGTCCATGGGCACGATCCCACCCCGCCGCTCGGGACATCGCACAGTCCGCCGGGCTGGCGTCGCGGTGCGTATCGATACGCGCGCGCTGCGGCTCATGGCGATCGCATTTGCCCTCCTGGTTTTGCTCATGATCTGGGCGGTGACGCTGGGCAGCTTTTCCATTCCCTTCGGCGAGGTGATCGACGCCATCTTCGGGCGTGGCGCCGAGGAGACCAGGATGGTGGTGCGCACCCTGCGCCTGCCGCGCGTGCTGGTGGCGGTGCTGATGGGCGCGTGCCTGGCGATGTCCGGCACGATCTTCCAGGGCATCGCCCGCAATCCCCTTGTATCGCCGGATATCATCGGCATCACCAGCGGCGCGACGTTTTTTGCGGTCGCCTGGATGATTCTCGCCATCGGGCCGCCGGCGCTCCTGCCCCTGGCGGCATTCGTGGGAGCCGTGACCGCCGCCGCGCTGGTGTACGTTCTTTCATGGAAGCGCGGTATCGCCATGAACCGGCTGATCCTCGTCGGTATCGGCATCGGCGCGATGCTCAGCGCCGGCTCGACCTATCTGACGGTGAAATATCCGATCGAGATCACCCGGCCGGCAATCGTCTGGGCGATGGGATCGATCTACGCCTCGAATTGGAGCGATGTCCGGTTATTGGCTCTGTCGCTGCTGATTCTCGGTCCGATCGCACTGATATCGATGGAGTCGTTGCGCACCCTCCAGTTCGGCGATATGGTGAGCCGGAGTCTCGGCGTTCCGCTGGAGCGAACGCGGCTCACACTGATCCTGCTCGGGTGTGCCCTGGCAGCGGTCTCGGTGGCGTTGGCCGGGCCGATCGGATTCGTCGCGCTGATCGTGCCGCATATGGCCAGGATGATCGCCGGGCCGCCGTCGGGCAGTGTGCTGATCCTCACCGCGCTGCTCGGTTCGCTTATGTTGCTCGGTTCCGATATCG
This sequence comes from Thermomicrobia bacterium, assembly GCA_044464585.1. Classification (GTDB taxonomy): domain Bacteria; phylum Chloroflexota; class Chloroflexia; order Thermomicrobiales; family UBA6265; genus JAMLHN01. The sequence continues at coordinate 31,207 of JBIQLF010000017.1, forward strand.
TTGCGCAACACCTGTTGCCGGTGACTCTGCCGGTGGGGGTCGTGACCGGCGCCGTTGGCGCACCCTACTTTCTGTACCTGCTCTATCGATCCAACGTGCGCGCCTGATCGACGCCCCGGGAGGCGCCATGCCACAACTCGCTGCCGAACACGTCACGCTGGCCTACGAGCGTACCCCCGTCGTCTTCGATCTGAGCCTGACGATCGAACCGGGCACGATCACGACGATCATCGGACCGAATGGCTGTGGCAAATCGACCCTGCTGCGATCGTTGGCCCGGTTGCTGGTCCCGGCCGAAGGGTCGGTGCTGCTGGACGGCCGGGCGATCCACGAGCTGCCGTCGCGGGATGTCGCCCGGCAGCTGGGTCTGCTCTCGCAGCAGGCGATGGTGTCCGATGGGGTCACGGTAGGGGAGCTGGCGCTGCGCGGTCGCTACCCGCACCAGGCATTCTTCCAACCGCCAACCCTGCGCGATGCCGAAGCGGTCGACCGGGCCCTGGAGCTCGCGGGGATGACCGCGTTGCGGGACCGGCCGGTGGTGAATCTCTCCGGCGGTCAGCGACAGCGAGCGTGGATCGCCATGGCGCTCGCGCAGGAAACACCGGTGTTGCTGCTCGACGAGCCCACGACCTTTCTCGATGTGGCGCACCAGATGGACGTGATGGATCTCGTGGTCCGGCTCAACCGCGAGGAGGGACGCACCATCGTGATGGTGCTCCACGACATCAACGAAGCCGCGCGCGTCAGCGACCGTCTGGTCGCCATGCGGGATGGGCGCATCATCGGCGATGGCGAACCGTCCGAGATCCTGACGCCAGATCTGCTCGCGGAGTTGTTCGGTATCGCCTGCGACCTGCTGCCGCACCCGACCGCGCTGCGGTGTCCGTGCTTCTGCGTGCCGCGCAGCCTTGCGCTGCAGGCACGGGCGCGCGGTATGGACACCTCACCGGGATTCCAGATCGGCGACGCCCGTACCGGTTATGGCGACCGGGTGGTGTCGGAAAACCTCACGCTGGGGATCCCGGGCGGCAAGATCACCGCGATCGTCGGACCGAATGGCTGCGGCAAGTCGACGCTGATGCGCGCCTGTGCGCGCTTGCAACAGCTCGGCGGCGGCACCATCGAGCTGGGCGGCGACGATATCACCCATGGTTCGCACCGCGCGCTGGCGCGGCGTTTGGCAATGCTCGGGCAAGAAACGACCGCGCCGGAGGACGTGCTGGTCGAAGACATCATCATGGCCGGCCGTACCCCGCATCGGGGTTGGCTGAAACGCTGGACCGCACGCGACGAAGAGCTGGTCGACTGGGCGGTTCGCACCTGTGGGCTGGAGGAGCTCCGTCACCGGGAGGTCGGCGCGCTCTCCGGCGGCCAGCGGCAGCGCGTCTGGATCGCGATGGCGCTGGTGCAGGACACCTCGGTGTTGCTGCTGGACGAACCGACGACCTATCTCGATATCGCCGCCCAGACCGAATTGCTCGACCTGGTCTGGAAGCTCAACCGCGAGCAGGGCAAAACGATCGTGATGGTGATTCACGATATCAATCTCGCGGCGCGATATGCCGACCATATCATCGCCATGCGCGATGGCAAGGTGATCGCGCATGGCACCCCCGGAACGGTGGTCACCTGCCCGCTGTTGCGCCTGATCTTCGATGTCGATGCCGATGTGCTGGTCCATCCGGAGCACGGCGCGCCGCTGATGATCCCTCGCCATGCGCGCTCGGAGTCGCGCGAACTCGAACCGCCGTCGCCGGTTTTGTGAGCGCAATGCGCCGGCGCCAACGTCGCGCGCCCCCTGCGGTCTCGCCAGATGACCCAGGAAGACCGGTGTGAGAGACCGCCGGTTTGCCAGTTCTGCCTATAGACCGCTCACAACCGGTGGAGCAGCGTGGTTGCTACCCAGCAGCCGGCTCGCTCGTCCTGCTTTTCTGGTTTCGGCGGTCATCGCCGCCCAGCCGTTCCACCGTCCGGTCGACACGTTCCCGCGCGTCCGTTACCGGCAGGGGAATCAGGTGTTCGTCGAGCATGGTGGCCGCATGGTCGAAGATGCCCTCGATGAGGGGCTGGCCTGTCTGCACACCGCTGACGGCCACGGTATAGGCACGCGACATCTGGGCCTGCGCGTACACCGGGAAGGCAACGGTGTCGCCAATACGACAACGATCGGCTGGCTTCAATGGAAGAACGTAGTCCATCACCTGATCGATGTGGGCATAGGCGACTGGGTTGTTCCTGGCGGCTTCGGGCGTGGTTCCCACGAAGGCCGTCCACTGCCATTCAGCGAACAGCGGCCCCAGCAACGCCCAGATACCACCGCCGAAGGCATAGGCATGATCCCGGAAGTGGTGGCTAATCTCACTGACATAGAGATAGGCCGGACGTTCGTGCTGGCTACCGAGGGTCATTTGAGGGATGGTGGTGCCACAGAGTCCGTGCCCCGGTTCGATTTGGGTGGCGCCCGCATCTTTCAATGTCTGGAATGCGGCAACGGAGGTGTTGCCCGGTGCGTTCAGCACGGGTAATTCCAAACCCAGCTCGGCGCGAGCGCGTTCGAGCGCGGTGCGAACCGTCGCGAAATTCGGCAGCGGTTGCGCGGGCATCCGCGCGGAATCGAAGCTGTATTCCATACAGGGAAACGAGGTCGCTCCGGCAACGACCAGATTCGGCAACGCATCGATCGTTCGCACGGCATCCACGAAGCGGTCGGCGCGGAAACCACCTTCCTGCCCATCGAAGAAGACATCCCCCTCATCCCAGACGCGGATCAGCACATGCTGCAAGCGCCCCAGCCTGGTGGCCGCGGCGGAGATCCATTCGGCCGCCTGGAGACTATAGACCGTGATGACATCCGGGTGCTGCGCGACGACCCACTCGATCTGATGACGCGGGATCTGGTTGATTTGCCCGATGTGGCCTATGGGAATTCCGTAGCGGCTGAGCATACGCGCGCATTGCACATCGACGGCAACCGTCTTGTCGAGTCCATTCGCCAGCGCGATGGTGGTCACGAGCGGATTGCGGGCGATCTGCTTGGTCATCAGATAGGTCGTGAGCCCGAGCCGGGTGGCTTCGGCGGCCTGCATGTGCGCGTTTTTCGCAACCACATCGAGATCGAAAAGAAAAGAGTTGGCAGGTAACGCGCCGAGTTGATGCAGCTCGACCGCGGCATCGATCAGCTTCGGGTTCGATTGCAGCAGTTGTTCGGCCAGCATCGGGCAGCCCCTCTCCTCTCCCATCTTTGCGGACCCCCATGCGGGCGCCACGCTCGTTTCGTAGCGGATCGTACCCCGCGGAGCCCGAAACGGTTGGCGTCCCGGTCGTTCCGGGGCCGGGCCAGCCGAATCATCGAATTATCGAGATCGCTCCCACCAGCGACCGCCAAGGATCATCTTGGCAAATCCCCACATCAGCACAACGGCCACCACCAAATGCAACACGATCAACGCCACGGCGGATGCCCCATCGGCCAGATATGACGGGCCGATGATCGAAATCGCCAGCGCGGCACTGCCGACGAAGGGCCACCAGGTTGCTTTGCCGGCGCGACGCAGGGCGGCAGCGACGACCCATGCGAGGATTCCAACGGCGATCGTGACGACCGCGACCATGAGCGCGGTGACCGGCTCGTCCTTGCCATTTTGCTCGGCAATGGGTTCGACCCAGAGCCAGCGGATCAGTCCGTAGGCGACAAGAGCGGCAATGGTGGCCACGCCGATAACGGCTGGTCCATACAGCGAACGGTTCTGCATGTATCTCTCCTCGTATGCGCTCCTCCACACATACCTCTCCGGCCCGGAAAAATACGCCGGGCCCTATCCCATCCTGTCGTCTCCGGAGCTTCCCTGCACGAATGGAATGGGATATCCGCGCATTTCTTGGCAACATACCCGACCCGGCCAACCCCGCTGCCGAGCACGTGAGACGTCAGAAGGCCGGGTCGAGACGAGGCCCCGGATCGTCAGGCTCCCACGGCCTATCTGGTAGCATCGGCTCTTGGCGGTCGATGACGATCGCCCAGAGCCGACCGCGGCATTGGAGACTCCCGGGGGACTTGTGAGCAAGCGAATGACATTTTCGACGCGAGCGATGCGCCTCCTGCTGGTGGTCGCATTCATCTTGCCGGTGGGCCTCGCTGGTTACGGCAATAGCGTAACTGCAGAAGTCGCGGGCACATCGTATACGAGTCCGCATTTCGATTATTCGATCACCTGGCAATTACCCTGGTATGTCACCGAAGACGACACCGACGACAACGGGTTCGATGTTCTGGGCCTGGCCGACGATCAGAGCATGGTCTATTTCTCGGGTGGCCGTTCCAGCGCCTCCAGTCCCGCCAGGGTGATCCAGAGTTACGCGAGCCAGTTCATGTCCGCGCCAGAGTGGAGCGATTTCCATCAGCTCGATGCATCGGAATGTCCGATCACACCGGCCGCCAATTACGCGGCTGGATGCTTTTTGGGCAATCAGCTTTTCAGCGATGGCACGCGCAGCCCGGTTGGCGTTCTTTTCCAGGCATGGGATCTGGGGGACGGAATCGATCTGCTGTTCGAGGGGTATGTCGGGGAATCGGAATACGCCGCGTATCTATCCAAATGGCAGCAGTTCGGCGTCTATCCGCCGGGAGCGACCGTTCCCATCCAAGCGGCCGGTGGATGCGATTCGTTCGTCGAGGATGACATCGCGTTTTGCTTCGATCCGAATCTGGACGCGCGCGACCGCGACGAAATCCCCGAGGCGATACGACTCGGACAGGACGCCATCGCCCGGTATTTCGGCGATCCGGATCTGACCGGGGTGCGGGTGAACGGATTCGCGTCGGTATCGTCCGATGGCCCGGAGAATCTGGCGACCACGCTCGATCGCTCGATCACGGTTTACGCCGGGTCGCATGTCTGGCAATCGATCGCGCCGGTGGAGCGGGTGCAGACACTGGTGCACGAGTTCTTCCATGTCTACCAGAATGCGATGATCGCTCAGAATGATTCCGATGTGCCCCTCTGGTTCACCGAGGGAACCGCGGAAGCCGTCGGCTACCTGGCCGCGGCGCAGCTCGGTGTCACCGATCAGCAGGAGTTCTATGAGCTGGCCGCTTATTCCCTGACCGAGTTTCCCATTGCCGAGTCGCTGGCCGATCTACAGCCCAACGGCTCCATGACAGCCGATGCCTATCCGGTGGCCTATATCGCGATTCAGTATCTGTTGGGCAGCCGGGGACTTTCGATCAGCGCGATCGGCGATGTCTATGCGGAATTGGCCGATGGAGCGCATTTCGAGCAGGCGTTCGAGACCGTATTCGGCGAAACGCTCGACCAGTTCTCGGCCGACTACCAGCAATGGCTGCCGACCGTGGTCGAGATCACCGAGCTCCCGGCCGATTTCTGGCCCAATGACGGCGGATCGTCACCGGCGGCCATCACATTGCAGTCGATTCCCGCGCAGGCCGCGCCCGGCCAGCAGATCGTGATCGTGGGTCGAACCGATCCACTGGCCGAGTGCGAGGCAACCCTGCAGTTCGACACCGGCGACGAGCCACGGCAGACATTCGCCAATGGCAACGGAGAGGTGTTCTGGCTGGTGAGCGTGCCAGAGAATGCTCCTGCCGGTCCAGCCGGCGTGACGTTGTCGTGCGGTGCCGGTCCGGTTTCGACATCGATTTCGATCACATAGAGCGTCTGAGACGTGAGCCTTGAGTCTTGGGACTTGAGTCTTGGGACTTGGGACTTGAGTTTTGGGCTAGCGC
>JBIQLF010000017.1:37049-39471 GCA_044464585.1 Thermomicrobia bacterium
CTTGAGTCTTGGGACTTGAGTCTTGGGACTTGGGACTTGAGTTTTGGGCTAGCGCGGTTCGTACACAAAGTGCCCGTTCGCCACCCCCGTCATCCTGACGCCAACCCCCGTCGTCCTGACGCCAACCCCCGTCGTCCTGAGCGAAGTCGAAGGATCTCCTCGCCACAGCGAGTGCCCCGAGGCCACGGCGCTCCAAGTCTGCAGACAATGCGTTCAGCAGCCGCGGTAGGGTTCGGATCGGGCGAATTGAATCGGGATGGCGCGAGCGGCGGATTGGTGGGTTCGAGGTATCGTGATCATTCCGGAGGGATATCGAGGAGAGGCCGGCGACGTGCAACGATCGAAATCGAACGGATGGCGAATCGGTGCGATCGTGCTGGTGTTCGTCCTCGTGCTGGCGGGATGCTCGGGACTGGCGAACCCGGCGGCGGCTTCGGCGGCCCTCCTGCAGTCCAGCACGAGCGACATCGAGATTACGTTCGACCCGCTGGTGAACGAACCGGATCGAATCGATGTCGTGGAAGGGGCGCGCCTCGGACTGGAAGTGATCGGCAGCTTCGTCGGTACGGCCGGGCTGGATGCAGTCGATATCTTCGTCAGCGCCGAAGAAGCATCCAGCGGTCCCTACACCATGGCATCCACCAGAGGGAATGAGATCGAGGTTTTCACGGGTGGGCGCTCGTGGCAATCGGCACCGCCGCTCATTCGGCTGGAAACGATGGTGCACGAGCTGATGCACGTGTACCAAAACGCGCTGGAGGGTCGCGCCATTGTCACCGTGCCGCTCTGGTTCGATGAGGGGACCGCGGAAGCCCTCGGATATCTGGCGATCACGCGGCTGGGAGTGGTCGACCAGGACGATGTCTACGAGTTGAGCTTGTTCCAATTGACGCATTCGCCGGTGGAAACCAGTCTGGCCGCCTTCGCCCCGTATGGCTCGATGACAGCGGACTCATATCCCCTGGCCTATATCGCGGTGCAATACCTCCTCGGGCGAGCGGGATTGTCGGTTTCGGCGCTGGCGCAGGTCTACGAGAACATCGCGCGCGGGATGTCATTTTCCGGTGCGTTCCGGATGGTGTTCGGGCAATCGCTCGATGATTTTTATGTCGAATTCGACCGATGGCGAACGAGCTTGGCGGCGGTGCGACTGCCGCCGCCCGATTTCATCCCATGGCGTGCGACCGGGCAGGCAGCTCCGGCGGTGTGGGGCTCGATTCGAACCGAGGTTGGGGCGGGTCATCAGCTCGCTCTGGTGGTGGTGACCGAACCCGGCGCGGAATGTGTTCTCGATCTGGCAATCCCCGGCGATCCGATCGAACGGCACGCAGTAGCCAGTGGCGATGGCGAAGCGTTTTGGCTCGTAACGGTGCCCGATCGAACGCCACCTGGACCAATCGGGGCGGGCGCCTCCTGCGGCGCCGCATTCATTTGGCTCGATGTGCTGGTCACCTAGCGTTGCTCGGGGCAGAGGCGCCAGGAACGCGGGCCGGAATGACCGTGGCGACGTCCGGGCAGAATGCCATCGCTTGCGAATGAGAGAGCGGTCTCGGAACAGCTGTGCTGGTGTAGTATCGAGCCAGTCGAATGGTGTTCGATGTGAGGGATCGAGTGAGCGGAACCGAATGGTTGTTGTTGGTGATCGTTATCGTGGTGCCGTTGATTCTGGCCATCATCGTGACGAAATGGACCCTCGACCAGGCATTGAAACGCCAACGCAAGAACCGGCAGCCGCATTCCGCGGGTGAGCGCATCCAGACGCCCCTGGCCGTGGATCCGCCCGAGGAAAAGCTGCCCGCGGCCGACTAGCGCTTTTGCTGTGCTAGGCTTCCCGGCTGGATTGCGGGGGAGCGCCCGGCGCAACACAGAGATAGAGGAAGAAGAAGCGGAGGAATTCGTGGCGGAGACGGAACGAACGCTGGTCATCGTCAAACCGGACGGTGTGCAGCGCGGTCTGACGGGTGAGATCGTAAACCGGTTCGAGCGGCGCGGGCTGAAGATCATTGCCATGCGCTTTGGCACGATCGATGCGTCGCTGGCCGAACGGCATTATGCCGAACATCAGGGTAAGGGCTTTTATAACGGTCTGGTGCAGTACATCACCTCGGGCCCGTCGCTGGTCATGGTGCTCGAAGGACCGCGCGCGATCGAGATCACTCGGTCCACGGTCGGCAGCACGCGCCCGTGGGAGGCGGCTCCGGGCACGATTCGAGCCGACTTCGGCACCACGGTCGGCCGGAATCTGGTACACGCATCGGACAGCACCGATAGCAGCGACCGGGAAATCGGTCTCTTCTTCGAGGGAGAGGATCTTCCAAGTTGGAATCGGGATACCGATCGCTGGATTTACGACGAATAGCTGACGGGGTCCTGAGTCCTGAGTCCTGAGTCCTGAGTCCTGAGTCCTGAGTCTTGGAGATGA
>JBIQLF010000018.1:0-13766 GCA_044464585.1 Thermomicrobia bacterium
AATGACGGTTGTTCGCTCGGAATGACGGTTGGGGTGGATGCTTTTTCCTCATTCATTCTCAGACCTGGAGGGACTTGGCACTGGGAGCTCCGGGTCGAACCCTGGGGCTGCGTTGGGCTCCGTAGTACGACAACCGGGCCTATGCTGTCGCCCCGTTCCGTGGCGCTGTCGGACGGTTCACCGGATATTTAGGTGCGTTGCCCGCCAGCACCCGCATCGCTTCCTCGGCCCCGCGAATACGGACATCCCGCACCGCTTCGACCGACGAAGCCGCCAGATGCGGGGTGACGATGATGCGCGGATCGTGCAATACCGGATCGTCGACCGGGCAGGGCTCGACCGGCAATACATCGATGCCCGCTCCAGCAATCTGCTGCGAGCGGACCGCGGCCACCAGCGCCGGAATATCGATCACGGGACCGCGCGCGGTATTGACGATGAACGCGGTCGGCTTCATCAGCGAGAGTGCTTTGGCATCGATCATGCCGCGAGTTTCCGGTGTGAGCGGTACATGCAACGAAACGATATCGGCGGTCGCCATCAGCGTCTCGAAATCGACCGGTGTCGCTCCGACCGGAGCAAAATCCTCCGCCGGGATATACGGATCGTAGGCTATGACCGTCATCCCCAGCCCCGCCGCCTTGCGAGCGGACGCCTTGCCGATCCGCCCGAGTCCGATCACACCATAGATCTGATTCGAAAGCCGCCGGATCGGGGTCTCCCCCATATACCGCCAGGTGTTCGGTTGGCCGGTTTGCCGGTGTTCGAAGAGATGTCGCACCAGCGCCATCGAAAGCGCGATCGCATGCGCCGATACCTCGTCGATCGAATAATCGGGTACATTCGTCACCCAGATACCGCGCTTTTCGGCGGCTTCGAAATCGATCGCGTCGAATCCGGTTCCCACTCGGGTGACCAATTCCAGATTCGGCATCTGTGCCATCATCTCGTCCGAAACGACATGTAACCCGGTCAGCAACGCCGACGCACTTTTGACGATCGGCCAGAGTTCCGGATCGGTCAGCGGCCGGCCGACCATCAGCTCACCGTTGGTGGCGACCGCCTCGAATCCGGAATCCCCGAGCACCCCCGTTTCGAGCTCGATGTCTTCCGGTTTGGCATAGGCAAGCACGATTTTCTTGGTCATGGGTTCCTTCCCTGGGCAATAGGCAATAGGCAATAGGCAATAGGCAATAGGCAAAAGTAGAATTGCGACCCGGCTCGGGTCTTTGCTTTGTGGTTGTCCTTTTCACCCCATGTCCACCACCATTGCCTATTGCCTATTGCCCCGTCGCTATCCCTTCACCGCGCCGGCCGAAATTCCGGCGACGATATAGCGTTGCATCAAGAGATAAAAGATGACGGGCGCAATCGCGAAGAGTGTGCCGGCGGCCAGCAGAAGCTGGACCGGGGTATCGAGCATCGTGATCATGCCTGCCAATCCGACCGCAGCCGGTTTCAGACTCTTGTCCTGGATCATCGTCTGCGCGAAGAGGTATTCGTTCCACGCGTAGAAAAAGGCGACCACACCGACCGCCACCACCCCCGGCAGCGCGATCGGCATGACGATCTGGAAGAGTGTCCGGACCGGACCGGCGCCATCGACCAGCGCCGCTTCCCGCACCTCATGTGGCACGGTATCGAACATGTTCTTCATCACCCAGACGCAGATCGGCAGGATGAACGCGGCATCGATCAGCGCCAGCGCCGGCAGGCTATTGCGGATGTCCTGATGGATGATCGGAAAGTCGGTGAAGAGCTTGAACACCGGTACGATGATGAGCGCTTCGGGCAGCATCTGCGTCATCAGCAAAAAGACGGCGAAGAGTCCGCGGCCCCGCCAGCGCAGCGCCGAGAGGGTATAGCCGCCCAGAATCGCCAGCACCACGCAGATGGCGGTCGTGATCAGCGAGAGATAGATCGAATTGAGAATCCAGCGGCCGACTGGTTGTTTGCCGAAGACCTGCCGATAGGCGGCAAGATCGAACGACTTCGGCACCAGCGAGGGCGGATAGCGCAGCGTCAGCTTGGTCGGTTGAATCGTCGTGACCAGCATCCAGTAGATCGGGAAGAACACGATCCCGCAGATGATGATGACCGCGAGCGCTAGTCCGAGTTTTTCTAGCCGTTGCCGCGTCGTCGGTTTGTTCGATCGCACCTGGGCGGGCGGCAATGCCGAAATGGGAATGCTCATACCCGTCCTCCTTCCAGCTCCTGCCGCCGTTGGACATAGAGAAATGCCAGGGAGATCGTCAGCACGATCAGGAATCCGGCGACCCCGATGGTCGCGGCATACGAGAAGTCATAGAAGCGGAAGGCGGTCTGGTTGATCCGGATCACGATCGTCTCGGTCGCGCCCGCCGGCCCGCCCCCGGTCATGAGCCAGATGATGGTGAATTGCTTGAAGGCATAGATAGCCGCCAAGACCACCAGCAGCAGCAAGGTCGGAGTGATATAGGGAAGGGTCACCGCGCGGAATGCCTGCCAGCGACTGGCGCCATCGACCCGCGCTGCTTCGGTCAGCTCATTGGGCACCGTTTGCAGTGCGGCCAGGATGACCAGGCTATAAAAAGGAAAGCCCTTCCAGGCCGTGATGACGATCATGGTCGCCAGTGCCAGATCGGGATCGAGCAGCCATTTGGGATTCTGGTCGACCCATGGCAGCCAATTGGCGAAGACATTCATCACCCCGAATTGGGGATTCAGTATCCAGATGAAGATGAGCACGGCCGGTACATCGGGAAACGCCCAGGGGAGGGTGATGACCGCGCGAGCGGCCGACCGCCCGAAAAAGGCGCGATTGAGCACCACGGCTGAAAGCAAGCCGAAGGCGATCGCGAGCAGGATGACGCCTGCCATGAAGAGGAACGTTTGGCGCAATGAGTTCCAGAAAAAATCGTCGTGAATGAGCCGCCGGTAGTTCTTCAGTCCGACCCAGATCGGTGGTGTTCCCAGATTCGCTTGGGTATAGAAGCTCGATTTGATGCCTTCATAGATCGGATAGAGAACGAAGATTCCTTCATAGATAAGGATGGGAATGGCAAACAAATAGGGTAGGAACGAAAAGCGTCGCCGGCTGCCGCCGGTGGAGCGCTCGGTCGCGATGGAGGACGATCCCGCGATTACAGACATGCTGATGCCATCCGGCCGCGCACACCGGTAGGGGCGCCTCCCCGTGGGCGCCCTTCACACCCTGCCGTCATCCTGAGGAACGAAGAGCCTGTCCTGAGGAATTCGAAGGAATCTCCCCGCCGCAGCGGGTGCTCCGACGTCATGATGCTTCGATTTTGAGGCGGTTGGTTCCACATTCGTTCTTCGGTGACCTCGTGCCCACGAGAGAGATTCCTCGACTTCGCTCGGAATGACGGTAGGTGTGCTCAGAATGACGGTAGGTGCGTTCGGAATGACGGTAGGTGTGCTCGGAATGACGATGGGTGCCCCGTCCGGCTCCAGCCAGCCGGACGGGGCGATGCGATCAGGCGGAGAGCCGGCTGGCCAGATCTTCCGCTTGCGATTGGGCGGTCGCCATGGCGTCCTCGACAGACTGGTTGCCGGCGAGCACATTCTGGAAGTTCGTGATCACGATCTGCCCGTACTCGTCGTTGTTGAAGATGAAGTCGCCCACCATTTCCGGCGGCGTGATCATATTGATGTCCTGGAAACCAGTCAACCAGTGGATGCTGGCGAAGTAGTCGTCCAGACCGCCGACCTCGTAGGCCGGAATCACATCCAGCGAGCGAGTGAGCAGATTGCGATAGTTCTCCGGCTTGTACAGCCAGGTGAGGAACTCCATCGACGCGTCGATGTTTTCACCCTGATTGTTGATCGTGATCGGGTGAATGCGCGAGACGGCCTTCTTGCTCTCCCACGGCAGCGCGTAGGTGTTCATATTCGGATAGAAGTCGGGCGCCGAGTCCTTGTAGACATTGGCGGCCGCCGAAACGATGAGCTGCGAGGCGATCTGCTGATTGGCCCAGAGCTGATTCGACGTCGCGTTGTCGATACCCTGCGGGAAGCAATCGTCGTAGGCCTGCTTGAACAGTGTCAATGCGTCGTGCACCGGATCGCTGGTCAGCAACGGAGTCGAGCCATCGGCCCAGGTGCCGTCGTAGATGCAGGCCCACTGCTGGAGGGTGAACCAGAAGGATGACGGCTCGGAAACCAGGTGGTCGTTGAACAGACCGAACTGATTCGGACGATCGGTCAACTGTTTGGATGCTTCCATCCACGACTGCGGATCGACCGGCAGCTTGTCCGAGGTGATGCCTGCCTTGTCGAACAGCTCGGTGTTGTAGAAGAGTCCGAAGACCACGGTCACCACATCGAGCCCCATGACGGAGCCATCGACGGTGATGTAGTCGTGCGCGCCGCTGAGGGTGGTGATCTCGTTGGCTTGCAGCACCGGATTCAGATCGGTCAGCACGCCCGCTTTGAGCAGGCGCAGCACCAGGTCTGGGGTCGTCTGGACCAGATCGCCACCGAGCTTGCCAGCCTGAAGCTGGACGATGATGTTGTTCGAGTAATCGTCGAACGGCCAACCGGTCATATTGACCTTGATGTCGCTCTGCGAATTGTTGAAATCGTCCAGCATCATATGCCAGGCATCGCCGCGTCCCGGTTCGTTATCGAACCAGGTCACATAGTCGAGCTCGATGGGGTTGCCTTGCAGCACCGTTGGCGCGGCGAAGACCTTGCTCGCCTTCGGAGAAATACCGGCAATCATCCCGGCAGCGCCAGCGGCGGCTCCGGTCTTGAGCATCTTCCGGCGCGAATACCGCGGGGTTACGATCCTCGTCGTTTCGTCGTTCACTAGCTGAACCTCCTGAAATCGCTTTTCGATCTGCATCGTTGCCAGAACATCGTTACCGTTCAAACCGTCAGGCCGCGTTGCCCTCCTTTCCGAAGGCAAGAGACACGAGGCATGAGGCAAACGTTGAGAGAGCTGAATGCGAGATCCAGAGCACTACTTTGCGGTCTATTTTTGCCTCGTGCCCATCGCCTCTTGCCCATCAGGCCGTGGTCCATGTATGACTGCCGCCGGCATTCAGCGCCAGATTGCCGCCATCGACCGGGAGCAGCACCCCCGTCACCATCGACGCGGCATCGGAGGCCAGAAAGATCGCCGGACCGGCCATCTCATCCGGCCGGGCCAACCGGTTCATGGGTATGCCAGTCAGAAACCGATCCATCAGAGCCGGATCGAAGGTCGGCGAATCGAGCCACTTCTGGAATCCCTTAGTGAGCACTTGGCAGGGGAGGATCGCGTTCACGCGGATCCCATGCTTGGCCCATTCGACCGCCAGCTCTTTGGTGAGCATATTGAGCGCGCCCTTGTTGACGCTGTGCGAGAGATTGCCGCGGCCCAACGCCGCGGCCCCGGCGATGGAGCTGATATTGATGATGCTGCCCCCGCGGCCGCTCCCGGTCATGCGCGCGAAGGCGTGCTGCGCGCAGAGCATCGCGCCGGTCACGCCGATTTCCAACACCCGATTCCATTCGTCGAGCGGGTGTGCTTCCGGGTGGTGCCGTTTGGTGGCGCCGACGTTATTGACCAGAATGTCGAGCCGGCCGAATTCGGCATCGACCGCCGCGAACATCCGGTCGATATCGTCCGGATTGCCGGTGTCGCCGGTCATCGCCAGCGCCCGGCGTCCTTGCGCTTCGATCGCGCCGCGTGTTTCCGCCAGTGCATCTTCGGTCAGATCGCAGAACGCGACATCCGCGCCCGCCGCGGCGAATCCGGCCGCAATTGCCTGGCCGATTCCGGCGCCGCCGCCCGTGATCAAGGCCACTTTGCCATCGAGCCGGAACAACGAGGTGGTATCGACGATCACGAGTGGGAATCTCCTTCCGCGGATCGCGCGGTGTCGGCGGCTTGCTGTTCGAGTTGGCGTTCCAGACTGCGGCTGACCCGGTCGTAGGACCCGCCGAGATGCTCACGGAGATCGAGCGCCGCGCGCTCGGGATCGGAATTGGCGATGCTGTCGAGCAGGATCTCGTGCGCTCCGACCAGCATCCCGCGAAAATCGACATCCGCCATATTGCGGTTCAGCAACAGGATGTGGATCTGGGGACGCATATTGGTCCACGCGCCTTTGAGGCGACGGTGCCGGGCGGCTTCGTAGATGAGATCGTGGAATTCCAGATCGAGCTCGGCCGCTTCCTCTTCGGTGATGCCGCGATCCAATGCCGCCCGCATCCGATCGATCTGCTCGTGCATCGCGGCCACCGCGGCCAGATTGCTGGATTCGGCCGCCCGGCGGATTGCCAGCTCTTCGATGGCCAACCGCAAGGTATAGAGTTCTTCGAGATCGTCACGGGAGAGCTGGGCGACGACCGCTCCGCGATTGCGGTTGATGACCACCAATCCCTGCCGTTCGAGCTCGACCAGCGCTTCGCGCACGGGACCGCGGCTGACGCCCAGCGCCCGCGCCAGCGCTTCTTCCCGCAGACGCTCCCCTGGGGCGAATGCCCCATTCAGGATCGCGGTCCGCAGGCGAGAGGCGACATCGTCAGAAAGCGCACGCTTCTCCGGCATGGAAAGCACGGCGGCCAGATCGTTATCGATGGATTGCTTGCTGCGTTGCGGCACGTCACCCTCATCACCGCGGGTAGGATCCGGATCGTTCCAGTTTCATCACGAGTCTGTTGATTGTAAACAATCAGCGATTTTGGCGATTGTGTCAAGCCCAGTCGATCGCCCGTGCTCGCTGTATGCCTGCACGCACCACCGAGGGTATGAAATCACCGGTGATTTCGGGAGCTGGAGTGCATGGATTCCGTACGGCCCAAAGCCCACGGAGAGATTCCGGTTTTCCAGATCGAGATAAGAAACTGCCGGGACCGGATCCGTCCGGAGATGCGGCATGGGGCGCAGAAACCTCATCCCGTCTGCCGCGTCCGCGACTACCGGTGCGGGCTCGGCCGGTCTACCGCACCAATGCCGCCTGGGCCCGCTTGCGACCGGCATCGGTAACCGACAGCACCCCACCGGCTTCGGTCACCAGCCCATGCCGCCGCGCCAGCTCGACGGTGCGCGCGGTGAATCGCGGATCCCAGCGCAGATGCTGTTCCAGTCCCTCGACCCGGTTTTCGATCCGCGCTTCGGCGGTGCCCTCGTGGTTCAGAACATGGATCGCCAGCATCGTCTGGGCAAATTCGATCCGGTTTCGTGCGCGCCGTCGCATCTGGGCAACCAATCCCTGCTCAGGAGCGAACAGCAGTACGCCCACAAAAACGACCCCGATCATGGTGGCCATCGACCCAGCGATCGACGCATCGAGCCAGTGCGCCAGCCAATAGCCTGCTATGGACGATGCGACACCGATCAGCACGCTCAGTCCAATCATGCGTTTCAGATCGTCGGTCAGCAGATAGGCCGCCGCCGGTGGACCGATCATCAGCGCGACCACCAGGATCGAGCCGACCGCATCGAACGCCCCCACGGCGGTTACCGATACCACCGACATCAAGCCATAGTGGAGTAGTGCCGGCGCGAATCCGAGGCTGGCTGCCAGCGCCGGATCGAATGTTGCCAGCTTCAATTCCTTGAAGAACGCCACGACGAGCAACACATCGAGCACCAGGATGGTTCCCATCACCCAGAGGCCCTTGGGTCCCAGATCCCAGCCGCTCACCTGCACCCGGTCGAACGGCGCAAATGCCAGCTCGCCCAAGAGCACGGCATCGAGGTCGAGATGGACATTGCCCGCGTAGCGTGCGATGAGGATCACCCCGATACTGAAGAGCAGGGGGAAGACGATACCGATAGCCGCATCCTCGCGGACCAGGCCGGTCCGCTGCAACGATTCCACCAGCACGACGGTCAGTACCCCGACCGCGGCCGCAAAGAAGATCAGAACCGGTGAGCTCGTGCTCTCCACCACGAAGAACCCAATCACGATCCCGAGCAGGATCGAATGACTGATGGCGTCGCTCATCATCGCCATGCGCCGCAGCACCAGGAAGACGCCGGGAATCGCACAGGCAGCCGCGGTTACGGCCGCGATGATCTGGATATCGAGCTGGGCGGCGCTCATCTAAGCATGCTCCGGGGGAACGCGGCGGGGACCGCCATGCGCGGCATCGGCGGTCGCCAAGGCGCGCCGGAGGGCAGCTCGCCTGCGCCGGTGCGCGAACCATGCCCAAACCATCCCCCGATTCGGTGCAAAGAGAAGCGACACCAGGACGATCGCGCTGATGCATACGACGATGGCCGGCCCGGTCGGCAGATGGCGTTGCGTGCTGCTCGATAGTGCTCCGGCCACCCCAGCCAGCGCCCCGAAGAACGCCGAAAGCACCACCATCACACCCAGCCGGTCGGTCCATTGCCGGGCCGCCGCGGCGGGGGCGACGATCATCGCGCTCATCAGCACCACACCCACCGCTTGCAATCCGATCACGATCGCGACCACGATCAGGGTCGTCAGCAGCACATCGAGCACGCGCACCGGATAGCCGAGGGTGGCCGCGAAATCGGGATCGAAACTGAGCAGCTTGAACGATTTCCAGAGGAGCGCCAAGATCATCAGCGCAATCGCGCCGATGCTGGCCATGGTGCGCACCTCGCTCTCGATCAGGGTGGCTGCCTGGCCGAACAAAAACTTGTCCAACCCAGCCTGGGAAGCATCCGGCTGGCGCTGGATATAGGTCAGCACCATCAATCCAACCCCGAAGAAGACCGAAAGCACCAACCCGAGCGCGCTATCGAACTTGACTCGCGACCGCCGGACGATTCCCAGCACCGCCAGCGTCGCCAGCCAGCCGGCAAGAGCCGCTCCGGTCAGCAAGATCAGATTCTCCCGCCGTCCGGTCAGCAGGTAGGCAATACCGATGCCCGGCAACGCCGCATGCGACATCGCGTCGCCGACCAGACTCTGCCGCCGCAGCACCGCGAACGCGCCCAACGCGCCGGCGACGATGCCGATAACCGCCGCTCCCATCGCGACGGTGCGCAGGGTGTAATCGAAGAACAAATCATGCAGCACGCTGGGGAGAACGGAGAGCGCGGCGATCGAACCAAGGGCGTCCACCGGTCAGACTCCCGGCTCGTCGATGATCCCGGTGGGATCGAGGATATGCCGATTGCCATTGCCCGCCTGGCCGGCAAACGCCACCACCCCGCCATAGGTCAGACGCAGATTCTCGTCAGTGAAGACATCTTGCACCGGGCCGCTCGCGATTTTACGGATATTCAGTAGCGTCACCCAGTCGAAATACTCGGGCACCGTTTGCAGGTCATGATGTACCGCCACCACCGTTTTTCCCGCGACCCGCAGCTCACGCAGCAATTCGATGATTGCCCGTTCGGTGGTGGCATCGACTCCCTGGAAGGGCTCGTCCATCAGATAGATATCGGCATCCTGCGCCAGAGCGCGGGCGAGAAAGACGCGCTGCTGCTGGCCCCCGGAGAGCTGGCTGATCTGCCGCTGGGCGAAATCGGCCATCCCCACCTTCTCCAGTGACTGCATCGCCGCATCGCGCTCTCGCTTCCCCGGCCGCTTCAGCCAACCGATCGCGCCATAGCGACCCATCTCGACCACATCGAGCACATTGGTCGGAAAATCCCAATCGACGCTGCCGCGCTGGGGAACATACGCGACCGCGTTCCGCCGGACTTTGTACGGTTCCCCCTGGATACGCACGCTGCCCGCCACCGGCTCGATCAGACCGAGGATGCATTTGATCAACGTTGTCTTGCCAGCTCCGTTCGGGCCGACGATCGCCATCAGCACAGCGGGCGGCACCTGCAGATCGACATCCCACAGCACCGGCCGGTCGTGGTAGACCGCGGTCATATCGGTCACGTCGATAGCGAGTCGAGGGCCGGTCATGGGGTGGGTGCTCCATCCGCGGTCAGCGCGTTTACGATGGTGTCGATGTTGTGCCGAACCATTCCGATATAGGTGCCTTCCTCGGTGCCCGGATCACCCATGGCATCCGAGAAGAGCGAACCGCCGATCCGCACCGCGTATCCCTGGGCCCTGACCGCTTCCTGCAATGCGCGTACCGTGCGAGGGGAAACCGAACTCTCCACGAAGATCGCCGGAATCCGGCGCGCAACGATGAATTTCGCCAGCTCCTGCACATCGCCGGCGCCGGCCTCGGTCGCCGTGCTGACTCCCTGCAGGCCCCGCACCTCGAACCCGTACGCAGCCGCGAAATAGCCAAAGGCATCGTGCGCGGTGATCAGCACGCGCTTCTCGGCCGGGACTGTTTGCGCGCGCGCCCGCACATACTCGTCCAGCGCCGCGAGCTTCGATTGGTAGGCTTCGGCACGCGCATCGTAGGCAGCGGCATGTGCCGGATCGACCGCGACCAGGGTGCGGCGCACCGACTCCGTGGCATCCGACCACATCGAAACGTCGAACCAGACGTGCGGGTCGTAGGTCGATTGCCCACTCCCCACCACATGCAGCTCGCTTCGCGGGATCAGATCGGTCACTGGCACGGTCACGATGCTGGAGCCCATCTTCTCGAAGACTTCGGCCAGCTTTGCCTCCAGATGCAACCCGGAATAGAAAACGATATCGGCGCGGTCGAGCCGTTCGACATCGCCTTCGCTCGCCTTGTACAGATGCGGATCGACTCCCGGACCCATCAGGGTCGTGACACGCACCCGGTCGCCGCCGACTTCCTGCACGATATCGCCGACCATGCCCGTCGTGGCGACCGCTTCGATCGTCCGATTGGAAAGATCGGGTTGGCCGCGTTCCTGCACGCGACCGCAGGCCGTGAGGATCAGCATCCCGGCCAGCAGCACCGGGAGCATGACATGAGCGCGAACGTATCGAATCAGCATGGGAAAGATCAGAATGGATATCACCAAAGAAACTATCTGTTTTAGCCATGGCTAATTCTGGGCGATAGACTGCTTCTTGTCCAGTCCGCGCCGAATCGACCGCATCTGGGAGAATTGCAAGCGGTCATGGCTGGACCGGCAGAGGTCATGACCCATGCAGGTCATGGTGCAGGGGGTTGCCGGTGGGCCGCCCTCATCGCGAAAGGATCCAATCCGTCCACCGATGACGCGCCTCGTTCTCGAGTTGCTTGCCATTGTTCTGCTACTCGGTATCAATGCCTTCCTGGCGGCGTCCGAGCTGGCGCTCGTTTCGGCCAGCCGGCCGCGATTGCGCACATTGGCCGAAGAAGGAAACGGCTCGGCCAAACGCGCGCTCGAACTCTCCGAAACGCCCGCCCGGTTTCTGGCCACCGTCCAGGTCGGCATCACGGTCGCCGGTTTCTTCGCGGCCGCGGTCGGCGCGGTCACCCTGACCAAATACGCCGACACGGTATTCGGGCGGGTCCCGGTCGATTTCGTGGCGAATCATGGCGGCACCATTGCGTTCGTTCTCGTCACGATCGGGCTTTCGTTCATCAGCATCGTGTTCGGCGAGCTGGTGCCCAAGACATTCGCGGTCAACCGTGCTGATTCGATCGCACTCAAGATCGCGGAACCGATCCACCTGCTTTCCCAGGCGATGCGGCCGGTGGTCCGATTGCTCACCGGTGTCACCAATTTCACCTTGCGCCTCCTTGGTTCCAGCAAACGCGCGAATCTGCCCAGCGTGACCGAATCGGAAATCCTGGCGATGATCGAAACCGCCCAGGACGAAGGGGTGGTGGAACGGAACGAGGCCGAGCTGGTCGAGGAAGCGCTCTCCTTTGGCGGTATCCAGGTCCGCAATGTGATGGTCCACCGGGTCGATGTCGAAACCATTCCCGGCGATTTGACCCTCGACGAAGCAATGCGGATCTTCTTCCGCACCGGTTACTCTCGTCTGCCAGTCTATCGGGAGAGCGCGGACGACATCATCGGCGTGCTTCACATCAAGGACGTGTTCCGACTGCTCTTCGACAACCGCAATGCCGGCAGCTTGCCCGCCGCCGAGCTGGTGCGTCCGGCGTATGTCGTTCCCGAAACCCGGCCGATCGACGACACTCTGCAGGATCTCCGCACCCAGCGCACCCACATCGCCATCGTAGTCGATGAATATGGCGGGCTGGCCGGAATCGTCACATTGGAGGATTTGATCGAGGAGCTGGTCGGGGAAATCTCCGACGAATTCGATCCCGGTTACGAACCGATGCACGAGATCCAACCCGACCTCTTCGAGGTCGATGGCCGCCTCTCCGTGCTCGACCTGCTCGACCGGGTCGATCTACCCCGCGCCGTTCTTGGCGACGTCGAAGCCGAATCGGTGGGCGGTTTGGTCACCGACGTGCTGGAGCGCATCCCCGAGACCGGCGACATCGTCGAAATCGGACCCTTGCAGTTCGAAGTCAAAGCAATGGACGGGTATCGCGTGGCCCTGGTCCGCGTCGAGCACCACCGCGAATCCGATGGCAGTGGCGAAGAGACCGAGCAAGCGGCACCGGAGGGGTGACCTGCCGGGTCACCCCTCCGCGATACGAAACCTCGAACCACCGGGCGGGGCTGGCCTCGATGTATCTCCGGAATTTATCGAGCTCGGCCTCGTTCCGGACCACTCTCTCGTAGTAGCCGCGTTGCCATAGTTTCCCCGGGTAGGGCGGCCATCCAAAGGCCCGCACCCCATCCCCATATCGTTTGGTGGTCAGCGACTTGTATCGCTCTACCACATCGAACAACGACAGCCTCCGCTCACCTCGCGGCTGGATATCACCCGGTTCGGTCGGCATCGAATACACGATGCCGTGGATGTGGTTCGGCATGACGACGAAAGCGTCGATATCGACACCGGGGTAGAACAATGGGATTTCCTCCCACGTCCGGCGCACCGCTGCACCGGCCGGTGACAATGCCATTGCGCCATCGATGATCCGACCCAACCGATGCACGCGATGTTCGGTACAGATCGTCACGACATACCGACCGGGCGTGCGGTCGTCGAAGGCCCGAAGTCTGATCGACCGGCGATGGTGAGCCGCGGGATCGTATGTCATCGGACCGAGGGAGTCACCCCTTCGGCACCAACCCGATCCCCCGGCCCGGACCGGCGCTGCCCCCCTGGATGTTCAACGGTAGATAGATGAACCAGGCGCCGCGCGGAGGAAGTCGTTTCAGGTTCGCCAGCAACTCGATATAGAGCATGCCCTTGCCCAACCCGAAATGATGGGCCGGAGCCGGATCGTCTACCCCGCCAACGCTGACCCCATCGAGACCGAGCGTGGTCACGCCGCGTTCCAGCAACAGTTCCAGGCAGGGGATGCCCGGAGCCGGCCAACCGGGTCCTCTCGCGGCCAGGAACGGATCGGCGGCATAGGCGCCGCCTTCCGGCATTTGCAGATAGTGGTCATCCCAGTCGCTGCGGAAGAGCACGATATCGCCCGGTTCGAGTCCGCCGTACTGTTCCTCATGACGCAGCACATGCTCCGGGGTGATCTGGGGACTCGTACCATGCTCGCCGGTGTCTTTCAGATCGGTCGCATCGACCACCCGGGCCGGACCCATCATCCGGCTCAACGGCACCTTGTCGAGGGTGACATTGCCCATCTCGCCGGCATGCGGCAATCCGGAATCGGGCGGCGGAATGAAATGCGAGGGTGAATCGATATGGGTGCCGCAATGCTCGTCCAGGATCAGAAATGCCGTGTAATAGGGACCCCGGAATCCATGAAATGGCTGCTGCGGGTGCGCGTGCTGGGCATACCAGTTGTAGACCTTGCGCTGAAACGGCATATGGGTCGGCCAGTGAGCCGGCAGCCCCTCAGCCAAGGGCACCGTCAGATCGACGATGTCCATGTTCTGCATCGCCGCCGCCAGCGCGGCGAATGTCTCATTGTCG
>JBIQLF010000018.1:13866-38352 GCA_044464585.1 Thermomicrobia bacterium
GACGATGTCCATGTTCTGCATCGCCGCCGCCAGCGCGGCGAATGTCTCATTGTCGGTCATAGATAGCTCCTCTGGGGTTCGATCGCGCCTGGCCGTCCGCGGGGGACAGACTCCAAGGCAAAATCCGGCTCACCCGATTCGATACCGGGTGTCATTCCCGACTTCGACGTCCACCCGCAAGGTTCCTCCGAGCGCCTCGATATGGCGGCGCAGGGTGCCGATTGTCATCGATCCGAAATCACCCCGTTCGGTTCGGGAAATCTGACGCTGGCTGATACCGGCGGATCTCGCAAGATCATCCTGAGTCATACCCAGCGCCTCCCGCATTTCGCGCAATCGATAACCGCGCGTCTGCGCAATCATCTCTCGCTTGATTTCTTCGACCTTTTCGCGACCGACTGGTCGTTCTGCAAGAAGTTCTTCGAGCGTCTTCATGGGCTAATTGTGCTCTACTCCGTCCGCCGCTGATAGGTCTCCAGCCGCAATGCCAGCACATTCAGCAGCAACGCGCAGAGGAGGATGATGCCGGTCAGGGCTTCCTTGAAATAGATACTGACGTTCGGCAGCAGGTTCAACCCATTGGAGAGGACCGCGAAGATGAGCACGCCGATGAGGGTGTTGAACATGCCGCCTTCCCCGCCGAAGAGGGAGGTGCCGCCCAGCACGACCGCGGCAATGGTGTCGATCAGCATGTTCTGACCACCGGCGGGATTGGCGGCATGGAGGCGACCGATGAAGAGCATGCCGGCCATCCCGGCGGTCAGGCCGCTGATCATCATGACCAGCATGATCACTCGCTTCGTGTTGACCCCCGACATCTCGGCGGCTTCGCGGTTGCCGCCGGTCATATAAACCTGCCGGCCAAAGCGGGTATAGGCCAGGATGATGTGGCCGCCCAGCAGGACCGCGGCCGCGATGAGCCCGACCACCGGGATTCCGAGCACGCGATTGCCGACCTTGGCGATCTGTTCGAGCACATCCGGCACATCGAAGATCTGTTTGCCATCGTTGACGAAGGTGGCCAGACCGGCCGCGATCGTGAGCATCGCCAGCGTCATCATGAACGACGGGATGCCGATATAGGAAACGAAGAATCCGTTGACCAACCCGAGGAGCGCGGCGATCAGGATGGCGACCAGGATTCCCGCGTTGCCCAGCGAGATCGTATCCCCCACCCAGAACCAGGCGCACATCATGCCGGCGAACACGGCAACCGAGGCGATGCTCAGGTCGATCTCCGCGCAGAGCAGCACGAAGGTGACGCCCGTGGCCGCCACGGCGATCGGCGCGACCTGCGTGATCACATTACGGAGGTTGCTCACCCGCATGAACGTGTCGGTCGTGATCCAGAAGAAGACGATGAGGACGACGAGGGTCAGCAATGGCGCCAGTACGCGCGCGTTTCTGGTCGCAAAACGCAGCGCTGTATCGAAGGTCGTTTTCTCGGCGCCGGCGGGCTGCAGGGCCGGACTCGCGTCGGTCATCGGTTCTTCTCCATGCTTCTTCGTGACATTCCGGTTTCGATAGTCCAGCGTCCAATGTCCAATGCCCAGCGCAGTTCACCGGACACTGGATATTGGGCTCGCTCTATGCGTACAGAAGCAGGTCTTCCTTGCTGACCCGCTCATCGACGAACTCTCTGGTAATCGATCCGCGCGAGAGAACCAGGATACGGTCGGATTCGGTCAGCATCGTTTCCGGTTCGGTCGAAAGCAGCAGGATCGAAACACCTTCGGCTTTGAGTTCCCGCACCAGATCGAGCACCTCGCGTTTGGCGCCGACATCCATGCCGCGCGTCGGCTCATTGAGAATGAGCACCCGCGGTTGCTTGGTCAGCCATTTGGCGAGCACGACCTTTTGTTGATTGCCGCCGCTGAGTTGCCCGGCCAGCATGGTCGGGTCGCCGGGGCGCACGCCGGTTCGCTTGACCAGGGTCGATGCCTGTTCGATCTCGGATTCGTGCCGGAAGACCGGTTTGACCAGATGATCGAGATGGGCCAGGGTGATGTTCTTGTAGATCTCGTGTTTTGGAAAGAGCGTCGCTCGCCGGTTTTCGGTCAGGTAGGCGATACCGAGTTTTTTCGCCGCCGCCGGATTGGACGGTTTGATCGTTTTGCCGTCGAGGGTGATGGCGCCGCTGCTCGGTTTCAGTATGCCGAAGAGGGAACGGGCGATCTCGGTCATTCCCGCGCCCAGATAGCCGAAGAGCCCGAGTATTTCGCCTTCGTGCAGGGTGAAGTTGATATCGCGATAGGCCCCGGGCGCGGTCAAATGGGAAAGCTCCAACACCGGACGCGTTTCTATCCGTGGGGGCAGGGTATTGCCCTGCTCGTAGCTTTCCGCCAGCGCCGCATCTTCCCGGCCGATCATCAGATTGACCATGGCCTGTTTGGTCAATTCCGAAACCGGGGTGGTGGTCACCTTTTTCCCGTTGCGCAATACGGTGACGGTATCGGCGACGGCGAGTACATCCTCCAGAAAATGAGAGATGAAGATCAGGCTCTTGCCGTTGGCGCGCAGACCGCGCATCAACTCGAAAAGACGTTCCGATTCCGGCACCGAAAGCGCCGAGGTCGGTTCGTCCAGGATGATGATGTCGGCGCCGGAGTTGATGACCCGGGTGATCTCGATCAATTGCTGATTGCCGAGCGAGAGTTCCCTGACCCGCTCATCGACATCGATCTCGATCCCGAAATCGGACAACTGTTGTTTCGATTCCGTGCGAATCCGTTTCCAGTCGATCAGTCCGAATTTGTTACGCGGTTGCCGGCCGAGAAAGACATTCTCGGCCACGGAGAGCGCCGGCATCAGACTGAGCTCCTGGAAGATCATGCCGATTCCGGCAGCCTGGGCATCGGCCGGCGACCGGAACCGAACCGGCTGCCCCCGCAGCAGCATCTCGCCCGAATCGGGCCGCTGCACGCCACTGAGAATTTTGGAAAGCGTGCTCTTGCCGGCGCCGTTTTCGCCGATGAGCCCGTGAATCTCACCCGGCATCAATGCGAAATCGACATGATCGAGCGCGGTGGCGCCGCCGAATCGCTTGGTCGCCCCGCGCAATTCCAGAATCGGCTGCGTCGCCGGTCGCTGCATCGTTTTGGTCATGGCGTTGTTGTCTGCGCTCGAAATCATTGGGTTCTCTAGGTAACTGGGACCTGGGACCTGGAAGTGATAAGCGGGCACGAAAGCAGGGCCCCAATCGGTCGGCAGCCTGGAAGCGGGTCGTTTGGCACGAGGGCGGCCACAGGGGGCCGCCCCTACCATGCACTGGCGAATCGGGTGAGCACCTGGTCACCAGATTCTCATCACCATTCGCTCGGTTCGCCGCCTGCTGCCTGCCGCCTGCTGCCTGCTAATACAGATAGTTGTCGTGCAGCCAGATATAACCCGCGGCGTTGTCGGGGGTGATCGGACCTCCGTCGGCGCGGATGAACTTCGCCATTCCGCCCTTGGCCTGATCGGTGCCGGAGAGATGGAGATACCCGGCCCAGATTGCGTCACCGTGGATACGACCCGCGGGGTTGATCACCGATGCCGTCAGCCGGCCATCGAGAATGGCTTCGCAGGCGTTCTTCTGACCATCGATCCCGACGATCTTGACCTGATCCTTCATGCCCGCCGCTTCGATGATGGGAGCGGCGGCCAGCGCCATATCGTCGCTGTGGAAGAACCCACCGACGACATTTGGATACCGCTGCAGGAGATCTTGCCAGAGATTGGAAACGACTTCGGTTTGCCATTCGCCGGGGGTTTCGTCGACCACCGTGATATCGGGGTATTTGGCGACGGCCTGCTGAAATCCCTCGTAGCGCCCCTGAGAACCGGTATGTCCGAGCTGACCGCGGGTGTGAATGACTTCACCCTTGTAGTCGATCGCCTTGAACAATTCCTCCGCGACGGTCGAACCCATATAGATATTGTCGGGCTCGATAAAGGTCAGCGTTGGATAGTCCAGGTTCGCCTGAGGATCCTGGAGCAAACGGGTGTCCATGTTGACGATCGGCATGCCCTTGGCGAGTATGGCGTCCGTCCCATCGATGAGCGCATCCGACGAAACCGGTTGAAGAATCACGAAATCGAAATCCTGTTCGGCGACTGCAAGCAGGGCTTCGAGCTGCTTGCCAGGATCGAAGGCGCCATCGAACACCTGGGTTTCCACACCGAGGAGATCGCCCACGAAGGCTGCGGTTTCATTGCCATGCGAAACCCAGGTCGACGCAACACCGACCGCGGGAATCGCGACCTTGTATTTCTTTGCGGGCAGATCTTCGGGAAGCAGATGGAGATTGGCGAGCGCCTCGGCGCGCGTCACCCCCTGGGTGAGTCCAGCCGCGGCAACCATGGCCGCAATGGCCGCGCCGCCGCCCATGAATCCGCGCCGGCTGATCGATTGCAGCGCGGAGCGGTGCTCCTTGCGGGACATTTGCTGGAAACGGTTACGGAGCTGCAACATGGGTTCTCGATCCTCCTCGATCTTCGATATCATCCGCGCGCCCGCGCGGATACCAGGCAGCCGCGCGTCTATCGGTGACGCCGCGGGAATCCAGGCCGCATTTTCTCGAACCGGCGGATGGGTCCCAGTCACAGAGGCGCTGGTTTCCACAATCCATTTACCGGTATCTTCGTATCGCCATCGATCTCGACTTATGCCGAGTGGGGTCCGCGTGCTCGGGCCCAGACATTTGCGCTGTTGGTTCGACGGTATTACGAGACAGGATGCACGGTACCATAGCGCCTCGATTTCATTCAACCGTGGAGACGCCCCACAATGTTCGCGGAGCGCCTTTCGGTTCTATCAACGATCTTGGTATCGTGCGCAGGAACGCGAATTTGGTCGGAGCGACAACAGAGGAGCAGAAATCCGGTATGGATGTTTCCCAAAATCTCGCGGGCCGCACCGCCCTCGTGACCGGCGCCGGTTCCGGACTCGGTCAGGCAATTGCCATCGAGCTGGCCCGGCGGGGAGCGCATGTCGCGTTCACCGAGCTGCCGGATCGACTCGACCGCGCTCAAACGACCCTCGATCGGATCGAATCCGCCGGGGGCACTGGGCTCGTGCTTTCCCTCGATGTGACCGATCTGGAAAACGTCCGCCAGGTGGCGAACAGCGCCGCAGCGGTTCACGGCCGGATCGATATGCTGGTCAACAACGCCGGTGTGAATATCCGCCAGGATGCATTCGATGTCACCGAAGCGGCGTGGGACACGGTCATGGCCATCGACCTCAAAGGCGTCTTTTTCATGGCGCAAGCCGCGGGACGGCTCATGCGCGATCAGCATCCGCAAGGCGGCGCCATCGTCAATATCGCCAGCGTCATGGGATTGGGCGCCTATTACCAGCGGTCGGCCTATTGCTCGGCCAAGGCCGGAGTGGTCAATCTCACCAAGGTGCTCGCGCTCGAATGGGCGCCGGTGAATATCCGCGTGAATGCCATCTGTCCGGCATTCGTCGACACCGAGCTGACCCGCCCGATGTTCGAGAGCCAGCCG
Organism: Thermomicrobia bacterium; assembly: GCA_044464585.1. Taxonomy (GTDB): domain Bacteria; phylum Chloroflexota; class Chloroflexia; order Thermomicrobiales; family UBA6265; genus JAMLHN01. The sequence goes on from JBIQLF010000018.1 coordinate 19,357, forward strand.
AGCGCCTATCAAGACATCCTCTTCCGCACGCCAATGGGCCGGCTCGGCACGCCAGAGGAAGTCGCCAGCGCCGTGGCCTATCTCTGCAGCCCGGAGGCGTCGTATGTGAACGCCCTGGCAATGACCGTGGATGGCGGCGGGACGGCCACGTAGGGGCCGGGGCCCGGGGCCCGGGGTCCGGGGTCCGGGGTCCGGGGTCCGGGGTCCGGGGTCGGGGGTCCGGGGTCCGGGGTCCGGGGTCCGGGGCGAAGATAATCGCTTGCTCGATTCTGTCGATACCCGAGCATCTGGATTACACCTGATGAGCGATCGTCTCCGGACTCCGGACTCCGGACTCCGGACTCCGGACCCACTATGCGGCCACAGGAGCACGCTCATGCGCATGACTCGTCGTTCCGTTCTCGTCACTCCGCTCGCGCTCGGTATCACCCTCGTCCCGGAAACAATCGTTCGGGGACAAGGTCTCCCTGCTCCCGCCATCGGGTTCGAGCAGATCTTCGATGGTTTGAACAAACCGGTCGATTACATCGACGCCAATGATGGATCCGGCCGCTTTTTCATCCTCGACCAGGATGGGCGCGTGCTCATTTCGGTCGGAGGCGATCTGCTCGAAACCCCCTGGCTCGATCTCAGTCAGGATGTTTCGACCGGCAGCGAGCAAGGTTTGCTCGGAATGGCGCTCGATCCCGGATTTGGCGACAACGGCCGGGTGTTCGTGTCGTATACCGATACCGAGGGGAATTCGCAGATCGTACGCTACACGGTCGATTCCGGTGATGCCAACCGGCTCGATCCGAGTTCCGCCACCACGATCCTGTCGCTCGAACAACCCTATTCCAACCACAATGGCGGCGATATCGTTTTCGGACCGGATGGCTTGCTCTATATCGGCTTCGGGGACGGCGGCGGCCAAGGCGATCCTGACGATCGCGCCCAGGATCCTGCGGTGCTCTTTGCCAAAATCCTGCGCATCGATGTCTCGGGCGATCAGGAACCGTATGGCATCCCCACCGACAATCCCTTCGTGGACACCGCCAACTTCGCGCCGGAAACGTTCGCCTGGGGATTCCGGAATCCCTGGCGGTTCGGGTTCGACCGGGAAACCGGCGATCTCTGGATCGGCGATGTCGGGCAGGACAATATCGAGGAAATCGATCTCGTTCCCGCCGGAACCAGCGGCCAGAATTTCGGCTGGTCGGTCATGGAAGGCAACGAGTGTTTCCGCACGGATGGGTGTGACGAAACCGACCTGACCCTGCCGGTCGATCAATACACCCACGACTACGGGTGTTCCGTCATCGGCGGCTATGTCTATCGCGGTTCGGCCATCCCGGATCTGGTAGGAACCTATCTCTTTGCCGATTACTGCTCGGGCAATCTCTGGGGGCTGACCGCGGACGGCGACGGCGCCTATACCGCCAGCGGCACCCTCGAAACCGGTTACAACCCCTCGTCCTTCGCGCAGGACGCCAGCGGTGAGCTGTATCTGCTCGATCTGAACGGTGGGATCTACCGCATCGTCGCGGGGTAACTCGAAACACGTCCATCCCGGCACCGGATCGATGGGGACCCGGCGCCGGGATACAGAACGGCTATCTGGCCCAGGCTGGCTCGGTCCGCATTCCGTTTTCGTGAAAGAACCCGATCCCGGCGGGCGCGGCCAGCAGCCATTCGGCTTCGGCATCGCCAGCAGTCGCCAGGCGATGAACCGTCCGCGCGGGAATGATGAGGGTGTCTCCGGATTCCAGCGTCACCGTTTCATCGTTCGAGGTCACCGCAACCGATCCCCGCACCACGATCATGATCTCCTCCCGATCGTGATAATGGGGAGGGTTGCTTCCCCCGGGTTGTTGCCGTTGCCGTATCACACTCGTTCCGGTCGCGCCGGTGCCCGGGGTGGCCAGCCCGGCGGTCGCATTGGCCCCCGGGGTTTCGATGACGTTCACCCGCTCGTTTCGAACAACGATCATTTCGCCTGTTTCTCCATTCTCGATATCAGCCCGATCATCCAACGGCTGGCCAGCCATGTGATACAGTCAACCCGGTTGTCCATCCAGATGGTAAACTTCGTTGTCCACTACGTCAAGAGCCGGAATATGCCGCCATCGAACGAGGAACGAGCCGAAATCGAGTCTGTTCGCGACCGCCACGCCGGTCGTCTCTTCCTGCAGGCTCATCGAGCCTACAGCGCTCATGCGATCGAATTGTTGCGCGAGCGTGGATACGAAGAGCTCGGCGCGGCCCATGTCGCCATCCTGCCCCATATCGATCTGGAGGGCACGCGCGTAACGGTCATCGCCGAACGCGCCGGGATGACCAAGCAGGGCGCGGGCCATGTGGTCGACGATCTCGAACGACAGGGGCTGGTGGTTCGGAAGCCCGATCCGGACGACCGCCGCGCCGCGCTGGTGCAGTTCACCGATGCCGGCTGGACCTATTTGCGCGCGGCCCATGACCTCAAGATCGAGATCGAATCCGACTACATCGAGCTGCTCGGGCAAGACGCATTCGATACCCTTTGCGCCGATCTCTCCCGGATCGTTGCATGGGAACGCACTCGCGCCCGGCCCGGCTGACGCCGGCGATGGTCCTTATCGAACGATCAAGGTGCCGGTCGATCCCGCTTCGGTCGCTCCCTCGGGGGCGCTTTCGAACACATAGTTGCCGGGAGCGGTTCCGGCCGGAATCGTAATGAGCTCGGTCGCACCGGCTTCGATCGTACGATCGATGTCCAGCTCGACGATGGTAAACCCGTGGGTCGCACTCCCGGTATTGGTCAAAGCGATGGTGACCGGCAGATCGGATGCGCTCAGAACCAGCATCGACGGTTGGAATCCGCTGTCCGCGATCGCAAGCTCGCGTTCCGGTGTCGCCGGCGTTCCGCTCAGCTGGGATACCGCGCTGGCGACCGCGCCTCGAAATCCGCCCATTTCCCCGTCTGGGGTCGCCACATCTCCAGCAACCTCCGGAGTCGCCGCCGGTGCACCCGGCATCAACGAGAAGAAAACCCGTTTGCTGGACGACTGGTCGCCATCGTACATGACCAGCGAATCGGCATCGGCGGTATCGATCGCCCAGCAGATCGTGCCTTCGATGGCGCCGCCCGTGAACAGCTCGCGGCTTTCGAGCTCATCCGGTATCGACCAGCCGCAGGAATCGGTGAATTGATCGTATGCGCGCGCCGATTGGCCCACCGCCCGCAAACGCCACGCGGAGAACTCGTCCGAGGTCTCCCCGAGATACGTCACTCGCACTGTGGCCATGAAGAACTGTTTGCCGGGGGCCGGAGGATCGTTGAACGAGTCCGCGGCCACGATCGCCTCGCTCGCGTCCGGTTCGACGCCCAAAACCGTGAGCTCCCAGTCATCATCGAGTCGAACGGTTTCTCCGATGGGAATCGGATCGCTGCGCGTGCCCGAGGTCGTCGAGCTGGCAATAGCGGTGGCGCTCCCGGCGCCTGCAGAGACATCGCTCTCGGTGTCTTCGGTATCGAGGTCCTCCATCAAATCGATCCCGCATGCAGTTTCGATCTCCGCGGCAGCATCCTCCATGGTCTGCTGGAGTGCATCCGCCTGCTCGGAATAGATCAGCGCGCCAAAAACACCGGCGGTCGACATCGTGTCGAACATCTGCGCGACCAAATCGAGCTGGTCGAGCAGCGCGGTATGGAAGGGTTCGGCAATCGGGGGTGGAACGATCTGGGCGAACGATTCCCGCTCCTGCCTGATCAGCTCAGCCCTGGCGGTGAAATCTTCCGGCGTCCAGGTCGTGACATCTTCCTCGTCGGACCCACCGAGCGCCCCATCCAACTGCGCGCTGGCGTTTTCCAACGCGGTCACATAGGCATCGATTCCCTCGCAGCCAGCATCTTGCGCCACTGGTGTTTGGGCTCCGGCGCTGGTGAACCCAGCCAACGCCAGCGCCATCACAACCACGATTCCCCATCGCATCACTCGACCGGCCATGCAGTCCTCCTAGCGATAGCACACGATTCGAAGGTCGATGATCTTACGTTATCGAATACGGTTTACCGGGACTAAGTCTACCCAAATCTATCGCTCGCTCCCGATCTCGAGTCCCCGGCCCCGGGACTCCGGTCGCCGCCCCCGGGGCCGCTATACTCGCCCCCGGAACCGGGCCTTCCCGGAGCAACGAGGATCGCGTTTCCGCTCCATGCTCACCCTCACCTTTCTTGGAACCGGCACCTCCAACGGTGTGCCCATGATCGGCTGCGAATGTCCGGTCTGCACCTCGACCGATCCGCGCGATTTCCGAAACCGCACCTCGGCCTATCTCGTCTGGGGCAATCTGCATCTCCTGATCGATACGGCAACCGAATTGCGATTGCAGGCGCTCAGCCATGGGATTCGCCGCGTCGATGCCGTGCTTTTCACCCATGCCCACGCCGATCATACCGGCGGCTTCGACGAGCTACGCCGGTTCAACGAGCTTGCCCAGGCGCATCTGCCCGTCTATGCCGGACCCGACACCGCGGCCGTATTGCGCGAACGATTCGCCTATGCGTTCGAGGATGTCTTTCCCTTTTATGGAGGCAAACCCGATCTCACCTTGCACGAGGTGCGCGGTCCGTTCGAGATCGCGGGCAAAACGATCGTGCCGATTCCGGTCACGCATGGCCGCACCAATGTGCTCGGCTACCGGTTCGGCCCGCTCGCCTATATCACCGATGCCAAGATCGTCCCGGAACGCTCGGTCGAGCTGCTGCAGGGGGTGGATACGCTGGTCATCAATGCGCTGCGCGAACGACCGCATCCGACCCATCTCAGTTTCGCGGAAGCGGTGGAGATCATCGAGCGGATCGGCCCACGACGCGCCTATCTGGTGCACCTCTCCCATGAAACCAGCCATGTGGATGCCACGGCGCTGCTGCCGCCCGGGGTGGAGGTCGCCACCGATGGTCTCACCATATCAGTGGACGAATAATCTCCGCTCGCCGTGCCGGTGCTGCCCCATCGCGCCCGGGGGCATCCCGGAAGACCGGATCGTATCCTCGCGATTGCGCGCTTGCCGCCCGCGGCAGTATGCTCCGTAACGCGAGTGGTGAGACTCCAATTCAGCTCGGCGAGCCGGGGTGTTTTCCCCTACCGCTCATAGCCACCGATTGGGGTCTCGAATGAAAAGCGTGCTGGAGCGTCCGGTCGAATCATTTGGATTCGAGCGCGGCTTCGATTCGATCCGGGGATTTACCAGATTTCGCCCCGAATCCACGCAGCTCGCCTGCCTGGTTCTGCTCGGCATACAGTCGGCGTGGCTCGTGGTGGCGCTGACGAACAGCCGATTCCATCTGGCGCTTTCCGATCCGGGCGGCGTCCACGCCGAACGCCGCTTCGTCGCTGTCGCCTATCTCGCCATCGCACTCGTTCTGCTCAGTCTCGCCCACGCCGTCGGCCAACCGCGCCTGCGCTGGCTGGTGCTGGGATTGGCCATCCACGCGGTCGGGACCACATTGTTCGGCGATTTGCTGATCCAGAGTCTCGGCACGCTCGACACCCATACGCAACTCATGGGCAGCGTACTCTCGCGCGCCGCCATGGTGGTATTCGCCGCCGTTGGCATCCTGCTGGCGAATCCCCCGCTGCTCACCGCCCGGCTTGCCGCCGCCATGACCGCCGGGTATCTGGCGCTGGTGGCGCTGCTCATCCATTTTTCCGATCTGCTGCCGTCCCTGGTGACCTTCGATCGTATTCCCGCCGAACCGGCCACGGGCATCACATCGGGCTTTTCCGGTTTCTATTGGCTCCTGGGAATCGGCGTGGTGGGATTGTCGTTCGGCGTGGCATTGGTGGCCGCGCGCCGGCGCCATATCCAGGAGTTCGGAAGCTGGTTTTTCGTGAGTCTTTGTCTGCTGGCCGGCTATCTGCTGCACTCCTGGTTTCGGCCCAGCCTGTACGGCGTCAGCACCGAATTCACCACCGCCAATGCGCTCATGACGATCAATTTTGCGGTGATCATGGTCGGCGCGACCCTGGAGCTCAGAAAAGTCGCCGACCGGGCTGCAGCCGACCGGGACGCGCTGGCTGTCGAAACCCAGCGGCTTGGCGATCTGGAACGATTGCGGGCCGATTTCACCACCGTGGTGGCGCACGAGCTGGTGCAACCGCTGCTCGCCATCCGCCGCACGGCCGAGGCGCTCGCATTGGACGATCTGTCCCCCACCCAGCAACGCGCGGTCGGTTCCATAACGACGCAGGCCACGACCCTCTTTGCCATGATCGACGATGTTCGCGCCAGCGGCACCACCCGGAGCGAGGACCTTTCCATCCATATCACGCGGGTGCAGCCCAACCGGTTGTTCGAACGGGTGCGTACCTATGCGGAAACCTTGCCCGGAAATCACCCAGTCGGGTTCGAGCAGGGCCTCTCCGGTGAGATTTGGGCGGACGAAGACCGGATCGCGCAAGTCCTGCGCAATCTGCTGACCAATGCCGGTCGGTATACCCCGGCCGGCACGATCGTGACTGTTCGCGCCATCCCGATTACTGGCACAATTGCGAGAATCGAAATCGAGGACGAGGGGCCGGGTATCGATGCCAGCGCGATCCAGCGTGTCTTCCGGAAGTTCGAACGAGGCACATCCGACGAACCAGGACTCGGCGTGGGGTTGTATCTGTCCCAGCGTATTCTGCAATGCTCGGGCAGCAACCTGATGTACCGCGCCGGATCGCGCGGAGGAGCATGTTTCTGGTTTGACCTCCCACGAGTCTCCTGACCACCCCATCACCGTCATCCTGATCGACGATCATCCAGCGTCCCGCACCCCACTCGCTCTCCTCCTGGACCGGCAACCAGGACTCTCCGTTTCCGGCGAAGCCGGATCGGTGGCCGAGGCGACCGCGCTCATCGCACGTGGACCATGCCCGGATGTGGCCATCGTCGATCTCGATCTGGGTGACGGCCGCGGAGTCGATGTCATCCGGATTCTGCGAAAACAGTGCCCGCGCACCCGCATCCTGGTATTGACGGGGCTCAAGGACGACCGGGCGCGCGGTGAAGCCCTCTACGAGGGAGCCGCGGGCGCCATGCTCAAATCGTCTTCCACCGAGGAGCTGATCGAAGCCGTCCGGGCATTGTCGACCCCAGGCGGGGCGCCCATGGCGCCGGATGAAGCGGTGCGCCTGATGCGAAGCTGGATCGACGAGCTGAAAGCCGAATGGCGCTTCCAGCAGGTGGCCGTCACCCTGACCCCGCGAGAATCGGAGGTGCTGCTGGCGCTGATGGACGGTGCGAGCGACGAGGAAATCTCCGAGCAGTTCCGGATGTCGGTGGCGACCACTCGCACCCACGTACGCGCCATTCTGGGCAAACTCGGGGTCGATTCCCGCCTGAAGGCGGTTGTGATGGCCTACCGTGCCGGTCATGTCCCAGCCACGTCCTCCGCGCACCGCTAACGGCGCAGGCCCCGGATCGAGCATCCTGCGCACTTGTAGCCAGCGTCGCGCGCCGGACACTCGACCTCGGGAACTGCTCCCATTGTCGCCGCCGCAATCACCCCGCACATCATCGAAAGTGCCAACGATGCACTCATCAAAATTGATGATGCGTCTGCTGGCGCCAAGGGGAGGAATTCCGGATTACGGCGCCGCGATCTCCAATTCCGATGCGGCGGTCGAAAGCGCGTGGCGCACAAAATCTCGGGTGCCCTCTTCCCGCGGGTCGTCGAAGATCTGCGAAGGCGGACCGATTTCCACGATCCGGCCGCGATCGAGAAACGCGATCCGGTCGGCGATCTCGCGGGCGAACCCCATCTGGTGTGTCGCCATCACCATCGTCATCCCCGATCCGCGCAGCTCGCGGATCAATTCCATCACCCCGCCGATGGTTTCCGGATCGAGCGACGAGGTCACCTCGTCCAGCAGGATGAGCTTCGGTTCGAGCGCCAGCGCCCGCGCGATCGCCACCCGCTGCTGCTGCCCGCCCGAAAGCCGGTCGGGATATTCGCCAGCCCTGTCGGGCAGACCGATCCGTTCCAGCAAGGCCATCGCCTTTTCCCGCGCCAGCTTTTTCGGAATCTTCTGCACATGGACCGGCGCCATCGTGATGTTGTCCAGCACCGTTCGGTGGGGAAAGAGATTGAACGATTGAAAGACCATCCCGATCTGCTGCCGTACCCGGTCGTGATCGACTCCCGGCGCGGTGATCTCCTGATCCCCCAGCAGAATCCGGCCCGATTGAATGTCCTCCAGCAGATTGATGCACCGCAGCAAGGTCGATTTACCGCACCCGGATCGCCCGATCAGGCAAACGACCTCGTGCAGCCCGACATTCAACTCGACATTCTGCAACACCAGATGATCGGCATAGGCTTTGTAGACATGCTCGACCCGCAGCAGCGGCGCGCCAGCCTCGCTCAAAATGCGCCTCCCATCGAACGACGGCGGGCATCCCGCGCGATCAGATAATCGGTGAATCGGGCCAGCGGAATCGTGATCGCGATGAAGAGCACCGCCGCGGCCAGATAGCTGGTGAAGTTGAAATACATTCCGGAATAGATCTGTGCTTGCCGCGTCGCTTCCAGCGGGCCGATCACCGACACCAGCGCCGTCTCCTTTTGCAATGCCACGAATCCACTGAGCAGCGGTGGAATCTGCCGCCGGATCGCTTGCGGCAATACCACCAGCCGCATCGTCTGCAGATTCGAGAATCCGAGCGACCGCGCCGCTGCCCGCTGGCTGGCATGGACCGAATCGATTCCCGCCCGGATCGTCTCCGCGGTATAGGCCGAGGAGGTCAGAATACAGGCGACCGTTCCCCAGAAGATCGGATCGTTCGGCACCGATTTCAACCGCAAGGCCGGCATTCCGAATCCGAGCATCAGGATGACCAGAATCGCCGGGGCGCCACGAAAGAAGTCGGTATAGATGACCGCCAGGGCCCGCAACGGAAAGAAAACCGGACTCTTCGTCACCCGCAGCAACGCGATCAGCAACCCGATCGCCAGAATGAACGGTTCGGCGACCATGAAGATCTTGACATTGAGCTTGAATCCGTCCACCACCTGCGGCCACGAGGCGCGGAAATGCTTCGGACTCAAGAATGCCCGCTGGAACGAATCCCATCCGCTGGATCTGGATAGCACCACGACGATGATGGCGACGACCACCGCCGTGCTGATCAGCGCGATGGCGACCGAGGTCCAGAGCGCCCGCTGTTTCCAGGGCGGCGGCGGCGAGAGCAATTGCTGTACTTGCGTTTCGCTCAGCTCCCCGGACGGTTGCGCGGAAACTGCGCTCATCGACTTCTCCTCCTGCTCCGCTCGCCCGTGGGCGCGCGCCCGAACGATCCGGTCGATGAGCCGACCGCGAATCCGTGGATCATGGGGGATTATAGGGAGCCGGGCAGGCGGCATGCTCTCCCCGGCAATGTCGCAACCACTATCCCCGCGCCCGCAACTCCGTCGTCGCCGGCCCTGTGCCGGCTGCGCCAGCCTCCACCCGGATCAAAGGGGCGGGAGCTCGGCAATTGCGGGAATATCGCCCGCGGTATAGATCGGATTCAGCGGACCCAGCAATCGATCGGTGAAGCGGTCCAGAAAGCGTGGCAGATCCGCCTCCGGCACGATGCGCTTGACGGGAATTCCGTCCGTCTCGGTCGAGGGTTCGGTGCGCCCCACGGCCCGCACACGATCGCCATAGGGTTCGACCACGATCGGGCGCTCGACCACCTCGGTCGCCAGCGATGGATCGATGGCGATGCTGGCCGCCAGCGGATCGTGCATCGAGGCCGACCAGCGCCCCAGGCGCTCCTGATAGAAGTTGCAATAGAAGGGCAGAATCGTCCACGCAAATTTGGCCTGCGGCGAGTCGCCGTGGCGCAGCGCATCGAGATGCCGGTCCTCCAGCGCGGCCCGGCGAGACAGATCGATCGGCACGATCGTCATCGGCGTATCGGACGAGAGCACCGCCCGCGACGCATCGGGGTCGAAATAGATATTGGCATCGTTGTAATCGGGCACGACCGGTTTCGGATACCGCGAGAGGGTCCCGAGGACGGTGATCGACCGGTAGCGTTTCAGGCTTTTCGCATCGAGCGCCAGCGCGGCCGCCAGATTCGAGAGCGATCCGACCGCGATCAGATCGAGCACGCCAGGCCGTTCCAAACCGAGCCGCACGAGTTGCTCCGCCGCTGGTTCTCCGGTCACCTGCCCCTTCGGTTCGGGCAACCCGAGATCGCCCAGACCATCGTGCCCGTGCACCTGCGGTGCGGAATGGGGCGGATCGAGCGGGCTTTCCAGACCGAGGGCGACTGGCACCGAATGGATTCCCACGGCTTCGAGCGTGCGCAACGCGTTGCGCGCCGAATTGGCAGCGGTGCAATTGCCATGCACGGCGCCGACCGCGATCACCTCGACCCGCGGTTCCGACACCAGCTGCAGGATCATCAGCGCATCGTCGATTCCGACATCGACATCCAGCACGACCTCCCGAAATTCGCCCATCGTCGCCCCCACGCGAGTCCGGGGTCCGGGGTCCGAAGGCCGGAGCGGATATCCTCCACTCCGGCCTCAGGCCTCCGGGCCCCGGACTTTCTTACTTGCTGATCTCGCGCAGCTCTTCCGGGATCGGCAGCCATTCGGCGATGAGCGCATCGAGGGTGCCGTCGTCCTTGAGGGATTGCAGGGCCTCGTTCACATACGGAACCAGCTCGCTGCCCTTTTCGAAGACCATCCCCAGATCGGTGCCGCCATCGGGTACGAGCGCCACCAGCCCGAGGTTGTCGAACTGATAGGTGACGATCGCCTGGCCGATCTGGAGTGTTTCGAGAATGGCGTCGACCTGGCCATTGGACAGCGCCTGGATCGAATCGGCATTGGTGTTGAACACCAGCGGATCCTGATCCGGCTCAATGACATCGGCGATATAGGTGGCGAACGTGGTGCCAACCTGGGTGCCGAATTTCAGCTTCTTCAGATCGTCCATCGTCTGAACGTCGAAAACCGGCGAATCCTTGACGGCCAGGATCACCAGCGGCGAGAAGTAATAGGGATCGCTGAAATCGACCGCTTCCTTGCGCGGTTCCGTGATCGAAACCTCGGTGATATAGAAATCGAAATCCTTCGGTCCGGGCGCGAACGACGCATTGAACGAGGTGTATCCCCATTTCACCTGCTCGTCGGTGAAGCCCAGTCGCTCGGCGACCTTGAATGTCAGCGCGCTCTCGAATCCCTCGCCGTTGGTCGGGTCGTTATCGATGAACCAGGGTGCATAGAGCGGCTGGTCGGCATGGACATTCAGCTCCCCGGCTTTCCGGAGCGGCAGCTCGTCGATGCTCGCCACCACCGGCGAGGCGGCAGGGGTGGCATCCTGCGCCGCTACGCCACCGAGGCGGCCGAGCCCGCCAAGCGCAACGACTCCGGCAGCGGCCGGAATGAATTTTCGTCGGGTGATCATCGAGTGCGATCCTCCAGGTTCGATCAGGTCGACCTACGCCATCGAGACGCGTTCGTCTCCATTGGACATAGTAACAATTCGGCTGGCTTCGGAACGGCCCGTTTTGGGTAGCAGGGTTGGGGATTCCGGCGCTGTACGTCATGGTCGACCGCGGTCTGGAATCGGCAGTCGGTCGCGCCGCACCATCCCGAAGCCGGCAGCGCCTCCGGAATACACCCAAGGACTGTTCGATGCTGTTCCTGGAGATGGTCTCGACGAGCGCAAAAGGTGTGGAGGTGCTCGGTCATTGCGGCAGCGCGCCGGGTTCCGTGCCCAACGTCGAAATCGCTCGACACGGGACCTCGCACACCGGGCCGCGGGGCGGAGCCGCCGTTCAGCAGGCCGCCCGGTGCGCCGCGCCCAATCCCGCGAAAACCGTTTGTTCCACGCGGGCGCCCGCGGTCATTTCTCCCGGGCCGCCGTAATCGGCAAAGACGATATCGATCGGGTTCGACCGCTCGTAGACCGAACCGAGTCCGCCGAGCTCCCCCGACATCTTGTTGAAAAAGGCATGCCCGTAGATCTCATCCGCCAGCGCCGGGCTGTTCCAGTCGAGTCGATAGTCCGCCTTGTCCTCGTCCGGGATCAGCGCATAGAGCATTGCAGACATCCGCGCGATCGTTTCCGGACCGTCGCATTCCCGCGCCTTTTCCAATCCCGCATCGGTCAGGAGAATGACGACCCCATCGTGTACCGCGGTCACCGAGGCGATATACGGGCTGCTCGGATCGTCCGCCGCCGGACAGATCACATTCGGTCCGGAACCACACGCCGCCGCCGGCACATCCGACTGGGCCAACAGGATTCCAGAACCAGCGGTCGCTCCCACCACTCCACCGATCATCAACGCGAGCGCCAGCGCAAATCCGCGACCGGCTCGCAACCCTTCATTTCTCATAGTCGACACAGTCCTGACATTCGATCGTGATGCGACGCCCCACCGGTCGCGGGACGTTCGCATCGTTCTACCGTACAGTCCGCGGCGTATTCATGCCTGAGGGTTGCGACGACCATGCGGCCCCATCGAAACCGGACAACCGCACGCGCGAGCATCATGGCGTCGATATTTCATTCCGTGACGCCGCGAACCCGATGTCGCCCGTGCCCGCTCGCCCCTCTCCAGGCCGGCCGAAGCGCGGCCGACCTGACGCCCCTCGTCCGGTTCCCTACTCCCCAAAACGGACCGGCTCGTTGCTGCTCCTTTACGATTGAAAGCAGATCAGGCGCCGGTTTGCGCGTGCGGCCGGTGGATCTGGCTCCCGCCCCAAGGGAAAGGAACCACACATGACCAGCCAAAATGACAATCGAGAAACACCTCCCGCCGTGGACCGCGGTCCCGGCAATTACGAGGGCCCGCCCAGGAGCGAGCAAACAAGCTGGATCCAGGGAACCAATCTCATCATCCTCGCGGTGGTGGTCATCTTCATCGCGGTCATCGCGGTCTATTTCATTACCCGCTGACGGGACCACTTCCACCTCCCGCTCTGGGGCACATCCCGGCCATTGGACTATCCGGCGCATTCCTGTCCGAAGGGTCGCCGAAACCCGCGGGAGACCGCCGCTCTGCATTGTGGTCCGCCGATCGCGCTCTCCGGGCGATGTCGCGACCGCTCCGCTGCCCGGTCCCCTGATTACCGAGTTGTTGCCGGATGATTCCCCGCGATGTCCCGTGCCGCGTGCCCTTCATTCCATCCAAGGAACATGCCATGAATCGACGTACGTTCTTGCAGGCCGCGCCCGCGTTGGCGGGGACGCGCTGGATCGACGGCCTCGCCGCCCACAATATCGCGGCCACACCGGCGGCATCGCCCACTCCCGCCCCGCCTCCCTCCTACGATGAGGTCGCCGGGCTCTATGCCGAGAGGGCGGGTCATCTGCTGGATATCGGTCAGACGGCGGTCGACCAGTTGCTGGGCGGTGACGACCCCTCGCTCTTCGCGCGGTTTGCCCCCCAACTTCGAGCCGGCGTATCCGAGGACCACCTGGCAACGCTCGTTCAGCAGCTCACGGTCGATCGCGTCACGTTCGAGGCTCCTGCCTACCATCTGGTTTTCGACGGCGCTCTGGCGGGCGATACGCTGACCGGCACTCTGCAGAGCGGCGGCATCACCCCCTTTACCCTGCAACGGTCTCCGGGCACCCCCGCCGCGTCGCCAGTCGCAGCGTCGTCTCCGCTGCCTGCCGTGCTGGCGGGCCGGTGGCAGGGAACCACGAGCTTGCCCGATGGAACCGATCTGGCGCTCGATCTCACCTTCTCGGACGACGCTGCCAGCGGAACCCTCTCGATTCCGGAACAGCAGGTCATCGATACCCCGCTGGGGGGTATCGTCTTCGATGCCGAACGCCCGGTGGGTCCGCGCACCGCCGAAAACGCCATTCCCCATTCGCCCGATCTCCAGATCTATTGGGCGCGCTCCGACTGGGGTGGACGCGGTCTGGGAATCCATGTGTCGTTCGATGCGGCGGAGGCAATCAGCGGTCTGCAAATCCTGCCGGACTGGTCCTTACCCCCAGATCCGGCAACCTCCGTTCCGCCGCTGGCGCCGCTGGATCTGCCTTTTTCCGGACTCTGGTGGACCTATTGGGGCGGCGACACAGTACTGGAAAATTACCACGCCTCCAACCAGCAACAGCGCCATGCGATCGATCTGATGATCTGGAACGCGGGCGCCACCTATCACGACGATCCCAGCCACAACGAGAACTATTGGGTTTGGGGGCAACCGGTGCTGGCGCCAGCGGGTGGCACGGTGGTCGATGTCGTGGACGGAATCGAGGCGAATACCCCGGGCGCATTGCCAGCCAATCCGGCCGATGCGGCCGGCAACCATATCGTCCTGCAGATCGGCGATGCTGCCTGGCTTTTCCTGGCGCATCTCCAGGCCGGCTCGATCCAGGTCGCCCAGGGAGACACGATCGACTCCGGCACGATCGTCGGTCTGGCCGGCAATTCGGGCAACTCCTCCGAACCGCATCTGCATATCCACGCCCAATCCGAACCGGCGCTCTTCTCGCCAACCGCCGTCGGCTTGCCACTGGTCTTCGGCGACGTGCGGGTGAATGGGGACGATCGAGGGGCAGCCTCCCCACGTCAGGGCGAATTCGTCTCTCATTCCTGAGGGCACCCCTTCGATCGCCCAGACTCGCTCCTGCGCCAACTCGGCCGGGTCGCGCCTGTGTTCAGGCATAGGTGCGACAGCGAGCCAGCGACTCCGCCGATGAGCGTCCACTCGTTTCAATCCTCACCCGTGCCTGAGCACAGGTGCGACACTCCCGGCGCCATCACCCGTTCCAACTGCTCGACGTTTCAATCCTCACCCGTGCCTGAGCACAGGTGCGACGACGAATCCCAGGATATTTTCGACATCATCGACGCGTTTCAATCCTCACCCGTGCCTGAGCACAGGTGCGACATCGGGGATTGCATCGATGCGGCGCGTCGTTTGCGGTTTCAATCCTCACCCGTGCCTGAGCACAGGTGCGACGCTCCAGGCCATGAGGCTGGGGTCTCCGGCGCCCGTGGAGTTTCAATCCTCACCCGTGCCTGAGCACAGGTGCGACCAATCGTTTTACTCATCGTTGCCTCCTTAGAGGATGTTTCAATCCTCACCCGTGCCTGAGCACAGGTGCGACCAGACGACGGGCGTGCTGCGGGTGCCAGCGGCAATGTTTCAATCCTCACCCGTGCCTGAGCACAGGTGCGACGCGTTGCCGGTGGTGCTCTATGTGCGTATCGGCGGTGTTTCAATCCTCACCCGTGCCTGAGCACAGGTGCGACATCATCAAGGCAATCAAGGACACGGTCCCCGGACTGTTTCAATCCTCACCCGTGCCTGAGCACAGGTGCGACGACCGCTACCGCCGCCACCAACAATGGCATCCAGGATGTTTCAATCCTCACCCGTGCCTGAGCACAGGTGCGACCCCCATTTACGACCTCGTTTCGTTCGCGCTCAGCCGTTTCAATCCTCACCCGTGCCTGAGCACAGGTGCGACGCTGGCAACGTTGGAGCCACGGATCGTCGCATTGGCGTTTCAATCCTCACCCGTGCCTGAGCACAGGTGCGACGTTTCTTGGTCGTCGCGTCCCGCTGTCGCACGAACGGTTTCAATCCTCACCCGTGCCTGAGCACAGGTGCGACCGGAGTCGGTGGCACGGTGCCCGTGGCCGGTCCGAGCGTTTCAATCCTCACCCGTGCCTGAGCACAGGTGCGACGAGCTCGATCGGCTGCGCTGGCGGGGCGATCGACGGGTTTCAATCCTCACCCGTGCCTGAGCACAGGTGCGACGTCCGGCAGCTCGCCGTAGTCCAGGTGCAGTTGCCCGTTTCAATCCTCACCCGTGCCTGAGCACAGGTGCGACATTGAAATGGAGTCAACTATGGCACGCTCTGAGCCGTTTCAATCCTCACCCGTGCCTGAGCACAGGTGCGACAGCGTAACGGTTGATTCTGTATCGGCGGGTAATTGGTTTCAATCCTCACCCGTGCCTGAGCACAGGTGCGACCCATTCTGCTCGACCGCGATCGGCCGGTTGCTTTCGTTTCAATCCTCACCCGTGCCTGAGCACAGGTGCGACACGATCCCGAGCGACCAGCGGACGTCCTGCGCCCGTTTCAATCCTCACCCGTGCCTGAGCACAGGTGCGACTCCTGTTGTGTGACGCTATTCGCCACATCTGTGGATTCGCGTTTCAATCCTCACCCGTGCCTGAGCACAGGTGCGACAATCGTTCGTCCGGGCCGAGCGCTGCAGGGGACCGAGTTTCAATCCTCACCCGTGCCTGAGCACAGGTGCGACGGGAGCCATCGATCCCGGCACACCAGACAGCAAGGAGTTTCAATCCTCACCCGTGCCTGAGCACAGGTGCGACGTGTTGCAGGCATCGAGGTAGCGGGTGCCCGTCGGGTTTCAATCCTCACCCGTGCCTGAGCACAGGTGCGACGGTCATCACCTGCATGGTGCGGGACCAGGCAGCCTCGTTTCAATCCTCACCCGTGCCTGAGCACAGGTGCGACAACGATCTGGCCGGGAAGTAAGTCGTTCAAAGTCGCGTTTCAATCCTCACCCGTGCCTGAGCACAGGTGCGACGCCCTTGGGCAGCGGCAAACAAATCTTGCCGCTGGTTTCAATCCTCACCCGTGCCTGAGCACAGGTGCGACCTCGGACCTCTATGCCGCCTACACGAGCTGGGCGGTTTCAATCCTCACCCGTGCCTGAGCACAGGTGCGACTCCGGATCGGTTGCTGGGGTCGTCACGATGGGATCGTTTCAATCCTCACCCGTGCCTGAGCACAGGTGCGACTCTGGACCAGCAGCGGCGCATCGACGCGATGGAAGAGTTTCAATCCTCACCCGTGCCTGAGCACAGGTGCGACCAGGATTTCCCCGGCGACGCCGACCACCACCATAGCCAGTTTCAATCCTCACCCGTGCCTGAGCACAGGTGCGACTCGACCAGTTCAGCACATCCTGGGTCGAGTCGTGGTTTCAATCCTCACCCGTGCCTGAGCACAGGTGCGACGACCGGCGAGGCGCTGATGTGGTGCAACTCGACCGGTTTCAATCCTCACCCGTGCCTGAGCACAGGTGCGACATGAACTCATGCGGGTGATGTTCGCGCCGCTGATGGGTTTCAATCCTCACCCGTGCCTGAGCACAGGTGCGACCAAAGGCGCGGGTATCGGTCCCCGAACCGGGGAGCGTTTCAATCCTCACCCGTGCCTGAGCACAGGTGCGACGCGTGCCGCCCGGTACCCGCACCGTCGAACGTGGCGTTTCAATCCTCACCCGTGCCTGAGCACAGGTGCGACGTGCGGCCGGTTTCCGCGCACATGCGGGAGATCGGGCCGTTTCAATCCTCACCCGTGCCTGAGCACAGGTGCGACAACCCCACCGCGACGGCATTGCGGCTGTCGAAGCCGGTTTCAATCCTCACCCGTGCCTGAGCACAGGTGCGACAGTCGCAAGCGGGCGCAGGGCGCGCCCAGAAAGGATGTTTCAATCCTCACCCGTGCCTGAGCACAGGTGCGACGCGCGAACCAGATCAGGTCCACCGTCTCCGGGATGTTTCAATCCTCACCCGTGCCTGAGCACAGGTGCGACGACTTCTCGGCCGTCACCTCCGCCCTGACCGCCATGTTTCAATCCTCACCCGTGCCTGAGCACAGGTGCGACGCACCAACGACCGACACATTGAGCGCCACCCAAAACAGTTTCAATCCTCACCCGTGCCTGAGCACAGGTGCGACTACGTCATACAGCATGTATTCAGTACCGGAGACGCGTTTCAATCCTCACCCGTGCCTGAGCACAGGTGCGACATTGTCACAAACCCTATGTTTCGTTTTCGGGCGGGTTTCAATCCTCACCCGTGCCTGAGCACAGGTGCGACAAGCTCAGCGGTGAGCTCATCCTCAGGCGCGCTGAGTTTCAATCCTCACCCGTGCCTGAGCACAGGTGCGACTGCGCTCTCGGCGGTCATCGCGTTGATCGCGGGACTGTTTCAATCCTCACCCGTGCCTGAGCACAGGTGCGACACTGGCAGACGCCGCTCTACAACGTGTGGCGGTGGTTTCAATCCTCACCCGTGCCTGAGCACAGGTGCGACGTAGAGGGGCGCGGGAGCCGTACATCCCCCGCGCCTCGGTTTCAATCCTCACCCGTGCCTGAGCACAGGTGCGACGCCATATCGGCGGCCGTGCCGATGATTTGCTGCGAGTTTCAATCCTCACCCGTGCCTGAGCACAGGTGCGACCGGCGCGCTTGCCAGCTCGTCCAGTCCGATCTGCAGTTTCAATCCTCACCCGTGCCTGAGCACAGGTGCGACCGTCCGAGTGTGCGCGCTAGTTGCTCGACTCCCTCGTTTCAATCCTCACCCGTGCCTGAGCACAGGTGCGACTCGATAGCAAGGTGCCCACGACGCGCACGGTGGCGGGGTTTCAATCCTCACCCGTGCCTGAGCACAGGTGCGACTCGCGCAATTCGTCCATTACGACCCTCCCTCGGGCAGTTTCAATCCTCACCCGTGCCTGAGCACAGGTGCGACCGGGCACGATCGGCGCGGCGCTGGAGTACCGCCCGTTTCAATCCTCACCCGTGCCTGAGCACAGGTGCGACCGTTTGAAATAGCGGGCCGCCAGCAGCACGGTTGCCGTTTCAATCCTCACCCGTGCCTGAGCACAGGTGCGACACCGTGGCAACTGTTGATTCGGTTGGTTCGTGAGAGGTTTCAATCCTCACCCGTGCCTGAGCACAGGTGCGACGCCATCTGTGCCTGGGTCCAGCCGAGGCGCTGCCGGTTTCAATCCTCACCCGTGCCTGAGCACAGGTGCGACTTCGCCGGCCGTTGAGCGTGCGGCCGGCGAACGCAGTTTCAATCCTCACCCGTGCCTGAGCACAGGTGCGACACCGAAGTTGACGCGATCATCGGACGGATCGTAGGGGTTTCAATCCTCACCCGTGCCTGAGCACAGGTGCGACGGCCGATTTCCCGGAAAAACACCCCCGTTCTGGCGCATCTTTCGTCCACTCCCCTCGGCCAGCAGGGA
>JBIQLF010000019.1:0-1631 GCA_044464585.1 Thermomicrobia bacterium
CAAGACCCAAGACCCAAGACCCAAGACCCAAGACTCAGGACTCACGACTCAGGACTCACGACTCAAGACGACCGGGAATGCGTGATTTCGGTGAGATAGTCCGCGTAGCGGGTGGTGTAGAACGCCGCGGTATCGGGGTCGGGCACGATCTGGGCGGAGGGCGCAGTCCAGGCGACGTGGTCGTAGGGGATGTCCGCGGCGATCATGCCGGCGATGACGGCTCCCCGGGCGGCGGTTTCTGGCTGAGGCGCGATCGAGATCGGCTGGCCGAGGATATCGGCCAGGAGTTGCCGAAACGCGGGCGATCGCGATCCGCCACCGGTAAGCGTGATGATTCCCGGTTGCACCTCGGCGCTGGCGATGCTGTGGCGGGCCGAAAATGCGAGCCCCTCACAGGCGGCGCGCGCGAGATCGTTTTTGTCGATGCCGGTCGTCAAGCCGATGATGCGGCCGCGCGCGGCTGGAGCGACGTGCGGAGCGGTCTCGCCATCCGATGAGATGGGCGGAACGATCATCGCGCCATGGGCGCCCGCCGGAGTGCGTTGCAGCGCCGCATCGAGACCTGGATAGCTGATGTCGATCAGCGGAAGCAACCAGTCGAGCAGATTCATGCCGCTGGACGCGCTCAGCAATCGGACCCAGCGATCGTAACGAGGCAGGCAGACCATCCGGCCGGTCGGTTCGCCCGCCAGAGTGAGCCGCTCGATCTGGATCCCGGTGAGGAGCCGAGGGCCGAGGATGATGAACGCATCGCCGGTGCCTTGCAAGCCGGCGCCGAGACCGGTGGCGATGGCATCGAACGGTCCGGCGTGGACCGCCATTCCAGCCGGGAGTCCGGTCGCCGCGGCACCGGGTTCGCTCAGGGGCCAGAGCGAACCGGTGGCGGTGTCGATCGGAGGCAGGAGGGGGCGAATTGGACGCAATCGCAGGAGATCGATCAGTTCCTCATCATAGATACGGGAGCGAAGATCGAGGAAGGGCGCGGAGGCATCGGTGATATCGGTGACACGCGCGCCGGTAAGCCAATGGAGGAGCGCATCCTTGGCAGAGAATGCGGTGGCCGCCTGGTCGAGCGATTGCGGTTCGCGATCGAGCAGCCAGCGAAAGAGCGACGCCGGGGATTGAGGCGTGAGCGCATATCCAGCCCGGCGATAGACGGCACTGAAGATGGCGTGCGCGATCCAGTCCGCTGGATAAGCGGCGGCCCGGCGGTCGTCCGGCAAGATCGCTGGCCGGACCGGCGCTCCGGCGGCATCGACGAGCCAGAGTCCGTCGGTGGGCGCCGTGAGACAGAGCAGCTCCGGTGTTTCCGGGAGGCTGGGAAGCAGCTCCTGAATCGCCTGGGCCACGGCGGCGAAGAGCTCGACCTGATCGGTTTCGACCCAATCAGGGTGGGGAGATGTCACCACGACCGCGCGCGCCGCGGCCGCGACGATGGTGCCGCGCTCATCGAACGCGGTGGCGCGGACCGTGTTGGTTCCGGCCTCGACTCCAAGCAGGATCATGTGGGGAAGGATAGCGCTCGGGCCAGGGAGATGAGTCCTGGGCCTTGGGTCTTGAGTCTTGAGTCGTGGGTCTTGAGTCTTGAGGCTTGAGAGAGAAGGAAGGGTAGCATGTGCCGTGCAGGGGCG
>JBIQLF010000019.1:1731-3145 GCA_044464585.1 Thermomicrobia bacterium
AGAATTGACCATTCGCACCGCGGGAGTGGTGCGATTTGGTTGTGCTCGCCATATTCACGTGTTACTGCCACGGTCCCGGACGAGCCTCCATCGAGATGATCGATATTTCGCTATCGAACTGGAGTCGTTCGTGATCAAATTGCGCCTGCGCCGCATGGGCGCCAAGAAGCGCCCCAGCTACCGAATCGTTGCCGCGGATAGCCGCTCGAAGCGGGATGGCCGCATCATCGAGCAGATCGGGTTCTACGATCCGCTGACCGAACCGGCCACGATCAAGCTGAACGAGGAGCGCGCCGCGTATTGGTTGAGTGTGGGCGCCCAGCCGACCGAGACCGTGCATATTCTGCTGCGCAAGCAGGGACTCATTCCCGACGATCGCGCAGAGCGAGCCGCGGCGCACGCCAAGCCGGCCGCCAGCTAGGATGTCCGCGGGCGGCGCGAGCCGCCCGTTTTCCGTACGTGACTGAAATCGAGTCGGAGCGCGCCATGCCGGCAACCACCCCGGAAGAACAACTACAGGGTCTCGTCGATTACATCGCGGGCGAATTGGTCGATTCGCCGGACGACTATGAGGTGACCGCCGAACGGCGGGGTGGATCGGTGCATGTCACCCTGAAGGTGAACGAGGATGCGATCGGCCGGGTGATCGGGCGGCAGGGCCGCATCGCCAAAGCAATGCGCACCCTGGTCATGATCACCGGATCGCGCAATAACGTCCGTGCCAGCCTCGACATCGAAGGATAATCCCACTCCACCGGAACCCCGCCGCCGTGCCGTGCCGGTGGCACCGCGCGCCCGGACGCGGGGCGCGCCGGGGTCGGCGCCGTCCGGTTCCTCGCGCGGTGTACGACGGCCCCAGCCTCCAACCGGGCCGTTGATCGATAGCGCTGGCCCCGAACCCGATACTCCGCTCGATCATGTTTTTCTCACCATTGGGATCGTCATCGGTACGCATGGCGTGACCGGCGAGCTGAAAGTGCGCCCGGTGACCGATCTTCCAGAACAGTTCGAGCGTATCGATTCGGTCTATCTGGGAGACGAACCGCATCCCCGCCGGGTGCGGCATGTCCGGTTCCATTCGGGAAACGTTCTCTTGAAATTGCGCGGGATTTCCAATCCCGAGGAGGCCGCCACGTTCCGGGGGCAGCCGATACGCATCTCCGGCAAACACGCGATTCCATTGGAAGCGGGTGAATTCCTGCTCTATCAGCTGATCGGACTGGATGCGTTCGACGAGAGCGGAACGAAGATCGGGACGACGGTCGACCTGATCGAAACCGGTTCGCGCGATGTGTTCGTGATCCGGCCCGAGGGTGGCGGTCCGGAGATTCTGCTGCCGAATACCGAAGACGCGGTATTGGACATCGTGCCGTCCGAGCGGCGCATGGTGGTGCGGTTGCTGGAGTATTTTTAG
>JBIQLF010000019.1:3245-7623 GCA_044464585.1 Thermomicrobia bacterium
CTTGGGGGCCGGAGGGGCAGTTTGGGGTGGCGCCTGGGCGACGGTGTTTGCGATCGGGTTGCATTCCAGACGGCGAGCAGAATGAGGGGAGGCGCGGATGGCAGCTGACGATGGATTCCGGTTCTGGCCGTGGTTCGTGGCGAACTGGGCGCGGATGGCGTTGCCAGCAGGAATCATCGGAGCGCTGACGATCGCATCTCTCCTGGTCGACGGCAACCGCGAAGAGGCAATGGTCGCGCTGCTGTTGCCGATCTATATGGTTCACCAATACGAGGAACATGCACACGGACGGTTCATGGCGTTCGTGAACCGGCACGTCGGCGGAGGCGCGCCGATCCTGACCCTGGAATCGATCTTCTGGATCAATATCCTGTGTGTATGGGTGTTGTTTCTGCTGGTTTCACTGATCACGCGCTGGTGGTCGCCGGTGTTGGTTTTGATTCCGGTGTATGCGACGTTGCTGAACGGGATCGTCCATATCGCCACGACCGCCAAATTGAAGGTCTACAACCCGGGGTTGTTCACCAGCATTGCGTTGTTCCTGCCGTGGTCGCTGCTGTGCGCATGGATTTGGACGCGACGGCTCGATCATCCGTGGTGGGCGACCGCGATCGGGCTTGCCGGGGCGGTGCTCGTGCACGCCGCGTTGATTGGCTATGCGGTTCGCAGAAAACGGGGGCTGGCAGCCCATCTATAGCAACGCCAGCGTCTGGGCCACGAGCGCGGCGGCGCGTTTGCCGACTTCGGCAACCGGGAAGTCGGAGAACTCGGCAATGTCGCTTTCGCGCAGATATTCGTTGTTGGAAATGTCCTTGATGACCAGGATGGGAATGCCGTGCAGACCGGCGATGCGGCCAACAGCGGCGGCTTCCATTTCCTCGCAGAGCGAACCGTGGCGGTCGTGCAGAATGTCGAGCCGGGCATGTGCCTGCGTCCAGGTGTCGGCCGAGACGACCGGACCGAAATAGATATTCGGCAATCGCCAGGGGACGCCGCTGGGCCAGAAGAGCGCTTGCGGCCACGGGGCCGGTGGGTGGGTGGCCCCGGCCAGCTGCGCCAATTCGACCAGGCCGGGATCGGGCGCCAGCTCGTCCCCTTGCTGGTGCTCGCCGCCGGATTCGCTGACGAACCCGGTATAGCGTTCTTCTCCGCTCGGCAGGATCTGCATGAAGGTGTGATTGATCAACTCGCTGGCGATGATCACATCGCCCGGAACCAGATCGCGCCGGTGTGCTCCCGCGCATCCGAAATTGACGATGCGTTCGGGGCGTTCGGTCTGGATCAGGAATTCGGTGGCGGCGGCGGCATTGGTCATGCCGATACCCGAGGTCACCGAAACGATGTCGTGCTCCGCGATCGTGAAGCGGTCGATCCGCCAGGGACCGTGGCGTTCGACCGCGTGGGCGGTGGCATGCGGTTCGAGATGCACCCGCTCGCTGGACATGGCGACGACGATACCGGTGCTCATCGGAAGAGAGAAATGGCGATCGAGATGATGAGCACCCCCAACACCAGCAACGATGCGAGCGCGAACCGCCGCTCGTTCAATCGATAGAACTCCCAGGCGATGACGAGCACCAGCACGACCGGCGTGAGCATCATGGCCAGGATACCGAGATCGATGATGGCGGTGGGATCGCCGCCGGTGATCGCTCCGGGCAGCTCGCGAAATGGCAATACCCGTTCGTCGAACGCGCGCCGTTCGGCCAGCGACCAGATGATTCCGCCGATGAGCAACACCGCCGATGCCGCGAATCCGGCGCGAAGCACCTGGATGGCCCGGTCGAAAATAACGTCTTCGCGGGGAATCGGAGGCTCGGTCATGATTACAAGCTCGGAAGATCGATATGCAATGCCTTCATGATGAGGCGGAAACTCAAATAGAGCAAGACGATCACGAAGATGATGATCAGCCGGTCGGTGCGCACTTTGCGGGTCAGGCGCGATCCGGTCTGGGCGCCCAGAATGATGCCGATGATGGCCGGGAGCACGATGCCGGGATCCATTTTGTTGTCGGCATAGAAGACGAACGACGAGGCGACCGCGGTAATGCCGACCATGAGCGCGCTGGTGCCCGCGGCTGCCTTGACCGGAACCGCCATGACGAGATTCATCGCCGGAACCTGGATCACCCCTCCGCCGACACCGAGCAGACCGGAGAGCACACCCGCTCCCGAGCTGATGCCCATCCCCCGGTAGATGTGGCGGGGGACATAGGTGATGTCCTTGCCGGTGGCCGGATCGTGATAGGTCGCTTTGAGACCGAGCGGATCGGGATCGTTGCTGGTGTCGATCCGCGTCATGCGGCGCTTGATGAACATGGAGATGGCCGCATAGGCGAGCACCGCGCCGAACACGCCATTGAGGATTCGTTCGGGAGCGCGCACGGCGAAGAGCGCGCCGAGCACTGCCCCGGCAGCGGTTGGCACTTGCAGCAGCATGGCGAGACGGAGATTGGTAAACCGGGAGCGGAGATGAACCGTCGAGCCGACCACCGAATTGGTGACGACCGCAACCGCGCTGGCCGCGATGGCCAGCTTGGGATCGACCCCCAGAAAGAGGGTGAAGATCGGCACCATGAACACCCCACCACCGAGACCGAGCATCGAACCGAGGATGCCTGCCGCCGCTGCGGCGATGGCCAGCTCGATTGCCTGTGTCCAGTCCACGGGTGCGGTGACTCCTATCGAATGGTCCGGGGGCCGAAGTCCAGCGTCCGGTCGCGGACTCCAGATTCCGGTGGTCGTGCATATTCTGAGGGCTTATAGCACGAAGCGCCGACCGCCCGTTTGGAACTATCCGGTATCCGTGCTGCCGTTCTTGGCCGTCACTGCAAAGAAATGAACGTGGCACTCCGCGGAGTCGAGCTGGAAATTGCTCCAGTACTCCCATCGAATTGCTGGAGCCGTCGTGCATTCGGGGGATGCGAGACCATGGCTTCGACCTCGGCGCCGGTCGGTATTTGACGGGTGCCTTCAGGGAGGTAGATACTGCGAAGGTCGCAATCGGGCGGCTGACTTAACAACGAAGTCCGTGCGAATCGGGGCATTTCGTTCGAAATGCAGCAGGGGGAAGCCGGTGGGAGTCCGGCGCTGATCCGCAACTGTATCGTCTGGCCCAGATCGTGCCAGGCGGAGCCAGATTACCCGCCCGTTTTCGTATCCGGCGCCCTTCGTGAAGGAGAGGGAGGACGGAATGCTGACGGCGCGCACGAGATCCGAGGATCTCGATCGACCCGCCAATTCGCTCCACCGCTCGCAAGAGCGGTTTTTTGTTTCCAGGCGGCAGATCCGGCGGTTGACCGCCACGGGGCTGATGCTGGTGGCGTTGTGCTTATCGGTGCTGGCGGCGCCGGTTGCCGCGCAGGACCAGACCGCAGCGGTGAGCAGCGCGGTCGACTGGGTGCTGGCCCAGCAGCAACCCGATGGCGGATTCGCCGGATTCTCCGGTGAGAGCGATCCGGGCGCGACGATCGATGCCGTGCTGGCACTGGCAGCGGCCGAATGGCTGGGCGTGCATAGCGATACCGGCAAGGCGATCGATTATCTGAAGAGCCAGGCGCTGGTCTTTACCCAACAGACCCCCGGTTCGGCGGCCAAGCTGGCGATGGCGCTGGTGGCCACCGGCAACGATCCGCACGATTTCGAAAAAGTGAATCCGATGGGCATCGTGGAGGTGTCAGCTCAACGAGGGATGATCGGCATCGGGCCGTACGAGCATGCCTTCGGTCTCATGGCGCTGGTGGCCACGGGCACACCGGTTCCAGCGGCCGCGATCGACGCCGCCCGGGGTACCCAGATCGAGGACGGCTCCTGGGCGTTCGATGGAACGATGGATGCGGGGGCCGGCGATTCCAACACCACCGCGATGATGGTGCAGGCGCTGATCGCTGCCGGCGTGAACGACGAAACGGTCACTCGTGGGCTCGACTATCTGTTGGCCGCGCAAAACGAGGACGGCGGATTTTCCTACCAGCCCGGCGCGGAATCCGATGCGAATTCGACCGCGCTGGGGATTCAGGCGTTGATCGCGGTCGATGATTCCGCTCATGCGGACGCGCTGGCCAATGCCGAGACAGCGCTGTTGAGCCTCCAGAACGAGAACGGGTCGTTCGTCTATATGAAATCGGTGCCCGGTGACAATGCCTTTGCGACGGTGCAGGCGATCCCGGCACTGGCGGGGGTGGCGTTCCCGTTGCCGGTGGCTGTGCCGGCACTGACCACCCCGGCAGCGACGCCGGCCGGATAGCGTCGCTTTTTTCGACTGCTGCGTGTCGATCGAGCTCCGAAATATGAAACCATGTCTGCCGGCAACGCGCACCACGGTGGGGGAACTCCGTCGCTTGGGCTCCCTATCGTCGTCCCGAGCTGGTCGAGGG
>JBIQLF010000019.1:7723-20305 GCA_044464585.1 Thermomicrobia bacterium
CGGGGGTGGAGAGCGGCATGGTGGGGGCATGCTGCGAGTGCTGGTTGCCGTGGTGCTGGCGGTTGTGGCGCTCGGGTTCCTCCCCGTTCGGGGGCAAGAACCGGTCGACTATGCAGGGATCGTCATCCGGCCCGGGGATGGAACGGTGACGTACGCCTATGTGCCACTGGACGAGCCTATCACCGGGATCGAGTTGTTGCGGCGGTCGGGGGTTTCGCTGGTGACCGTCGCGTTCGGTGGATTGGGCGAAGGGGTGTGCCGGATCGAGGAGACCGGTTGCGATATCGGACCGTGCCGGACGCGGATGTGCCAAACGGGCGATCGCAATTCGCCCTATTGGCGCTATTTTCAGTTGAATGACGCGGAGCAATGGATCGCTTCGCCGCTCGGTGGCAGCGGGACGATGATCGCCCCGGGTCAGATCGACGGTTGGTCGTGGACGCCCGATGAGGCATTGCTTCCTGAGGTCGATATCGCGGCGATTCCGGGACTCGCGCGGGTCGATGACGATCGCTCGATCGCGCATACGGCCCGCTACGATGCCAATGGCGCTTTGATGGACGCAGGCGGTTCGAGGGCGCTGAAGTCGAACGAGTCGTATCTGATCGTGCTGCTGGTATTGGCCGGGGTGGCCGCCTTCGGACTGACCTTGCGGTTTCGACCGCGGGGAACGGCATGACGACCCGGACCATCGACCCGCGCGCGTGGCTCTGCTGGGCTGGGGCGGCCATGCTCGTGCCTTCGATGGGGCGAAATCCATTTGCCTTGCTTTCGGTCGTGCTGGCGGTGCTGGCGGTCCGGGAGTCGCTGCCGCCGGAGGCGCGACTCGGCTGGGGTTGGGTCGTCCGGCTTGGGGTCTTCTTCGCCGTCCTTTCGGTCGCGTTCAATCTGTTGACGGTGCGGGTCGGCGATCGGGTCATCGGCACGATTCCCGATTGGGTTCCGCTGCTTTCCGGAAACCTGACCCTGAACTCGATGGTGTTCGGGTTGCTGAGCGGTTTGGCGGTGCTGGCGCTGGTGTTGATCGGGATCACGCTTTCGGCCGTGCTCGATTGGAGCGCCATGCTGCGGATGTTGCCGCAATCGCTGACCGGAGCCGGGGTAGCCGGATCGGTGGCATTCTCTTTCTTTCCGCAAATGATCGCGGCCTATCATGAGATCGTCGACGCGCAGGCGATCCGGGGAAACGAGCCACGGGGACCGCGCGACTATCTCGGGCTGGCGCCGCTCTTGCTTTCCGGGGGAATCGAACGAGCGATCACGATGTCGGAATTGCTCGAATCGCGGGGGTTCGGTGGTGTTCCCGGACCGCGCCGGTCGCGCTGGGGGAATCTGGCTCCAGCCGTTGGCCTGGCACTCCTCTGTGTGGCCGTCTATTTCTTTGCGGTGGGAGCGGCGGTGGAAGCCGCGATCAGCGGATTGCTGGGACTTGGGTTGCTAGCATTGCAGGTGCGGTCTCATCGCGGAGCCGGCCCGCGGCGGACGAAATACCGGACGCTGGTCTGGCGGCGGAGCGATTCGGCGGTGCTGCTCGGCGCGGCGATCGCGGCCGGCGCGATCCTGCTGACCGGCCGGGACGCGATTCGGTACGAGCCCTATCCGTCGCTCGGTTGGCCAGTGGCCAGTGTGCCATTGACGCTCGGTCTGCTCGGTCTGCTGGCGCCGGCGCTGGTGGGCATCTGGCAGGAGCGCGCTCGATGAGCGGACCGATTCCGGATATCCAGTTCGATTCGGTTTCGTTTCAGTATCCGAATGCGGAACGACCGGTGCTGCGCGATTTCGATTGGGAGATCGGCGAATCGGAATTGGTCTTATTGGCCGGGGAATCGGGGAGCGGCAAATCGACCATCCTCCGGTGTTTGAACGGATTGATTCCGCATTTTTCCGGAGGAACGTTCGGTGGCCGGGTGCTGGTGGGCGGGGACGATACGCGGGTCTTGCCGACTCGGGCGCTGGCGCGCAATGTCGGGTTCGTCTTTCAGGATCCTGGCGCGCATTCGGTTTCCACCACGGTCGAAGACGAGATCGCGTTTGGGTTGGAACAGCTTGGTATCCCAGCGCCGATCATGCGGCGGCGCGTCGAGGAGGCGCTCGATCTGACCGGGACGGAGCGGATTCGCAAACGATCGATCGGCACACTTTCCGGCGGCGAGCGGCAACGGGTCGCGATCGGCGCGGCGCTGGCGTTGCAACCGCGCATTCTGGCGCTGGACGAACCGACCAGCCAGCTCGATCCGGCGGGCGCCGAGGATGTGCTGCACGCGATCCGGCAACTGAATGAGGATCTGGGGATCACGGTGGTGCTGGCGGAGCAGCGGCTGGAACGAATTGCCGGATTCACCGACCGAATGCGTTTGCTGCGTCCAGGCGAGCGCGATCTGGAGGGGCATCCGGGTGAGGTGCTGCGCCAGTGCGATCCGCGGCTCGATCCGCCGGTGGCGCTGCTGGGCCGGATCGAGGGGTGGGAGCCGCTACCTCTGACGGTCAAGGACGCTCGCCGGATCGTGGCGCAGAACGGATTCCAGCCGGCAGCGGCCCCGGTCGATCCGGCGCGTCCGGAAACGGCGCCGGTCATCGAAATCGATCGCGTGGCGGTCGGCTTTGGCAAGACTCCGGTGCTGGACGAAGTTTCGTTCGATGTGCGTCCCGGTGAGCTCGTGGCGATCATGGGCAGGAATGGCGCCGGAAAATCGACATTGCTACGGGCGATGATGGGATTGCACCGGCTCGATCGGGGAACGATCCGGATCGCGGGGCTGGTGCCCGGAACCGACCGGCCGCAGACTATCGGGCGCTCGGTCGGGTTCCTG
This sequence comes from Thermomicrobia bacterium, assembly GCA_044464585.1. GTDB lineage: Bacteria > Chloroflexota > Chloroflexia > Thermomicrobiales > UBA6265 > JAMLHN01. The sequence goes on from JBIQLF010000019.1 coordinate 10,534, forward strand.
CCGCAACGAGCGGCGAGTCTGCTGTTCCACGAGACTGTCGAGGCCGACGTGCTGGCCGCCCTGGAAAGCCGGGGAGCGAGCCGGGATCGGTTGAACGGATTGCTCGATCGGTTCGCGCTCGGGCATTTGCGAGCGCGCTTCCCGCTCGATTTGAGTGCCGGTGAGCAGGAACGGACGGCATTGGCCGTGGCGCTCGCGGGCGATCCGGCGGTGCTGTTGCTCGATGAGCCGACGAGGGGGGTGGACCCATTGCGCAAGCGGGAATTGGCTCGCCTGTTTCTTCGGTTGCGGGAGGAAGGTGTTGCGATCGTGATGGCGACGCACGATGTCGAGCTGGTGGCGCAGGTTGCGACTCGCGTGGTGTTGCTGGGGGATGGTGGCCTGGTGGCGCAGGGCGGAACGCGGGCGGTTCTGGCTGGATCGTTGACCTTCGGCACGCAGATGAATCGGGTTTTCGGCAATGGTTGGCTGACGGTGGATGATGTCGTGCGCGAGTCCGTGCCGGGCTGGGACAATGCCTCCATGACAATGGGGCGCTTCGGAATGGAATGATCCGAAATGACGATGAACCAGGGCGATTTGCGGAAGGTCTATCAGCGGGCCACGCTCGATCCGGCGGATGTCGATCCCGATCCGTTCGAGCAATTCCGGCGCTGGTACGAGGAAGAGAAAACACTGACGGCGAATGAGCCGAATGCGATGGCGGTGGCCACGGCGTCCGCGAGCGGGCATCCGTCGGTACGAATGGTGTTGCTCAAACATTGGGATATGCGGGGGTTCGTTTTCTTTTCCAGCTACAACAGTCCGAAAGGGGTCGAAATCGCGGAAAACCCGCGGGCGGCGCTGCTGTTCTACTGGCCGGAGACCGAACGGCAGGTGCGGATCGAGGGGCCGGTGGATCGTACGACCGCCCAGGAGACCGCGGACTATTTCCACAGTCGCCCGCGCGGGAGCCAGATTGCGGCCAGTGTCGCCAATCAGAGCCAGGTGACCGAAAAATCGGCACTGGAAGCGATGGTGACGGAGCTGACGACCCGTTTCGATGGACAGGACATTCCGGTGCCCGAGACCTGGGGCGGTTTTCGGGTGGCGCCGGAACGGTTCGAGTTCTGGCAAGGACGACCGAGCCGGTTGCACGACCGAGTGCAGTACACGCGGTCTGATGCGGGTTGGGAGATCGTGCGGCTGGCGCCTTGACGGGGGCTTGAGTCTTGGGACTTGAGTCTTGGGTCTTGGGTCTTGAGAGGGGGTTCGCGCTATCGAGCGGCGGCTATTCCAGATTGAAATGGCGGGCGCGGATATCGTCGAGGGACTGGCCGGTCGATTCGCGGATCTGGATGGCAACGAGATCGAGAAAGATCAGCATCGCAATTTCGTAGACCGTGCCCATGGGCAGGAGGGAAACGCTGCCGACATCGTTCGCCATCGTCTGCGCGGGGATGACGAAGAGCGAATCGGCCATCTTCGAGACGGCTCCCTCGGGTTGCGCGGTGATGATCGCCAAGTTGGCGCCCGCTTTTTTCGCCAGCCCGGCCATGGCGCGCGACATATCGAGATCGCCAGGACCGACCGACATGAGCACCAGATCGCCCTGGCTCACCGGCAGCGCGGTCACATCGCCGGCAATGTGGGCATCCAGCCCGTGGTGCACCAACCGCATGCCAAACGCGCGCAGGGAGAGCAATTCGCGACCCATGGCATAGATGACGACGCGCCGGGCCGCCAGCACCTCGGCGGCAAGCCGTTCGACGGAGTCGTCGTCCATTGCCATGAGCGGGGATTCGATCTCGTCGATCGCCATTCGGATACGGTCATGTTGCTGCGACATTGCCATCTCCCAGGATGATTGCGCGATTTCACTGGGGAAAGTATCGCGGATTCACGAGACGGCCGCGCATCGTTCCGGGTGGGAGCGCAGGTGGATGGTGAAGGTCGTGCCACGTCCCGGAGTGGAATCGAGCGAAATCGACCCGCCATGCGCATCGACGATCGATTTCGCGATCGAGAGTCCGAGTCCGGAGCCACCCATGACGCCTCGCCGGCGCGAAGACTCGCCCCGCCAGAAGCGATCGAAGGCATGGTGCGCGGATTCGGAATCGAACCCGGTTCCCGTGTCCGAGACGACGATCTGCGCGCCATCCGGTTCGGTGGCGACCCGCAGGGCGATGGCGGCATCTACCGGCGTGTGATGCATTGCGTTCGTGACCAGAATGCTGATGAGCTGCACGAGAAGACCCTCGTCGCCACAGACGGTCGGACCGGAGGCGGGGGTATCGGCGCCGATGAGGCGAGCCGGTTGGACCGCCCGCGCGTCCTGAACAGCGTCCCGGACGATGCGCCCGAGATCGACGGGCCCGTAGCGCAGGGGGCGCCCTTCATCGAGACTCGCCAGCGAAAGCAGGTCTTCGACCAGACTCGTCATCCGTTTGGTTTCCGATGAGAGCCGGCGAACCACATCGTCCAATTGTTCGGATTCGCGGAATGCACCCTGGCGATAGAGATCGAGATAGCCGCGCATGGAGGTCAGCGGAGTGCGCAGCTCGTGAGAGGCGTCGGCGACGAACTGTCGCAGCCGGGCCTCGGCTTCATCGCGCTCGTCGAGCATGACATTGAACGCGATCCCAAGTTTGCCGGCTTCGGTGCGCGTATCGACATCGACCGCGCGCTGGCTGCGGTCGCCAGCGGTGACGGCATCCGCTGTCCGGGCCAGGCGCGTGATCGGGGCCAGACCGAGCCGCTGGATCCAGAAATAGAGCGCCGCCAGCACCAGCAGCATCAACAGACCGGCCAGGACCAGGGTGCGTTCGAGCCGGGAGATTGCGTCGTCGACTTCGTTCAAGGGGAGGGCGGTGACCATCACGCCCTGGTTGCCCGGAGCGGGCTGGAAATAAGCGCGGAATGCTGCGCCGGTATTGGCGTCCCGGATCGTTCGGAATCTCGTTGGCTGGGCAGGCGTGTTCGACCCGATCGAGAACGATGGCGTCGATCCGAGCAGCGAGCCGACCACCCGTGGTTCGATCGTCCCACCCTGGAGCACCAGCCCGATATAGGTGTCGGAGAACGAATCGGTCGGTCCAGTGGGCGCCGTCTCAGAAGCGCCGGGTGGGGCTGGATTCATCCGGAAGGGAGGAATCGAGGCCAGGCGCCGGTCGACTTGCTCGATCAACAATGCGCGCTGGTTCTGGACGACCAGGAACGCGGTGATGCCAAAGGTGACGAGCAGCGCAGCGATGACGATGAGCAGGCGCGCGCGCAGGCTCACGAATCGACCCGGAGTGTGAACCCGACTCCCCGGACCGTGTGGATGAGCTTTGGTCCGGTCGAATCGACTTTCTTGCGCAGGTAGCTGATATAGGTGTCGACCACCGACGGGTCGACATCACCTTCATAGGACCAGACATGTTGCAGGATTTGCGAGCGGCTCAGCACGCGACCGGTATTGGTCAGAAGATAATGGAGCAACTTGTATTCGGTGGGGGAGAGATAGATTTCCGCTCCCCCACGAAAGACTTGGTGCAGCTCGGTGTCCATTGCGAGATTGCCACACCGAAGGCGCCGCTCGTCACCGGTCTTGCCGGCCCGGCGCAGCCTGAGCTGCACGCGCGCGACCAACTCGGCGATGTCGAAGGGTTTGACGATGTAGTCGTCGCCCCCTTCGCTGAGTCCCTTGACCCGATCGGCCGATTGGTCGCGTGCGGTCAGGAAGATGATCGGTGTGTCATTGCCCTGATCGCGCAGCCGCCGCAGGATGGCGAAGCCATCGAGATCGGGCAGCATCACATCGAGCACGATGAGATCGGGACGCTCGCGAGAGATCTGGTCGAGCGCTTCGAATCCTGATCCGGCGGTCACCGTTTCCATTCCCGAAAGACCCAAAGCGGTGGTGACCAGGAAGCGAATATTGTCCTCATCGTCGACGACGAGAATGCGCGGCTGGGCATCGGTCATGCGGCGTCGATTTGCTCCTGCAGGCGTTGCGACTCGCTGTCTATCGTCGATCGGTCGATCAGATCGGTGGCCTGAGTTTCCAACAGATCGGTCCATCGCGCCAGAATGCCGGTTGCGGTATCGCTTGCGAAGAGTGTGGTCACCAGCTGTGCCCGCGTGTCGGTTTGCAGCGTCGTGAACGCATCGACCTCGTTCCAACGCTGAACGAGCGGATTGCCTCCCCCGAAACCAGCGCCTCCCCCATTGCCCGCGCCCGGAAATGTTGGCGCTCCGCCTGGTCCAGCGATCGGCGTGCCCTCCGTATTGGTCAGCCCCAGGGGGAATTGGCCTCCATTGGGCATCTGACCACCCGGGAATCCGCGGCCACCGCCCATACCGCCCATCCCGCCGAACGCGAGATTCATGTCCCAGGGAACGACCGTCATGATACCGGTCGTGTCGTCGTAGAAGAGATAGGAATTGTTGCCCGGACCGCTGATGTCGTCGGTATTCTGGATCAGATCCATCATTGCCAGATAGACGGCGAACGCGTCGACATCGAGCCGCCGCGGGAGCTCCGACGCAAAGGTGGCGTCGTCGCTGTTATTGACGAAATCGAGGAAGCTGATCAGCGGGGCATAATCGGTTGCGTCGTCATCGGACCCGCCAGCTTCGAGATCGAACGACTGTTTATACGCATCGAGATCGTCGTCCTTATAACTCCAATTGCCATCGGCTTCCGATTTGAAAAGCGTACCGGGGTCGGTAAAGTGCTCGGCCAGCCAGCTATCGTCCGGGTTTTCGATGGCGATGCGAAGGACGGGATCGCTGTCATCGACGGAAAAGCGAAGGTAGGCGGCTGCCTGCGATGCGAGACCGGCCGCGGCCAGCAGATCGAGCGCGAGCGCTTCGTTGAGCGCGGTCTCCGAATTGTTCGACCGAATGACGAATTCGGAGAGCCCATCGAAGTGTTGACCGTCGACGTACTTGTCGAGGCGCACGAGCCAGGGCAATCCTTGCGGCTCATCGGCGGAAATGTTGGAGGGCCCGCCAGCCGCGGTCATGGTGAAGGTTGCGCCCGTCTGGCCGTTTTCGGCACCAGCGGCCGGTGTGCCTTCCAGCGGGGCTGGCCCAGGCTGCGCCCCATTGGGATCCCCCATGTCCTGGGCGCCCCTATCGCGCAGGCCCATCAATGATGAGTTGCCCTTGAGTCGCAATCCGACATCGTCGAATGTTCGCCCGTCGATGGTGAGCGTCGCCTTCAGCCATTCCTTGTCGCCGGTCTCCTTGTAGGCGGCAATCATGGCGTCGTAGTCGGCCTGATCGAACGTGGCGGCGATATCGTGCACAACAGACGGATCGAAGAAGACTCCGGTGACCGTGGCCGGCGTGGCGAGTGGGGATCGAGCGAGCGTCCGCGAATGTTGGGTGGCGGGCACGGCCAGCAGCGCCGCGGACGCGGCTGTGATGAGCAGCGAGCGACGCGTCAGACGCGCCACCGGCTCGGGATTCGAGAAAACCATGGAATTCCTCCAGTCGAATGTGCGAAGCGCGGCATACCTGTCCGCATTCGATTCAGGAGTGTGGCGAAGCATCCTGGGAGATTCCTGGGAAAAGCGGGGGGAGAAATCCCATGGAATTCACAGAATCTTCGAATTCAATGGACGCCAGTGCAGTGCAACGGGCAGGAGGTCCAGGTGTCCCAGATCGTTCCGATCGTCGCGAACTTCGTGGCGATTCTCGTCTTGATTTTCGGGGTCTATTTCCCACGGCACCGGCGGCGCGACATGATCGTCGCGTATCTCGCGATCAATACCGGTGTGCTGGCGATATCGACCGTGCTATCCAATGTCGATGCTTCGGTGGGGTTGGGCGTCGGTCTTTTCGGGATGCTGTCGATCATTCGACTTCGTTCGGATGAGCTGACCCAGCGAGAGGTGTCCTACTACTTCGCGTCGCTGGCGCTCGGATTGCTGGGCGGTACGCGTATCGATCACACCGAGCTGACCATCGTGTTGATGACCGCGATCGTAGGCGCCCTCTGGTTCGGGGACCATCCTCGTTTGCTCGGCCGCTATCGCACCCGTCTCATGACGCTGGACTGGGCGTTCGTCGATGAGGGGCGGCTGTCTGCTTATCTGGAGCAACTGCTCGGGGCGCACGTGAAACAGGTGGCGGTCTTGCAGATCGATCTGGTCAACGACACCACCCGGGTGGAGGTGCGGTACGAGGTTGCGCCGGTGAAGGCCGGTGCGCGCGAGCTGGTGGAGACGCCGGTTGCTGGAACGGCGCTGTCGTGATTCCGATCATCGCGGACCGATCCGAAACCGTCCCTGGTCCACTCGAAGCGCTGCCGCCCGTCTCGCTGGCCGAGCTGCAGGACGAAGCGGCGTTTCTCACTCGCATCGACCGCAAGTACCTGGTGCCCGAGCATACCCTTACCGAGCTGCTCACGAATCTGGAGTCCGGGACGCGCGCGCTGGAAATAGCGGGCCGGCGTGCGTTCGGCTATTCGACGCGGTATTTCGATGCGGACCATACAGCCTACTTTCGCGCTCTGCGCAAGCGGGCCGACCGGTTCAAGGTGCGAACCCGATTGTATGACGAGAGCGGTGAATGCCTGCTCGAAGTGAAGTTGATCGACCGGCGCGGCCGGACCGTCAAACAACGCATTCCGCACGATCCCCAGTGTTTCGAATCGCTGTCGATGCTGGACCGGGCGTGGCTGCAATCGTTCGAGGCCGTGCGGCCGGTGGCGAGTGGTCTGAATGCTGGCATTGCCACGCACTACCGGCGTTCGACACTGGTCTTTCCAACTGGGCGCGGGCGAATGACGATCGACCAGTCATTGACGTTCATCGGCCCGGATGGAAGCTGGCGGCAACTGGTCGGATTTTGTGTGGTCGAAGTCAAGGGAGCGGGGCGGCCGTTGTCGTTCGACCGGCAACTCTGGGCGCATGGGTACCGGCCCCTTCCGTCCAGTAAGTTCGCGCTCGGGACCAGTCTGCTGCATCCAGAACTCCCCAGCAATCGGTGGCGACGGTTGCGCCGCATCTTCGAGACGGCCACGATCGCCGGATATCCCGGGGATCGCTTCGGATTGGAGTCCCGGGGGATCGCACCGGCAGCTGGATGTTGCGCTAAACCAACCGACGATGCATGGTCATGCTGGCCCCGCCCAAACGAAACGGGCTAGAATTGTCGATTGGACGTGCGCGTGCATCACCGTTGTAGACAGCCCGTTCTTCTCTTTGGACACCTATCCACGCCACCTGAACGACTGTTTTCACCGTGTGGCCTAGACGCATCGGATCGCCGGAATGCCATCCAAATCCACAGTGAGCGAACAGCCGATCGCTCCGAGTGACGAGGCTCCCAAGCCGCGCGCCAAGAGCAAACGCGTGCGCGATTCGGCTGCCAAACCGACCCGCCGGCGCTCGACCCTGTTGCCGGTGCTGGTGGTCGATGAAACCATCCTGCTGCCGCATATGTCGATCCCGTATCCAATCGAGGATGATGAGGCGGCGATGGTCATCGACCGCAGTCTGCGCATGCCCCTGCGCCAGGTGCTGGTTCTGACCGAGCGCATGGTGCAGGAAGGCGGCCAGAGCGAGCTGCTCGATTCGGAGTTCGCGCCGATCTTTTCCGATCTCCTGCACGGTGATGGTACCGAACCCGATGGTGACGAACCGGGTGGCTGGACGCCGGATCAGCAGGACGAGGGGGTGCAATTCGAACTCTGCACCGTCGGCGTTATCGCCGAGGTCGGGCAGCGCATCTCGCCACCGGGCGGGACATCGCATGTGATCCTGCAGGGGATCGCCCGCGGCGAAGTCAAGGAAATCATCCAGGAGGATCCATATCTGGTGGCGCGGGTCATGCGCCGCGACGATCCGCCTGCCGCAACCTCGGGCGATGCCGAAGCTGCCATGTCGGCCGTGCTGGAGCAGATCGAGCATTACATCGCGTTGTTGCCCAATGTGCCGGAAGAAGTGCTGGCAATGGTGCGCAGCGTGGAAGAACCGGGATGGCTGGCCGATCTCATCGCATTCTCTCCCGAGTTCAGCTCGGCGCAACGCCAGGAGCTGCTGGAGACGCTCGATCCGGTCGCTCGTCTACGGCGGTTGTCGGTGATGATCCAGAAACGGCTGAATGTGCTGAATCTGCGCCAGCAGATCGCGACCGAAGCCCAGGCCGGGATGGATCGCCAGCAGCGCGAGTATTTCCTGCGAGAGCAGATTCGCGCGATCCAGAAAGAGCTTGGCGAGGGTTCGGCCGAGGAAACGCTGGCGGGGGAGCTGCGCGCCAAGATCGAAGACGCCGGGATGCCGGAAGAAACGAAGCAGAAAGCGCTGGTGCAGGTCGAGCGGCTGGAACAGCAACATCCGTTCTCCCCGGAAATCGGCGTCATTCGCGGCTATCTCGAATGGTTGATCGAACTTCCGTGGGCGATCGAAACCGAGGACCGGCTCGACCTGAACGAAGCCAAGGACATTCTGGAAGCCGATCACTATGGGCTGGAGAAGGTCAAGGACCGCATCATCGAATATATCGCGGTGCGGAAGCTGGCTGGCGACAAGCAGAAGACGCCGATCATCTGTTTCGTCGGACCGCCGGGGGTCGGCAAGACCAGCCTGGGCCGGTCGATTGCACGAGCGATCGGACGGAATTATGTGCGCATGTCGCTGGGCGGTGTGCGGGACGAGGCCGAGATTCGCGGACACCGGCGCACCTATGTGGGCGCCATGCCGGGCCGGGTGATCAAGGCCCTGCGCGACGCCAAGAGCCGCAATCCGGTGATCGTGCTGGACGAGATCGACAAGGTCGGGTCGGATGCATTCCGGGGCGACCCGTCGTCAGCGTTGCTGGAAGTGCTCGATCCCGAACAGAATTCGACCTTCTCCGATCACTATCTGGAAGTGCCGTTCGATCTCTCCAAGGTCATTTTCATTACGACCGCCAATATGCTGGAACCGATTCCACCAGCGTTGCGCGACCGCATGGAAGTCATCGAGGTCCCGGGATATACCGAGGTCGAGAAACTGGAGATCGCCAAGCGCTATCTCGTTCCGAAAACCATGGAGTCGCATGGGGTTTCGGACGAACAGTTGACGCTGACCGAGGACGCGCTGCGGCGATTGATTCGTGAATACACCAGCGAATCGGGGGTGCGCAATCTCGAACGCGAGATCGGTTCGCTCTCCCGCAAGGCCGCCCGAAAGCTGGCGGGCGATACGCCGCCCGAGCACATCACGATCGGCTATGACGATGTCGAGACCTATCTGGGTGTGCCGCGCTACGAGTATGGGCTTGCCGAAGAGCAAGACGAGATCGGGGTGGCGACGGGCGCCGCGGTGACCAGCGTCGGCGGCGATTTGCTGTCGATCGAAGTCACCGTCATGGAAGGCAAGGGTGATCTGATCCTGACCGGCCAGCTGGGCGAGGTCATGCAGGAATCGGGTCGAGCGGCCATCAGCTATGCCCGCAGTCATGCCAGCGAGTTCGGGATTGAACCCGGATTCTTCGACAAGCACAACATCCATGTGCATATTCCGGCGGGGGCGATTCCCAAAGATGGCCCATCGGCCGGTATCACGATCGCAACCGCGTTGATTTCCGCCCTGACTGGTCGCAGGGTTCGCAAGGATGTGGCGATGACGGGCGAGATCACCTTGCGTGGCAAGGTGCTGCCGATCGGCGGATTGCGCGAAAAGACGCTGGCGGCGCATCGGGGCGGTATCAAGACCTTTCTGCTTCCGAAACGGAATGCCAAGGATTTGGCCGAGCTGCCCGATGTCGTGAAGTCGGAGATCGAATTGATCCAGGTTGCATCATTGGACGAAGT
>JBIQLF010000019.1:20405-36887 GCA_044464585.1 Thermomicrobia bacterium
CCGATGTCGTGAAGTCGGAGATCGAATTGATCCAGGTTGCATCATTGGACGAAGTGTTGGATGTGGCATTGCTGCCGAAACCGGATCTGGCGCTGCAGGTTGCCTGAGGCGATTCCCGACCGTGGATCGAATACATGGAAAACCCGGCGGATCGTTCCGCCGGGTTTTCTTGCCTGGGAGGGAGCGGAGCTTCGGGAGAGGGACCGGGGGAAGCGGTCCCTCTCCCTTTGGGGCAGGATGCTCTCATTCGAGAGCCGGGATTCCTTCGGATGATGCGGTCCGTGGCGCCATAGGGTCAGGGATAGGGTGATGTTGCTCGACGGTGTGACATTTCGCGATCCGGGGCCGGAGATGCGGGAGCGGTTTCCGTTCGATGTGCCAGCGATTCGATCGCATCTGGGCGACGAGGTCCGGTTCGAGTCCTCGATCGTGTTGTTGGTTGGAGAGAACGGAAGCGGGAAATCGACCTTTCTGGAAGGGTTGGCGTGCGCGGTGGCGTTGCCGGGAATCGGAGCGGACGATCCGGAAACCGATCCGACGCTGCGATTCGGGCAGGCGCTTGCATCGGTCGCCAAACTGCGCTGGCGGTTGCGGCATCCGCACCGGGGCTATTTCTTCCGAGCGGAGGATTTCTTCGGTTTCACCAAGCGGATGGATCGCCTGAAGGCCGAGCTGCTCGCGCATGCCGGCGAGATGCAGAATGACCTGGCACGGTCGGAATATGCGCGAACTCTCGGGGCGGGAACGTTGCGCGGGCAGGCCAACGCGATCGAGACGCGTTATGGCGCGCACGGGCTGGATGCGCGTTCGCACGGCGAGCAGTTTCTCGATCTCTTTTCGGCGCGGTGCCGTCCCGGCGGTATCTATCTCATGGACGAACCGGAAGCCCCGCTCTCACCGGCCCGGCAACTGACCTTTCTCTCGATGTTGCGGACGATGCAGCGCGAGGGAGCGCAGTTCGTGATCGCAACTCATTCGCCGATTCTGCTGGCGTTGCCGGGAGCGCAAATTCTCAGCTTCGATGGTGGAACGATCGAGCGCGCATCATTCGAAACGCTGGAACATGTGCAGATCATGCGCTCGTTTCTGGACGATCCGGACGCATATCTGCGGCATCTGTGATCGGGTGCGGATGGACAGTCGTTGGGGTTGCAGAAGGTCGGGTCTGCTAGGCTTGACGGTATGACGATGCACGACTCACCTGCTCTTCCCTCTTCGCATGAATTCGGTCCGAGTGTGCGCAGGGGCGCGGCGCGTTCCGCGCTCGGGCGCGGCCGTGATTGGCGATATGCGCTCGATGCCGCTCTGGATGGAATTCGCGGTCCGGCGCCCGATGCGGTCATCGTGATGGCGGCCGCCGAGTTCGCAAGCGATCTGCCGCGGATTTCCGAGGCCGTCTGGCATTATGCCGGGTCGATGATCGTGATCGGCGGCGCCAGCAGCGGAGTGATCGGCCGGGGCGTCGAATTGGAACGTGAACCGGCGATTTCCTTGCTGGCGCTGGAATTGCCGGGGGCCGTGCTACGGCCGGTGCGGTTTACCCAGGGGCTGCTGGACGACGCCCGCGATGGCAATCTGGCCGAACGGATCGGAGTCGACCCAGCGCTGGTGAATGGATGGTTCGTGCTGGCCGATCCGTTCAGGATGGACGGCGCGATGCTGATCGACCGCCTGAACGATGCCTATCCGGGATTGCCGGCAATTGGCGGTTTGCTGGCGCCAGCGCCAGGACAGCGCGAAACATGGGTGATGCTGAATGGGCAAGCTTATGGGGATGGTGGAGTTGGACTTTCGATCGGCGGCGCGTTCGATGTGATGCCGGTGGTCTCGCAGGGATGCGAACCGATCGGAGAAACCTGGACGATAACCGGGGTCGACGGAAAATGGGTCGAAACGATCTCGAATCGACCCGCCCTGCAAATGCTCACCGATACGCTGGCGACCTTGCCGCTCGATCTGCGCCACGAAGCGTACGAGCACCTGGTTGCGGGTCTCGCCGCAAATGAGTATCGCGAGACATTCGGGCGGGGAGATTTTCTGATTCGCAATATCGTCGGAATACGCCGGGAAACCGGGGCGATTGCGCTGGGCGCGCGCCCGCGGGTTGGGCAGACGATTCAGTTCCAGGTGCGCGACGCCGCCACGGCCGAGCTCGATCTGACGGCGACCTTGCTGGAAGCGCAGTTGCGGCTGGACGGCCGCGCCCCGGTCGCTGGGTTGATGGCGACCTGCAATGGCCGGGGGACGGCATTGTTCGGAGTGCCAGATCACGATGCGGGCGCGGTCGAACGGCGATTTCCCGAATTGCCGCTGACCGGGTTGGTCGCCGCCGGAGAAATCGCGCCGGTGGGATCGAGGACTTTCATTCACGGTTTTAGCTGTACGCTTGCGTTGATCGTTCCGTCCTATCACCCGTGAGGTCGAGATGACCAAGGTGCTGTTCATTCCCATGCTGCTCGGTATGGCCTATGCGGCAGCGCCGGGAATCGTCAATACCGAGTGTTTGCGACAAGGGATCTCGCGGGGCTTCCGGCCCGCATTTCAGGTGCAGATCGGTGGACTGCTCGGCAGCGGCGCCTGGGCGGTGCTGGCGTTTTCGGGTCTGGCGGCGCTTTCCCGGGCGGCGTCGCTGCTGGATGTGATCGGGCTGGCCGGGGGGCTCTATTTGTGCAAGATCGCGCTCGATGCGTTTCGGGCGGCATTGCACAATCGAACAGCCGTGGGTGGCGTGCTCGGATCGAGTCCCTTGCGAACGGGGCTGATCTTCGGGTTGGCCAACCCCGCTGCCGTGGCATTCTGGTCGGGTGTCGGTGGAGGGGTGCTTTCGAGTCGCGGTTCGACGGGGCCGATCGATCTGGCCTGGTTTCTGGTCGCTTTTCTTGGGGGCACGCTGGCCTGGGCGGTCGCATTCAGCGCACTGGCGAGCACCGGCCGGCGCTATGCCAAACCCCGGCTCTTCCGGGTCATCGATGCGGCATGCGGCGCGGTGATCGGCTTTTTCGGGGTGCGGCTGGTCTGGGGGTCGGCGCGCCGGTTGGTGGGAGGGTTCTAGCCAATGACGGCATTCCGACTCGAACCGGACTTTCTGGCGTTGTTTCCGGATGCAACGATCGCGCTTGCGGTCGCGCGGGGGATCGACAACCGGGTCGACGATCCGGAGATCTGGCCGATGCTGGAAACCGAGATCGACCGCGCGGCGGGCGACCTGGAGGGTGCGGAGATCGGCCAGCTTCCGGCGGTCGCTCCCTGGAGAGCGGCATTCGGAAAATTCGGCGTGAAACCCTCGAAATACCGGTCCTCGATCGAAAGCATGTTGCGCTCAGCGCAGGCTGGCCGGTTGCGATCGATCGATCCGCTGGTCGATCTCTACAACACGATATCGCTCCGGCATCGTTTGCCCGTGGGCGGAGAAGATTTGGCCAAGGTTTCGGGAGACATTCGGTTGACCCGGGCGCATGGGGACGAGTTCTTCGTGCCATTGGGCGCCGCAAGCCCGGAACCGCCGCCACCCGGTGCGGTGATCTACCGGGACGACGAGGGCGTGATCTGCTCCTGCTGGAATTGGCGGGAAGCAGAACGGACGATGCTGACCGAATCGACTACCGATGCGGTGCTGGTCATCGAGTCGATTCCGCCGCTGGATCCCGAAGCTGCCCGGATCGCCGTCGACGATCTGGCGGCACTGGTGGTGCGGCATTTGGGTGGACGAGTGAACGTAGCGATCCTCGATGCGGTGAATTCGTCCGTGGCGCTCTGATATGGAATCCGGGTCATTCCTCAGGGGTAGTAGCCCAGCGTTTCAACGGTGGGACCGTGCCAGAGCGATAGTGGATGTCCCGTAGTGTCCAAGCGGATTGGATCCTGGATAGACTGCAGGGACTCGCTCCTTTACGTCTCCGGCGTGCTCGGGGGAGCGGGTTCTGCTCTACTCCGCTTGCGGTCCATGCGAATGCGGCGGGGCGCTATCGCGTTCCATCCGGTGGGGGCGGATTGCTGGCTCGCTCGTCCTGTTCCAGTTGGATTTCGTCCTTGATGGAACGGTCGACCGTCTTCAGCAGGAGCACCAGCGCCAACAGCACCAGGGCGATCGCGGCGCCAAGATAGAGAATGTCGCGGCCGCCAGTCCATTCGGTGACATTGCTGACGAAATTGACCCCCAGGATGACGCAGAGCACCCCGACGATCTTGTGTTTCAACTCGTCGAGATTGTGAATGCGGAGCCAGGTCGGCAGCTTGGTCGGTCCGATGAAGAGCTGATAGAGACCGAGCGCGACGATGAGCAGGATGACGGCGATCAGGAAGATATCGATCAGCCCGATGAAGGCAATCGAGAGGTGTTCCTCCTGGCGATCGCTGAAATCGTGTTCGGTGATGACCGACCAGATGAGCTGCAGTACCCGGATGAATCCATAGATCGAGAGCGTAAACGCGGAAAGCAGCGATCCGATGACCGCGATGATGATCATCATCGGCGCGAGATCGAAGAGACGTTGCAGCCAATACCGGACGTGTTTCATCGGTCGCATGGGACGGTCATATTCCTGCCGGACAGTCGTGGCAGCGCGGGCTATCGATCTGGATCATACGCGCAATACATCGGCAGATTCACCGGCGGCAACCGCGCGCATGACATCGATCAGCGCGGTCTTTTCTTCGAAGCCGACGCCGGGACTGGACGGCAGACCGACCGTGCCATTCTGGACCCGGATGCTATCGGCGAAACCGCCGAATGGCTGGAAGACGCCCGGGTAGCTTTCGTTGCCGCCGAGACCCAGCCCCGCGGCCATATTCAGCGACATCTGGTGACCACCGTGGGGCACGATGCGGGTGCGCGACCAGCCGTTTTCCTCGATCATGGCAATGGTGCGCAGATATTCGACCAGCCCGTAGGAGAGCGCGCAGTCGAACTGGAGCCAGTCGGTTTCCGGATGCATGCCGCCGTAGCGGATCAGATTGCGGGCGTCCTGCATCGAAAAGAGGTTTTCACCGGTGGCCATTGCATGCGGATAGTGTTGCGAGAGCTCGGCCTGGAGGGCGAAGTCGAGCGGGTCGCCCGCTTCCTCGTACCAGAAGAGCTGATAGGGGGCGAGTGCATCGGCATAGGCGAGGGCGGTGGGGAGATCGAAGCGGCCATTGGCATCGACCGCCAGGTGAGACCCGTTGCCAACGACATCGAGCACGGCTTCGATACGGTGCAGATCATCGGTCAGGGATGCTCCGCCGATCTTCATCTTGACGACTTCGTAGCCGAGGTCGAGATACCCGCGCATCTCGGCCTGAAGCTCTGGAAGTCCTTTGTCCGGAGCGTAGTAGCCGCCGGCGGCATAGACCCAGACCGGTTCGTGTACGACGCCGTTGTTGTAGCGATCGGCCAGCAGCCGATAGAGCGGCACGCCCTCGATTTTGGCGACGGCATCCCAGATCGCCATATCGATCGTACCGACCGCAACCGAGCGTTCGCCATGCCCGCCCGGTTTTTCGGCGGACATGAGCGTATTCCAGATCTGTTCCGGGTCGAGGTTTTCCCCGCGGCCATCCAGCAGGGATGCGGGATCGGCTTCGAGCAGCCGGGGAACGAACCGTTCGTTCAACAATCCGATCGGAGCATAGCGGCCGTTCGAATTGAATCCATAGCCGACGACCGGTTCGCCGTCGCGCACGGCATCGGTGATGATGGCCACCACGGCGGCGTCCATCTTGCTGAAATCGATATAGGCATTGCTCATCGGCGAGCTGATGGGAACGGCGGCGACGCGGATGTCGGTGATGCGCATGGACTATTCAATTTCCTCCGGAATTTCGAGAAGGAGCCGGTCGACAACAGTCAGCAATGCGGGGACCGAATCGTCAAGGACCTCTTTGATTCGTGTCCAGTTTAGTGAGTAGTACTGGTGGGCAATGATGTTTCGAAGATTGATTGCCCGACGATAGTCGGGCAGCCGTTGAGCGGTCTCCGGATCGCGCATATCGACTCGCCGCAGGGTTTCTCCAATCCGTTCGAGCAGACGCTCGACGACCAGAGACAATTCGTAGTCACCCTGGATTTCCTCGGCGGAATGGCCCGCGGTGCGCTCGATGAGAAATGAGCAAGCACGTTGAAGCTCCCAAAGGTCCGCCGCGGTTCTATCGTGCATAGAGCGGAGTCCGCTGTCGCTCTATTGCTCGTCGGACGTAAGGATTGTCCACCCAGTGCAACACCACCAGGTCGACCTCTCTGCCGAGCACATGTTCGAGGCGCTCACGGAGCTCATCCACACGCGAACCCCACGGACCGTAATCGAACCCTTCTGGATACACCACCAGAAAATCGATGTCGCTCCGCTCCCGGTCGAACTCGCCGGTGGCCGCAGAACCAAACAGCTCAAGGCGCTCGAGACCGAATTCCTTACAGATGGCGATGATCTCGTCTCGGTTTTGTTCGATTTCTGGGATCATCCTGTCACGTCCTCGACTCGCGCTCCGTGAGTCTCAGTGTATAGCAATGGAATACCGTGCCGCCTCGTAGGGAGTCCGAACGCATGCCAGCCGATTTCATCTTCCGGAACGGACCGATCATCACCGTCGATCCGGCGACCCCGAGTCCCGAGGCCGTTGCGGTGCAGGGGAACCGTATCACCCGGGTCGGCGCCCTCGGCGAAGTGATGGCGGAGGCCGGGCCGGGAACGACGACGGTCGATCTTGACGGCCGAGCGTTGCTGCCGGGATTGAATGACAACCATACGCATCCAATCTCGTTCGGGCAGGGATTGGGACAGATCGACGCCTCGCCCGCGGCGGCTCCGGCGTTGGCCGCGGTGCAGGAGGCGTTCCGCGCACGAGCATGCGAACAATCGAGCGGCTGGTTGCTCGGGCGAGGGTATGACGATTCGCGGCTCGATGTACACCGGCACCCGACCCGGTTCGAGCTGGACGAGGCGACCGGCGATCGACCGGCGTTGCTGGTGCGGACCTGCGGGCATCTGGCCGTGGCGAACTCGGCGGCGTTGACACTGGCGGGTGTCGATGCGGACATGGACGATCCGGTTGGCGGGCAGATCGACCGGGATCGGCATGGCGAACCAACCGGACTGCTGCGGGAGACCGCGATGAAGCTGGTTTCCGACCATATTCCGGCGCCCACCATTGCCGATATGAAAGACGCGCTGCGCGCCGCCGGCAAGCGTTTCAACGAATATGGCATCACGAGCGTCGGCGAAGCGGCGATCAGCAATGGCCGCCAGTTTTCGGCCTATCAGGAACTGGCGACGTCGGGTGAGCTGCCGATGCGCACCTTCTGCATGATGTTGATCGATGACACACTGGACGATCTGGCGCGGTTGGGAATCCAGACCGGATTCGGGGATGCGTGGTTCCGAGTTGGTCCCGCCAAGGTTTTTCAGGATGGTTCGGGCGGGGGACGCACTGCCGCGATGTCGGTCGACTATCGCAACGATCCCGGCAACCGTGGCATCACGATCTACGATCAGGACGAACTGAACGAGCGATTCACCCGCGCGCATGCCGCCGGATTCCAGATGGCCGCGCATGCGATCGGCGACCGCGCGATTTCGATGATCCTGACAGCCTACGAAACGGCGCTGGCCGCGAATCCACGACCGGATGCGCGACCACGAATCGAGCATTGCGGGATGTGCACGCCGGAGCATCTGCGCCGGATGAAGGCGATCGGCGCGCTGGCCATTCCGCAGCCGTCGTTCATCTATTATCTCGGCGATTCGTATATCGAGAACTTCACTGGAGAGCAATTGGCGATGGCCTATCCTGGCCGGTCATGGTTCGATGCTGGGATCGTGGCCGTGGGAAGTTCGGATGTGCCGGTGGTGTCGTGCGATCCGTTCGTGAACTGGCGTTCGGCGGTGACCCGATCGACACAGGACGGGCAGTACATGGGGCCGAATCAGGGCGTGACGATCGATGAAGCGATTCGTATGTTCACCATCAATGGCGCATACGGGTCGTTCGAGGAGTCGATCAAGGGCAGTATCAGCGAGGGCAAGCTGGCTGATCTGACTGTGCTCAGCGCCGATCCACGCACGGTCGAACCGGACGCGCTGAATACCCTCCGGGCCGATCTGACGATGATCGATGGGCGGGTGGTCTTTCAGCGGTAAACGGGAAGACCATGGAGTGCGTCGAGTCCGGACGATTGCTACGGGGTTGTTCGGCAACTCCCCACTTCCGCTCCCCCGCATGGGGAAGCGGCTTTGCAGCCCCGTGGCCTATTCCCGTGCAATCGCCTGGATTTCATATAACCGAGATCGAGCGGGTGGCGTGCGCCAGGAAGGGAGTTCTCTTCCTGGCGCATTCGGGGATCAGTTCATCGCGATGACGCAGGCAAGCGCTCGCCCAGGTACACGTTCTGACGGACGAGCATCTGCTGGAGTTGGGGGATTGGTACGGCGCGGGGCTCGATGCCGTATTCGATGGCGAGCGCCGCGGCGGTGCCGGCCGCCTGCCCCATCGCGAAAACGGGCGGCATGACGCGCACAGCGGCTTGGGCCTCGTGCGTGGCGGACAGCGAGCGCCCAGCGACCAGCAGACCATTCATCTCCTTTGGCACGAGGGAGCGATACGGAATCTGGTAGATGTTGGCCGTCTCGAGCTTGCCGTCCGTGCCGCCGGAATCGTCGGTTGGGCTGTGAATATCCACTGGATAGCCGCACAGCGCGATTACATCGTCGAACTCGCGCGCCGTCGCCAGATCGTCCAGATTCAACTGGTATTCACCGACGATCCGGCGGGTTTCCCGGACTCCAACCATCGAAGCGGTGTCGAGCAGCTCGGCATTCTCGAAACCAGGCAACCACTTGCGGAAGAATCTCAGAAGCGCCTTCACCTGCTCGCGACCGTCGATCTCGCCCTGGGTCAGATCCTCGACATTCGTGCCATCCAGACGATGGAGCCGGGTGGTATTGATACGCCAGACGCCATCCTCACCGGTTCGGTACATGCCGATTCCCTTGCGTGGAATCGGGAATTCACCCGCTTCGCGTGCTTGCATGACCAGCGACCCAAATGGACGGTAATCCTCGGGATGGGAATGAACGTACTCTTCGACGACCGCATTGTTGACATTCTTGACGCGGAAGAAGAGCGTCATTGGTTGCAGCAGCCCATCCTCCTCGCGGCCTTTTTCGAATGCTGCACCGGCCCGGGCGGCCACGTCGGCATCGGCCGAGCAGTCGACGGTGATCTGCGCTTTCAATGCCTCCAGTCCCGACTTGCTGGCTGCAACGACACCCGTGACGGCACCGTCCTCGACGATTGCGTCGGCAACAAAAGTATGGAGTCGGAGCTGGACACCGGCTTCCCGCACCATATCGAGCGCGATGAACTTTGCGGTCTCGGGATCGAAGGGAGTCACGCGGGCATGACCGTACGAGATGAACCCGGCTTCCGGGCTACCGGCCGGGAAATTGCGGGGATGTTCCGCGCCACCGACCGCCTCCATACGGTTGACCATCTCCTCGAAGATCCCTTTGATCAGCTGGGTTTCTCCATCGAGGCTGTAGGAGGTCATGCAAGGACCGACGAGTCCGGCGGTCAGATTTCCCCCGAGATAGCCAAACCGTTCGACCAAGGTCGTTCGTGCGCCATTGCGAGCCGAAGCGATCGCCGCCGCAATACCACCGGGGCCACCTCCCACGACCAGTACGTCACCGGCATCGATGACCGGAAGCTCACATTCGTAATGCATCGTTGCGGACACGGTCGCTCTATGCTCCTTGTTTTGCGCTTGTGGTTGCTTTGCTGGTTCCTCCGGCCGGGAGGACATCGGTCATGCCAACGGCGTCTTGCATGATCTCATCGATCGCGGCGAGATCGCCGGCGTCGAGCGTTACCTCGGCCGCAGCCACGCAGCCCATGATTTCACTGGCATTGCGCGCTCCAGTCAGCGCCACGGTAACGGGCTCGTGCGCCAGCACCCAGGCAATGGCGAGTTGTACCAGGGAGATCTGCTTCCCGGCCGCAAAGTCAGCCAGGGCATCGATGACGTGCAGATTCTGCTCCCGGTTTTCGGGAGTCAGCAACGGTTGCCCGAAGATGACGCCTGCTTTGCGCCAGTCGCGGTCGTCAAAGGTCGTTTCCCGGGTATACGCGCCGGTCAGGAGACCGTGCGCGAGCGGTCCATATGCCATGACTCCGATCCCGAGTTCTTCACAGAGATCGAAGGTTTCGTTTGCCCAGCGGCGATCGAGCAGACTGAATCCGACCTGACTGGCGACAATCGGCGAATCGCTCGCAGCCGTAGCGATTTCCCGAAGCTGGTGTTTGTTCAGATTGCAGATGCCAACAGCCCGCGTCTTTCCAGTTGCCACGAGATGCCCCAGGCTGGCGGCAATATCGGCCATTGGCGTCTCGCCATCGGGCCAATGCAGCAAGAAGATGTCGATGTAGTCGGTTTGCAATCGCGCCAGACTCTCATCGAGCCCCCGCGTCAGATGCTGGAGGCTGCTATCGAGCCCGGTGATGAAGGCATTCTCGTCCGAGATCATCCCGCCCTTGGTGACCACGACCGCCTGATCCCGGCGGCCGGTCAGCGCCTTCCCAAGCAGTTCTTCCGCATGACCGTTGCCGTAGGTGGGAGCGGTGTCGAAGAGGGTAATGCCGGCATCGAGCGCGGTGTGAATTGCCCTGACAGCTTCGGCATCGTCGCTCGGGCCATACCGCGCTCCGCCGATGGGCCAGGTGCCGAATCCGATGACCGACGAGTCGATGTCCGAGTTTCCAAAACGACGATATTGCATGTGCGTATCGTTACTGGCGCTCACTAAGCTGGTTATCCCTTCTGCATACGCGGGTCGAGGTAATCACGCAGCCGATCCCCGAATACGCCGACACATATGACAACGAGACAGAGGGCAATGCCCGGAATGGTCGAGATCCACCAGGCATTGTTGAGATAGTCACGGCCCTGGGCGATCGTTTGGCCCCATGATGGTTGGCTTGGCGGCGTGCCGAGCCCGAGGAAACTGAGCGATGCCTCGGCGATGATCACCAATCCAACCTCGACAGTCGCGATGACGATGAGCGGGGCTGTGATCGACGGGACGATATGACGCAGGAGCTGGCGGGGAGCTGTAGCGCCGATCGCTTTGGCGGCCGTCACGAACTCCATCTCCTTGGTGCTCAGTGTGGCGGCACGCGCGATACGGCTGAACACCACCCATCGGGTAATGGCCAGGGTGATGATGATGTTGACCACGCTCGGACCGATGACCGCGGCAATCATGATGGCAAACAGAATCGACGGGAAGGCGAGCTGGATATCGGCCAGCCGCATGAGCAAGCTGTCGAGAAAGCCACCGCGGTAGCCGGAGATCGTGCCGAGCGTCATCCCGATCACGCCGGCAATCACCACGGTCGCCGCCCCGACCAGCAGCGAGATGCGCGCGCCCTGCAGCACTTGGGCCAGCATATCGCGGCCTACCTGATCGGTCCCCAGCCATGCGCGCGAACCATCGCGCAGGATCGTGCCGGGCGGCTTCAATCGATCACCGGTGCGCACCGTGACTGAGTTGTATGGAACCAGGATCGGCCCGACGATGGCGATCAGGATGAAGAGGACGATCGGCAATCCCCAGAGGAAGAGCCGGAGTTCTTGCTTTCGATTCCGATTCCTTGCCTGGCGTCCCAGCAGACGGGCGCCGACCTCGATCGATTCTGGCTCTTCGAGCGCGGTGGCAGAGATGCTGGACATCAGCGCAGCCGAATCCGGGGATCGAGATAGACGTAACTCAGATCCACGACCAGATTGATCAGCACGAATATCGTCGTGATGAACAGGATGGCGGCCTGGACCAGCGGATAGTCGCGTTTGGAAATGGCGTCGACGAGCAACCGGCCGATTCCGGGCCAGCCGAACACCGTTTCGACGATAACGGCCCCTCCCAGCAGGTTGCCCAACTGGATACCGAGCACCGTAATCACCGGTATGAGCATATTGCGCATCGCGTGCCGGGTGAGCACGGTTCCCGAGGCGAGTCCCTTGGCCCGGGCGGTGCGGATGTAATCCTCGTGCATCACTTCGAGCAGTCCGCTTCTCACCAGGCGGGTGAGGACACCGACGAGCGGCAGAGCCAGGGTGACGGCGGGCAGGATGAGGTGCTTTGGGGTTTGTGAGCCCGCTGATGGGAGCCATCGGAGCTGCCGGGCGAAGATCAGAATCAGCATGATGCCTAACCAGAAACTCGGCACCGATTGCCCGATCAGGGAAATGACCGAAACGGCGTAGTCGATCGGCGACCGCTGTTTGAGTGCGGCCAAGATGCCGAGGGGGAAGCTGATCGCCAGGGCGATGATCACAGCGGCGATGGCCAAGCGACCGGTCGCCGCCAACCGTTCAGCAATCGAATCGAGTGCCGAGCGATGGAGCCAGAGCGATTCCCCAAAGTCGAGCCGGGCGGCGTTGCCCATGAACGTGATGTACTGTCGCGGCATCGACTCGTTCAGACCGAGCTCCTGTTGGAGTTGCGCGATCTCGCTTCTCGTGGCGCTGGCGCCCAGCATCATCGCGGCCGGATCGCCTGGGAGAATGCGCACGACCAGAAAGATGACCGTCAACGCCCCCCACAGCACAAAGACGGCATAGATCAATCGCTGCAGAATGTAGGCGCCCATGCTCGATCACCAGGGTGGCGGAGGCAGAGCCCCCGCCACATTGTTGCCGTCCTACTCCTCGATGGAAACGGTCGAGAAGTTGGGGATGGTGCTCGGTGTCGGCACGAACCCGGTGATCTTTTTGTTCATCACATAGTTTGTCTGGAGATCGAACGGGAAGACGCCCACCGCATCGTCCCAAATGATCTTGTTCGCTTGAGCATAGAGCTCGGCCCGTTTGTCCTGATCGGACGCGGCCGCTGCGTCCAAAAGGAGCTTGTCCAGGTCCGGATTGGCATAGCCGTTGCGGTTCGCGCTGGAGGTATAGAGCCGCCGCAAGGTGAAATCGGCATCACCGGTGCGGACTGTGTTGGTTTGGAAATCCATATCCCAATCGAGGGCAAGGAGCCGGTCGAGCCATGCGGCTTGCTCCAGTTCGATACTTTCGACTTTGACGCCGATATCGGCCCAGTTCGAGATGAACGAAAGGATCAATTCACGGTCCTGCGGTCCGGAGCCGGGCACCCAGATAACATGGGTCTCGAATCCATCGGCCAATCCCGCGTCGGCCAGCAGAGCCTTGGCCTTTTCGGGATCGTAGTCGTATGGGGTCTGGGGAGACCAACCGAAGATCGTTTGCGGAATCGGGGCGGTTGCGACCGTCCCAACATCCGTGAGGAGATCATTCGCAATCGTTTCGCGGTCGAGCGCGTAGTTCATCGCCTGTCGTACTCGGGCATCGGTGAACGGCTCACGCGAGGAATTGAACCAGTTGAAGTAATAGGCAAACGACGGCGTGCCATCGATGACCAGATCACTGTTCTCGCGGATGGCGGGGAGCTGATCGGCCGGCAGACCCCAGGTGAAATCGATCTCACCCGTTTCGATGCTGGTGGCCTTGGACGCGACCTCGGGAATATCCCGGAAGACCAAGGTCTCGACCGACGGGATATCGCCCCAGTAGCTGTCACTGGCACTGAGCTCGAGTTGAGCGTCGCGCTCCCAGGACGAGAACGTGTAGGGGCCGAGACCGACCGGATTATCGAAAAACCCGTCCTCATTGGTTAGAGCCGCTGGTGTGATGAAGAGGAGGGTGGCACTGGCAGGCACGGTGCCGACTGGCTCGCTGGTGGCGATGGTAACGGTCTGGTCGTCTGGTGTACCGATTTCGGTCACGCTGGCCCAGAGCGGTGCGAGCGGTCCTTTCAGTTCGAGTACTCGCTCCAGGGAGGCCTTGACGTCTGCCGAGGTGAATGGACTGCCATCCTGCCAGACGACACCGTCACGCAGGGTGAACTGCCAGGTCGTGTCATCGGTCGCCGTCCACTCCGTCGCAAGTGAGGGGAGCAGCTCACCGGTCGAACCGTCACGTGTGATCAGGGTGCCGAAAATATGGGTGGCGATGACCGCCGTTGGCTCCTCGACACTTTGTGCGCCATGGGGATCGAGTGAAACGAGCACGCGCTGCATGGCGATCGCGAGCTGGCCCGCTGGCGCGTCCTGGGCAATGGCCATTCCGCCCTGTTCGAGAGCGGTTGCCAGCGGCAGCGCAACGCCGAGCGCCGCGGTTCCCTGCAGGAATCGCCGGCGCGAGAGGAACCCTGCGTTCCGTTGATGAAGCAAGGCGCTCAGTTGTTGTCCTGGAGTGAGATTGGACTTCGACATGAACCGATTCCTCCTCTTTTCCGGCCGCATCGCCGGTGCACTGTTCGAATCCGCCGGCTCCCTGCCGGTGGGATATGTAGGGGGCGTGACTCTTCAATAAGACCTGACTTATGGCGAATCGAGAATCTCCATGAACGCATCGAGTCCCTGATGGACGTGCTGACGCATCGATTCGGCGGCGCGTTCCGGATCTCGTTCCTCGAGGGCGGCGATGATGGGTTCGTGGCGAGCAGCGGTTGGAATGACCAGGAAGCGCGTATCCAGCAGCCGGGCGCGGTAGCCCTCGCCCTGGTCGGCCAGATTATCCAGTGTGGCAATCAGCATCGGCATACCCGAGATTCGGCGCAGCCGCCGGTGAAAGCGGATATCGATGCCACGTAGCTGACGCACATCGGGCTCGGAGTCAGCTTCGAGCGCCGCCAGTTCGCGGTTGATTTCGCGGAGATTGTCGATATCGACCGGGGCGACGCGCCCAGCGGCCTCGTGCGCGGCCAGCGCTTCCAGTTCCGCCCGCATCAGATAGATCTGACGGATGTCCCCCCGGTCCAATGGCGCGACGACTGCTTCCTTATGGGGAACGAGCCGAATGAATCCCTCGGCCGAGAGTCGCTTGAATGCATTTGCGACCGTGATCCGGCTGACGCCGAGCTCGGTCGCGATACGGCTGCCGACTAACGGTTCACCCTCGGTAAACCGGCCTTGAGTAATCGCTTGGCGCAACGTCTCGTAGGTCGCCTGCTCGCGTGTCTTCGAATCGACGCGGAATCCGGTTGCATGTTGCATGCAACATACGATACAGGCGGGTTTGGCGAGATGTCAACCGATGACCGATCACGCGACGCACGCCGCGGCAACGCGATCCTGAATTGCTTTTCTACTCCGTGGTCGTCCAGAACCCACGGCCGATCTGATGATCCCGGCCGGACCTCAGGACCCTGCGTACGCGACGCGTCCCAGCCCATGGCGTCGTCCTTGGACCGATCGAGTTGCTGGCCTGGGACCTGGACCCCGGCTGCTAGTACGCCGGGACGTAATCGGGGTCGATGGCGCGGATTCCGCCAACCGGGGGAGCGAATCCGTGGGCCGCGATGGCGTCGACGACCTGCTGGATGACTTCGTCAGGGGTGGATGCTCCGGCGGTAACGCCCACGGTGGTCTTGCCGTCGAGCCACTCGGACTGGATGTCGTCCGGACGTTCGATGTGATGACTCTCGACGCCCATATGGGATGCGACTTCCGCCAGCCGGGCGGTGTTGCTGCTCTTGCGACCGCCGATGGCGAGCACGAGATCGCAATGATCGCGATCGATCAGGCGTTTGAGCGCATTCTGGCGTTCGCTGGTCGGTTCGCAAATGGTGTTGCAGAGGCGGAATTCGCCTCCCAGTGGCACGACCATCGCCTGGAGCTCATTGGCGAACTTCATCAGCTCGTCGATGTTCTTGGTGGTTTGGCTGACGACCGCCACTTTGCGCGGCGGCGCAATCTTGCCTTCGCCTTCTTCGCCGCGTTTGGCATTCCAGGGAAGATCTTCGATGTGCTTGGCCGCGACTGATTTGCTGGTTGCGGCCCACCCCAAAATGCCTTTGACCTCGGGATGGTATGAGTCGCCATAGACGACCAGGAAATAGCCCTGGCGCACCAGTTTTTGCCCAAGACGCTGGACCTTGGTAACGAGCGGGCAGGTGGTGTCGATCAACTCCAGCTGGGCCTGCGTGGCCTGCTCGGCGAGATGGGGTCCCATCCCGTGGGCGGTAATGGCCACCCGCTTGAATCCTTCGCGGGCCGCGGTATCGACCGAATCGGCGCCGACGACCCCGCTCTCGCGCAAGCGTGACACGACCTGCGGATTGTGAATGATGTCGCCAATCGGGGCGATGGGCGCGGTGGGTTTTGCCGCGTCTTCGATGATGTCGAGTGCGCGGCGCACTCCCCAGCAATAGCCGAGCTCATCGGCGACGACGATGCGGCGGTCGGCGGTGGAGACGGGAGAAGTGGTCGTGGTCATGATTGAATGCTTGCTCATTTCGATGGGAGCGCTGCCGGGAACGCGTTCTGCGCTCGACCGGTGATATCTGTCTCCGAAGTATAGACCGCTCCCCGAAACCGGCTCATGCGTGACGCCCAGGTATCTGAAACCCACTCAATACTGGATCAGCTGCTTGCCGGATGATTCGATCTTCTCGACATCGAGGGTGCCTTGCTGCTCGGGAGGAAGAT
>JBIQLF010000020.1:0-36090 GCA_044464585.1 Thermomicrobia bacterium
TGCTGCCCGGGTTCGATGGGAATCGGCGCACCGGCGGCGCGAATCGGCGCTCAGTTTGGCCGTGGCCGGTCGCCTGATCGAAATGCAGGGTGGCAGCTTTCTCATCTCGCACGGTCACCCCGGTACGCCGATCGTAGTGGTATCGCTGCCGCGAAGTTAGCAACCATTGCTGCTACAAGCTGGAAACGCACCATGCGACCGCTCCCGGGCCGGCGCAGGAATGAGCGCTTCGGGGCCAAATCCCCCGGTCGTCCGGATTTCTCGCGATCAGTGCTGAGGCTGTAGCCCGGTCGTTCCTGCCTGATGCCTATGTTTCGATCCCGAGCCGACGATCGGCCCTCCCACGACACATCGATGTCTTTTCAGGACCCCAGGCTGAGGACCAGTTTTCCACGCGTGTGGCGTGTCCCTGCTTGCGCCAATGCATTCGGGGCCTCCGAGAATGGGTAGACGCGCTCGATCTCGAGTCGAATGCTCCCGGAAGCCACCTGATCCATGAGCTGCTGCACAGCCGCCGTTACGTCGACGTCGACAGGAAGTTGCTTCAAGACAACGCCTCGTTCTGGAACGAACCGATCCCCCGACACAGCAACAACCGTTCCACCACGCCGGAGCACACGCTCACTTTGCTGAGCCGTCCCCGGTTGAATGCCGATAGCGGCCCCAACGCCGCCGGGACACCAGGAGAGGAGCTGCTCCGGCCAATCCGGGTCTCGATAATCGACTACCTTTTCGGCTCCGAGTGACTCCAAGTAGCGATGGTTCCGGGCCGACGCCGACGCAGCCACGCGATATCCCTTCGCGGTCGCGAGCTGTATGGCGAAGGTGCCAATAGCGCCCGAGCCACCCGCGACAAACAATGTGTCTTCCGCTTGCAGGTCGACGCACATGAGAGCGCGGATCGCCGTGTTTCCGGCGACGGGCACCGCGGCAGCTTCCTCGAACGTCATCCCATCTGGAATGCGCACGAGGAGCGATCGGCTCTCCACCACCGCGTATTCGGCCCAGGTGCCACCTTTGGGCTGCATTGCACTTACGAACGCAACGCGCTCACCGGGCCGATGCGTTGTCACTGCTTTGCCGATGCCCTCGACGATTCCGGCAGCCTCGATACCGATGACATAGGGATAGGGGGCGGCCGGCGGTACAAAATATCCGTCGTGCACACCGACCCCGATTGCCCGCACCCGAACCAGCAGCTCGGTATCTCCGACTTCGGGAACCGGCATCTCTCGGAATTCCATCCCCTGCTCGGTGGCCGATCGCTTTACGAACGCTTTCATCAGGAGGGAATGTTCCTTTCGGTCGAGCACACCGCGCTGGGGACCTCCGGCCGAGTGGACACCGTGTGCGCCAGGCTCCTCGATTCGTATCAGGCGATGCTGCCTTCCAGTGGAATGGGACTTCAGAACGAGGTCTTGAGCTCCGGACTATCAGGGTGTCAGCGCAACGCTTGCCGCTGTCCGATCTAACTGCCCAGTCTCCGAATATGCAGCAGGTTCGTTTTCCCGGCGACCCGCATCATCGGCAATGAGCCGACGATCAACGTGTATTCGTCCTTGTCAGCCAACCCAGCCTCGATGATCTGTTTTCCGGTCTTGCGGAACATGACATCCGGATCGTGCTCCAGCGGCACCACGACCGAGGTGATACCCCAGACGATATTCAACCGCCGGGCGGTCGTCTCGTCATTGGTCACCGCGAGGATCGGCGCCGAAGGTCGGTATTTCGCGATCCGCTTGGCGGCATTGCCGGTGAGCGTAAAGACGACGATGCGCTGGATGTGTGCGCCTTCGGCCAACTCATAGGCCGCCCGGGCGATCGCATCGGCCACCGCCAGCGCGGTATCGCCCCGTGTCGGGATCGGTTCGAGCGATGCGGTGGTGCGGATCGGACCATCTCGTTCCGCTTCCTTGATAATGCGCGCCATCGTTTCGACGGCTTCGATCGGATAGAGCCCAACCGCCGATTCGGCCGACAACATGACCGCATCGGTGCCATCCCACACGGCATTGGCGACATCGTTCGTTTCGGCGCGAGTCGCCATCGGCTGGGTGATCATCGATTCCAGCATCTGGGTGGCGGTAATGACCGGTACACCCAGGGCATTGGAACAGCCGATGATGTCCTTCTGCGCGCGCGGCACCTTTTCCGGGGGCAACTGCACGCCCAGATCGCCCCGCGCGACCATGATACCGTCCGCTTGCTGCGCGATATCGCGCACGTTTTGCAGGGCATCGGGTCGTTCGATCTTGGCGATCAACCCCGGCGTGGTCGAACCGTGAGCGGCGGCAACGCCGCGCGCCATCACCAGATCGCTGGCATCGTTGATGAAGCTCAACCCGAGGAAATCGACCTCGTGTTTGACCGCGAACTGGATATCCTCGCGATCCCCGGGCGTCAATGCCCCTCCCTCGATCGACGCCCCCGGCAAGGTCACCCCCTGCCGCCCGAGCAGCAATCCACCGCGTCCGACTTTGCAAATCGCTTTGTCTCGCTCGATCCGGTCGACCATCAGCTCGATCAGACCATCGGAGATGAGCAACCGGCTACCCGGCTGAATCACGCTCAACAGATCCGGGAAGTCGATACCGATTCGTTTGGGGGTCACCGGCACCGGTTCCGGCACGATCTCGACCACGCTGCCGCGCCCGATCGGAATCTTCTCGTCGCCGGTCAGTGGACCGGTGCGAATCTTGAGCCCGCGCAGGTCGAAGAGGATCGGAACCTGTTTGCCAACCTCGTTGCTCACGAAGCGCACATCGTCGATCAGTTTGGAGCGTTCTTCGGGATTTCCGTGCGCGGCATTGACCCGCACCATATCGGCGCCGGCAACGATCAAATCCCGCAACCGGTCGCGCCCGGCAACCGCGGGACCCAGGGTGGTAACGATCTTCACATGTCGATCACGTGCCAAGTATCTGTTCTCACTTCACGCAACCACGCCGGACCGAACCCCAGACGCGGGCCGAACCAGTCAGGTCTCTCGGAGGCCTGCATCATCGCAAGCGGGGAAGCTCTCCCCAAATCCTACCAATGTTTGTCCGATGGAGTCGTCTCCGGTCCGTCAGAAGATCACTCCGCTCCGCACGATCACATTCGAATACGGGGTGCATTCGCCGGTACGAACCACCGCGCGGGTCTCCCGAGTGAGCGTCTTGAACGCCTCATGCGGTACGGCTTCGATCGGGATTCCTGGAAAGCATCGTTCGATCGTCCGCAGCAATTCCGGATTCCGGTCGAACGCCTCCCGGGCGATGACGATCGCTTCCGCCTTCAATTCAGCGGCAATTGCCTCCAGCACCTGCGCGAAACCGGGTACGCCGGGACTCACCGCCAGGTCGATCCGTTCCACCTGCGGGGGAACGGGCAATCCAGCATCCGCCACGGTCAGACCGTCGGTGTGTCCCATCTCCGCGATCACCATCGCCAGCCGGTGGTTGAGAACACCGCCCACCTTCATCCCGCGCTCCTCTCCTGTTGCCGCCGTCGCATCGATTATCCGGCAAAACGGCGAGGGACGCCGATGGGCGTCCCTCCCTTCGCATACGATGCCAGGCGAGCCCTATTCGTATCGCAACGCTTCGGCCGGAGCCAGCTTCGATGCCTGGCGCGCCGGGATCATCGTCATCAGCAATGCGGCCACGAAGGTCAGCACCAGGATGAAGATGATTTGCGCCCACGGAATCTGCAACGCCAGACCGCCTTCGACAAAATCGTCTCCGGCAAAGAGATTCCGGGCGAGCAGCAAGCCGAGCACCGTTCCGGAGAGGCATCCCAGCAACACCACGAAGGCCGTTTCGATCAGGAACGAGAGCGAAACCGCCCGGCTCTGGAACCCGATCGCCCGCAGGACGCCGATCTGCTGGCGTCGTTCCACTACGGCCCGGAATGCGATCACGCCGATCGCCGCCAATCCGACGATCAATCCCAATCCCATGAAGCCCTGGAAGATATAGAGAAAGCTGCGCGCCTGCGACTGGAAACCTTCCAATTCGTCTTTGATCGATACCGACTGCACCCCGTTGATGAGCAGCTTCTGCCCGATCTCCTTGGCAACCGCGGACGACTTGCTCGGATCGTTCAACCGGATGAAATAGGACGTGAGCGGCGGAGCCGGGAGTACCTGGTCCATCGTCGCCATCGGGGCGAACAAGCCGATCAGCGAGCTGATCTTGGTATCGATGATCCCGATGATCTCGACCTGCACGGTCGTTCCACCCGGTCCCTCGATCTCGACCGGTACGGGCGCGAAGTCCTGATCGCCCGGCTCGACGGCCTCCTGGCTTGGGTCGCCAGCCGGAGCGCTCAATGTGAACGCATCCGGCACCGCGCCGCCAAACCCTGATTGACCGGCCAGCGCCGATGCGTCGATCACGGCGACATCGGGCCGGGTTTTGAGGGCTTCGATAATCGAGGCATCATCCGGGAATCCGGCGGCGCGCTGCTGGAAGGTGATGGCCGACTCCGTGATCAGCCCCTCATCCATGCCATGAATGAAGATGTTGCCCCAATCGCCGCCCACGCGCCGGACTTTTCCGCCGAACCCGGTCGTGCCCTGGCCGATGGCCGCGATCTGGGTCGTGTCGAACCCACGGTCCTGCAACAGCTTCTCGAAATCGGCGCTGCTGCCGATCGGATTGGCGCCGCCCTGGTCTGCCCGGATATCCCAGCCCGCATTCGCCGCATCGCCCAGGAATGCGCCGGCGAAGTTCTCGTTGATGGTGCTGAACATCACCAGCGAGAAGATGATCAAACTGAACATCGCGATCGTCATACCCGTGCGCGAGGGAGTCGCGCCAGGAAATGCGATCGCGGTGCGCACCGATGGCAATGCTCCACCGAAGATGCCACCGATGCGATTCACGATCCCCAGCAGAAGATTCAGATTCTGAACGATCAGCACGGTCGCGCCGGCAACCAGAAAGATGCCGGACAAGAAGAACATCTCGATGTCGCCGTTCAGCTCTCCGAAGAGCCGGGTCGAAACCGAATCGGGCAGCAGCCAAAGGACGACCAGATAGAGGCCGACGATCGAATAGACCAACCGGCTCGGCACCCCGAAGAACCGGAGGAAGAATGCGATTCCGAACGGCAGAATGCTCAGCCCCGCATAGGCCGCGAAAGCGCTGTCGCCATTCAATCCGATCATCGCCAGCAAGGCGCCGATGACCACCGCCAGCGCACCGAAAATCAGCGTGCGCTTCTTCCGCACCGGACTGGACACATCGGGAATATCGCGAATCGCGGCGACGATATTCAGGCGGCTATTGCGGATGGAGGCATAGATCACCGCGATGAAGGTAATCACCACCCCCATGCAATACGCCACCACCATACTGCGCGGGCTGACATACGGTTCGATATCGAAGAAATCGCTGAACAGGCGACCCAACCCGAAGGCAATCAGATAGGCGGCGCCGGTGCCCAGAAACGCCCCGACCAAACCGGCGAGCAGTGCGTAGACCGTGCCTTCGCTCAGGAATTGCTGCACCAACTGCGCGCGCTGGGCGCCGACCGCGCGCGCCATTCCCATTTCTGGCCGTCGTTCGGCTGCCAGCATCGAAAAGATGAGGATGATCAGGAGAATACCGACGCCGATCGAGAAGAGCCCAAAGACCACGAAGATGGTCGTGAACGCGCTCGATGCCAGCTGCGCCGCTTCGATATTATCTTTCTTGATCTGATTGACACCGATCGAGCTGCCCGCGAATTCCGTCTTGAGCTTGGCGACGATCTCATCCACATTGCCGAGACTCCCGCGGGTTGCGCCCGTATTGGAAATCGCCACCAGCGTGATGGCATCGGGCTTGCCGGTGATCTGCTGCAACCGGTCGAGCGGCATCACCATCCCGAGCGATGTGCTGTTGGTCTGGCCGCTCAGCAACGAGTCCTGCGCGATGGCGGCCACCGTGGCCGCCATCGGCACATTGCCGAAGCTGAAGCCGAGCGAATCGCCCACCTTCGCATCCAGCTTCTTGGCAGTCGCTTCGCTGATGACGATCTGATCTTCGGGCAACGCGGCCAGATCGATCGATGAACCGTCGGTCGCGGTCAACCCCCCGAATGGTCCGATTGCGGCCGGATCGACCCCGGCCAGATTGGCGCTCGGTTCCGCCGCCAGGATATGGCCTCCCTGCGCGGCAGCAATCATGTCCTGGGCACTGGTGGGCGCTTCGCCGTCGAAAAGAAAGACCGGCACCTCTTCCAGGAGCATTGGCATGGTGGCATGGATCAGACCCGTCCCTTCGAAAAGAGCGTCGACCCGCTGCACGGTATCGGCTGGAATGGTTTGGCTTCCCAGCGCCTGGACACTGGCTTCGCCGTCTTCGGAATTGCTATAGATGACGACTTCGTCGACCGGTCCGAGAATGCTGTAGGTGATCGACGTCACCGAATTGTCGATCGTATCGCCGGTACCGAACGCCGCGGCGATGATCAACGTCGAAAGCATCAAGCCGATGATGACCAGCACCGTTTGCGCTGGCCGGCGAGGCACATTGCGCAAGCCCATCTTGAACAGCAGGGTCCGCCGCAATGCGATCCAGGCCACCACCAGCAGGCAGATGCCCAAAAGCACGAGCAGCACGACCATGATCGAGTTCATGGGCACGCCGAATATTTCGTTCATCGATTCCGCTTACTCCCCAATAGGTACGATGAAAGATGGTGGCGGGCAGTTAGACCGCGCCAACCAATTCGGGGACCTCGACGATCTGGGCGTCATCACTGGTGATCAGACCATCTCGCATACCGATGAGCCGCTCGCATTGCGCGCCAACTGCGGCATCGTGCGTCACCAGCACGATCGTCAGACCGTCTTCCTTGTTGAGTTTCCGCATGAGCGCCATGATCTCGTTGGCGGTCGAGGAATCGAGCGCGCCGGTCGGTTCGTCCGCCCATACGATGGCTGGCCGATTCACCAGCGCCCGCGCGATCGTGGTCCGTTGCCGTTGCCCGCCCGACAGCTCCGCCGGACGATGTTTCGCCCATTCGCGCAGCCCGACCTGATCGAGCGCGCCCAGCGCCCGTTCCCGTGCCACTTTCGGTTTGACGCCGGCTAACAGAAGCGGGAGCTCCACATTCTCGACCGCATTGAGCACGGGCAGCAAGTTGTAGACCTGGAACACGAAGCCCATTCGCAGCGCGCGATACTGGGTGCGATCGCGGTCGGACAGCTTCGCAAGATCCTTGCCTTCCAGCAGAATCTGCCCGGAATCGACCTTGTCGAGACCGGAGAGGCAATTCAACAGCGTCGTCTTGCCACACCCGGACGGTCCCATGACCGCCACCATTTCGCCCGGCTCGATGGCCAGGCTGATTCCCTGAAGCGCCGGTACCTTGGCGGTGCCGGTATCATAGGTCTTGTGAACATCGAGGGCCTGAATACTGAATCGGGGATTGCTCTCGGTCACCGTCAACTCCAAATACATCGCTGAGTGCCAAATTCGATTGGTGTCCCCACACGGACACAGCCCGGCGAGAGCCGTCGGAAACTTCCGGCGTTCGCGAGCCAATTTCATAGCCTAGCACACACATTCCAGCCGGATCGCCCCGGAGATTCTCACAAAGAACCCGCCCCGGCGTCACTTGTGCGGTAGTCTGGAGCGGATATCGTTCCCACCAGCGGCCCGCGCGCTGGAGTGATGGCCCCCAACCGATCGGAATCGTGTGAACCTGCTGCGTGCGGCAATCGACTACATCGACCAAAACCGGGAGAAATTCCTCGATGCGCTCGTCCTGCATGTCGAATTGAGCTTCTATGCGCTCGTCATCGGCGTGCTGGTTTTCGTACCGCTCGGTGTGCTCGCGTCTCGCTGGCGAGGCGGTCCGGTCGTCGTCGGGTTCGTTGCCGCGCTGCGGGTGATCCCGAGTATCTCGGTCCTCTTCCTGCTCTATCCCTACCGGCGCCAGATCGGCCAGTTCGCGCCATTCTGGGATCGGAACTTCGCACTCGCGCTGATCGCGCTCACCGTGCTCGCCGGCCCGCCGCTGATCATCAACACTGACGCCGGTTTGCGAGGGGTCGCCCCGTCGATCATCGAAAACGCCCGGGGGCTCGGCATGACCGGCCCGCAGGTCTTCCTGCGCGTGCGTCTTCCGCTTGCCCTGCCGGTCATCATCACCGGAGTGCGCACCGCCGCCATCGAGGTGATCGCCAGCGCCACCTTCGCCGCGTTCATCGGTGTC
Organism: Thermomicrobia bacterium; assembly: GCA_044464585.1. Taxonomy (GTDB): domain Bacteria; phylum Chloroflexota; class Chloroflexia; order Thermomicrobiales; family UBA6265; genus JAMLHN01. The sequence continues at coordinate 8,191 of JBIQLF010000020.1, forward strand.
GGTACGCTGGGACGCTTCATCACCAGCGGCCTGACCCTCTACGATTTCAGCTTGCTCCTGGTCGGCGCGATCCCGGTGACGCTGCTCGCGCTCGGCGCCGAAGCATCCCTCGCCGGATTCCAGCGACTTGTTTCGACTCCTGTCTGACGAAAGCCGTCACGTCGGCGGCAAGAAGCGATTCATCGTGAAAGGACGATGCATATGTACACGACGCGCCGCACGATCATGAAGGGCGCCGCGCTGGCCCCGCTCATGGCCGCGCTGGGCCGGCTCGATACGGCTGCCCAATCGAAGGTACGGGTTGGCTCGAAGGACTTCCCCGAATCGATCATCATCGGCGAGATCTACGCGCTCCTCCTCGAACATGCGGGGCTGGAGGTCGAACGCAAACTGAACCTCGGCGGTACGGTGGTGGCCCAGCAGGCGCTGCTCTCTGGCGATCTCGATCTCTATCCCGAATACACGGGCACCGGTCTGCTGGTCGTGCTTGGTGGAGCGCTCAGCGATGTTCCCGGACTCGGCGGCACCCCGAGCGCCGGCGACGAGGATCCATCGACCGCGGTCTACGACTATGTGAAGGCGCACTATCAGGAGCAGTTCGACCTCGTCTGGCTCGACCAGTCGCCAATGAACGATACCCAGGCGCTGGCCGTCAAAAAGGACTTCGCGCAGGAGCACGAGCTCACCACGATCTCCCAGCTCGTCGCGCTGGCAAGCTCGGTCGATCTCGTCTTCTCGGCCCCGGTCGATTTCGAGGAACGGGACGATGGGCTCAAGGGGCTGCGCACCATCTATGGCGATTTTCCGGCCACGGTCAACGGCGTCGCGCCGGGAATCAAATACCAGGCGTTGATGGATGGCGACGCCAATGTCGTGCTCGCCTTCTCCACCGATGCGGAGATCGGCTTCAATGATCTGCTCGTGCTGGAAGACGACAAGAATCTCTGGCCGCCGTATCATGTCGCCCCGGTCGTCCGCCAGGCGGCACTCGACGCCAATCCGGGCATTGCCGACGCGCTGAACGCCGTCGCCCAGCTCATCACCACCGAGGTGCAGATCGGTCTCAATGGACAGGTCGTGGGCGACGAGCAGAAATCGCCGGAAGAGGTCGCCAAAGCCTTCCTCGAGGCGCAGGGTTTGATCTCCGCCTGATACCGTTCGATCCGCATTCCGCCGGGCAACTGCGCGTTGCCCGGCGGATCCGACCGCGACAGGGTGTACCGGCCAGCGTGAGCGAACAGCAGAGAATCCGAGACGCAGCGACAACCGCGATCGAATACGATCGCGTTTCCAAGTCATACCCGAACGCAATCCGGCCAGCAGTCGACGACGTGTCGCTCTCGATCGCGCGCGGCGATTTCGTCGTTCTGCTCGGACCGTCCGGTTGTGGCAAGACCACCCTGCTCAAGATGACCAACCGCCTGATCGAGCCAACGTCCGGCGCGATCAGGATCGACGGCGCGGACAGCCATTCGATGCCGGCGCCGGATCTGCGGCGGCGTATCGGCTATGTCATCCAGCAAACCGGTCTCTTTCCGCATATGCGGGTGGAGGACAATATCGCCGTCGTTCCGCGACTCCTGAAATGGGACAGGAAGCGGACGAACGAACGCATCGACGAATTGCTGGGATTGGTCGGCTTACCCCCCGGCGCCTATCGCCGCCGCTTTCCGGCGCAGCTTTCAGGTGGGGAACAACAACGGGTCGGGCTCGCCCGCGCGCTCGCGGTCGGACCACCGGCGATGCTGATGGACGAGCCATTCGGCGCGCTCGATGCCATCACCCGTTCCCACCTGCAAACCGAGCTGCGCCGCATCCATCAGGAACTCGGCCAGACGATCGTTTTCGTCACCCACGATATCGACGAAGCGGTCCGGCTCGCGGACCGGATCGTGATCATGCGCGAGGGTCGGATCGTCCAGGCCAGCGACCCGCTCGATATCGTGACCGATCCCGCCGACGCCTTCGTTTCCGACCTCGTCGGGGCGAGCGACGCCCTCCGGCGACTCAGTCTGATCGAATCCGGATCGGTTGCCCGCCCGCTGCCGCCGGGAACTCCGGTTCCATCCCAGCAGATCGCGGCCCACACCGATGTCCGCGCCGCCCTCGGCTCCATGCTCAGCTCCGGCTCCAAACAGATCGGACTCACAGACGATCGGGGTGAACCGGTCGGACTGCTCGATCTGGAAACGGTGCGGCAGATTGCTCGCACGCATCCCGTCGAAACCCCATGAGCCTCGACTACCTGTTCGACCATTGGCACGAGGTGCTCGACCTCACCTGGGATCACATCGTGCTCTGCGGTCTTTCGATCCTGCTGGCGCTCGTGGTCGCGATCCCGCTCGGAATCCTGATCTCGATCATTCCACGATTGCGCTTCACCACGATCGCGATCCTGGGCGCGATCTATACGATTCCCAGTCTGGCGTTTCTCGCCTTTCTCATTCCTCCGCTGGGACTCGGGCGCAACCCGGCCATCGTGGTGCTGGCCGCCTATGCGCAATTGGCGCTCGTGCGGAACTTCCAGGCGGGTCTCGCCGGGGTCGATCCGACCGTGCTCGAAGCCGCGCGTGGGGCCGGCATGACACCATCGCAATCGTTGACGCGCGTTCACCTGCCTCTCGCGCTGCCGGTTCTGATCGCCGGATTACGCATCGCAACTGTTAGCACCATCTCGCTGGCCACGGTCACAGCCTGGATCGATGCCGGCGGTCTCGGCACCCTACTCTTCCAAGGGATTGCCTTCAACCGGCCATCGATGATTCTGGCTGGGACGGTCGCCATCACCGCCCTGGCGCTCTCGACCGACCTGCTTCTGCGCCTGGCCGAATGGATGACACCCGCTCATCGCGCTCTGCACAATAGCCGTGGCTGAGCTGCCCATTCCCGCACATGATCGCTCTGATGAATTCGAGGAACGACACGAGATGACTGCGACAACCGATATATTCGCGAATGCGACCGAGGGTTTCATCGAGGTGCCAGGCGGAAAGGTCTGGTACCAAGCCATCGGAGACGGTGAACCGCTCCTGCTCCTGCATGGTGGGCCCGGCGCCGGTTCGACCTATCTCGAAGCGCTCATGTCGCTGGCCACCGCCGGATATCGGGTCGTTCGCTACGATCAGCTCGGGTGCGGCCGCTCGGAGCATCCGGACGATCCATCGCTCTGGATCGTCGAGCGGTTCGTCGAAGAAGTCGATACGGTTCGAGCCGCGCTGGGATTCGAGCGGATGCATCTGCTGGGACAGTCGTGGGGCGCATTTCTGGCGCTCGAATACGCGCTGCATCATCAATCGCAGCTGGCAACGCTCGTCCTCTACAGCGGCGCGGCTTCGACGATCCAATGCCATGACGGCATGCAAATGCTGCTCCACCAGCTCCCGGCAGAAACCGTCGAAACGATGAAGCGCTCCGAGGCGGCTGGAGATTACGAGAACCCCGAATACCTGGCCGCGGTTCAGATCCTGCTGGAGCGGCATCTTTGCCGGGTGCAGCCATGGCCCGCTGAGCTCGCCCGCTCGATGGCGGAGATGGGAACCGCGGTCTACAACACGATGTGGGGCCCGAACGAATTCACGCTCACCGGCAACCTGCAATCGTGGGACCGGCGCGATCGATTGAGCGAAATCGAGATCCCGACCCTGATCGTCTGCGGGCGTTACGATGAAGTCATCCCCGAATGCTCAGAAACGATGCATGCCGGTATCGCCGGCTCGCGGCTCGAAATCTTCGAACGCTCATCGCATCTTTGCCATATGGAAGAACCGGAACGCTTCTTTCCGATGCTGACCGAGTTCCTGCACGAGCATCCCATTGGTCGAGACGGACACTGAATCGGACCCTCCAGGCGTTACGAGTGGCGCGCCGTCCGCGTCAGCACGGCATCGACCAGACCGAACGCGCCCGTGAGCATCATGTCGCCGTGCGGCGCGGCTTCGTGATAACCGAGACCGCGCGCGATTTCCCGGTTCGGCCCGGTGATAGCGACGAATTGAAATGGTTCCAGCCCTCGGTACTCCTCGTCGAACGCCGCGCCATGCCCATCGAATTCGGTACGAAACGTTGCCGGATCGAGGGTGGCATTGCGCAACCCCTCCACCAACCGGCCGATGATCGCCGCGTCGATTCCCCCGGTGTGATGTTCGAAGAGCCCCAAGAGCCGTCCCCGGCGCACGAGTGTGGCGAAGGTGTGCATATTGCCCACGTTGACCAGAATCGCGCCGGAGCCCTCGGCCGCGTCCGCCACCACCGGGTCACCCATCGCTCCGATCACCGCGGCCGCACCCGTGTCCATCAACCATACGCCCGGCCAGCTTTCCTGCACCGCGGCCATGCGCAACATATCGGGTGGCGCAGCCGAAAAGATCATGTCCTCCAACCGCCCCCCGCCCGCGATGAGTGACTGCAAATACTCGAAGCGCACCTCGTTGTTTCCCGATCCCGGCCGGAATCCATGGTCTTGGACGGCGATGGCTGCCGCATCCGGCAATTCGACCCCGAAACGAGCCAACCCCTCCCGCAATCCATCTCGATCGACATCCCCCAGCTCGACGACCTCCGCTCCCGCGGGCGCATCATCCCGAATCTGGATTCCCATGGCGGCGACCTTTGCCAGATCGTTGTGCATCGTCCGCGCCGCCGACGAATTCGCGCTCACCGGCAATCCGGCCGCGAGATGATCGCGGACCGCGTCGCTCGATGCGCCACCCCCCATGACCACACCCGCCAGATGCAGCGGCCTTCCGGATGCGGTCACCCGCCGGATACGCTGCCCGGCGATTTGGGTCTGCGATGGCGCCACCAGCTTGACCAGATTTTCCCAGGGCTTGCCGGCCTCATAGATCAGGATGTCCTGCGTGCCCGCTCCGGCATCGATCGCGATCATGCGGGTGGGAGGGGTAGCGGGCGGTTCGGGAGAAACCTCGTTCATCGATTCCTCGTATTCGATAGAGACGGATCGCCGCAATGGCAGCCGTTCGCCGGGCGCTTTATCATCATGGGGCATGGACGCGGCAGATCGACGGCGTTCCGGTCTCATTCCACCCGGATCTGCCCACGGCGCGGCTTCGATGGCGGCGAACAGCCGCCTCGATCATATCCGGTATCCCGCCGCACTGGTCCCCCGAAAGGTACGAAATCGCATGGCAAGTCTCGACTCGATACAGGATCCGTCCGATCTGCACGGGTGCTCGCTCAATGAGCTGGAGCAGATCGCCGATCAGATCCGGGCGGAAATGATCGATGTCGTCACCCAAACCGGTGGGCATCTGGGCGCGGGGCTCGGCGCGGTCGAGCTCACGATCGCGCTCCACTATGTATTCGACTCCCCCGACGATCTGCTCGTCTGGGATGTCGGGCATCAAGCCTATCCGCACAAGCTCTTGACCGGCCGGCAGGACCGGTTCCACACCATCCGGCAGGAAGGCGGTCTCTCGGGTTTTCTTTCCCGGGACGAAAGCATTCACGACGCGTTCGGCGCGGGACACGCCAGCACCGCGATCTCCGCCGCGCTCGGGATGGCCGTGGCCAAGCGGCTGCTCGATCCCAAGAATGACGATCGAGTCGTCGCGATCATCGGCGATGGCGCCCTCACCGGCGGGATGGCCTTCGAAGGACTCAACAATGCCGGCAATCTCGATATTCCTCTCATCGTCGTGCTGAACGACAACGAGATGTCGATCGCGCCCAATGTCGGGGCGATGAGCAAATACCTCGACCGGGTGCGCACCGATCCGCGCTATACCCGTGGCCGGGACGATTTTCAATCATTTCTCGAACGGCTCCCCCAGGGAGATCTGCTGGTCGATCTCGGCAAACGCTGGAAGGATTCGTTCAAGGAATTCGTCTACCACCGGATGATGTGGGAGGAGCTGGGTTTTACCTACCTCGGTCCGGTGCCCGGTCACGATCTGCGCCAGTTGGTGTCCGCGATTCGCCAGGCCCAACGAATCGATGGTCCTGTTTTCCTGCATGTCGTCACCGAAAAGGGCAAGGGCTTTCCCGGCGCCGCCAACGACATCGAGCGCAGCCATGCCGTTGCCGCCCCGGCCAAACCGCGAGCCAATGGCGCTCCGCCCGCGCCTCCCAAATACCAGGAGGTCTTCGCCCGCACCCTCATCGAGCTGGCGGAAAACGATGACTCGATCGTGGGTATCACGGCCGCCATGCCGACCGGCACTTCGCTCGACAAATTTCAGAAGGTCCATCCCGATCGCTTTTTCGATGTGGGCATTGCCGAACAGCATGCCGTCACCTTTGCCGCCGGTCTGGCGACCCAGGGAGTCAAACCGGTCTGCGCCATCTATTCGACCTTCCTGCAACGGGCATTCGACCAGGTGCTGCACGATGTCTGCTTGCAGAAACTGCCGGTCGTTTTCGCGATCGACCGGGCCGGATTCGCCGGCGACGACGGGCGCACCCATCATGGCATCTTCGATCTGAGCTACCTGCGCTGCTTGCCCAATATGACCCTGATGGCCCCCCGGGATGAAAACCAGCTTCGCCACATGCTGGCCACCGCCATGACGATCACCGGCGGTCCAACCGCCATTCGCTATCCGCGCGGAGCCGGACTCGGTGTGCCCACCGGTGAGCCCCTGGAAATCCTGCCCATCGGCAAGGGCGAGCTGCTCCGCGAAGGCGATGATGTCGCCATTCTGGCAATCGGTTCGATGGTCGATGTCGCTTCCCAGGCGGCCGATATGCTCGCGCTCGATGGAGTCGACGCCGCGGTCTTCGATGCGCGCTTCGTCAAGCCGCTCGATCGCGATGCCATCGTCGATCTGGCAAAGCGCTGTCGCGCGATCGTCACCATCGAGGAAAACACCCAGCTTGGCGGTTTCGGCTCGGCGGTGCTCGAGCTCCTGTCCGATGAGGCGATCGATATTCCCACCCGGCACATCGGCGTGCCCGACCGGGTATTCGAACAAGCCTCCCAGGCGCGGTTGCGCGAATTGGCAGGATTGACCCCGGCAGCCGTCGTCGAAGCAGCCCGCCAGGTGATGAAGGTCCGCCCGGCTCGGCCGGCGACCGCCGAGATCATTTCAGCGCTTTGATGCCGGGCGAATGGGATTCGGTCACACCGGAGCAACGCGCCCAGCTCGCGGTCTATCGCGATCTGATTCTCGATCGGAACCGGACATTCAATCTCACGGCACTTCGGGATTCCGAATCGGTCGACAATCGCCTGATCGCCGAATCGCTGCGTCTGCTTCCATTCGTGCCGGACGGTATCGGTCTGCGAGCCGTCGACATTGGCACCGGCTCGGGCATTCCCGGGATCCCGCTGGCGATCGCGCGGCCCGGTATCCATTTCACCCTGATCGAGGCGACCGGCAAGAAGGTGCGTTTTCTGGAACTGGTCGCCGCTGAGCTCGGTCTGACCAACATCACCCCGCTCCACGAGCGTGCTGAAATCGTCGCCCACGACCCGGATTACCGGGAACGAAATGACCTCGCCCTTGCCCGGGCGGTGACTCGACTGGCCGGGCTGGCAGAGATCGTCCTGCCCTTTTTGCGCATCGGTGGCCGGGCCCTGCTACCCAAGGGTGAGGCGCTCGAAGACGAATTGAATCGTGCCCGCACCGCCATCGAGCTGACCGGCGGCGAACTGGTTTCGGCCGATTTGCTCCCGCCTGTTTCCGGTTGTGGGGTGACGCGGCTGGTGATTCTGGATAAGATAGCGTCATCACTCGTTCGCTACCCGAGGCGCCCGGGCATTCCGGAGCACGATCCTCTCGGGGGTTGATCTATGGGAGACCGGCTCTATTACCGGAAAGAAAAGCTTCGCGGAGCATGTTGGGAATACGAAATCGACGGTGGCTGGATCACCGTTCCCAGCACGGTTGGTTCGCGCCGCCTGCTCCACCACCAATTCACCTTCTACCGGCCGAAAGAGGTCGAGGTGCGCACACCCACCGGGATCGAGCGCCTGCAACGCACCGGCGCGGATCAGTGGTTCTTCCCGGACCGGTGGTATTCCCTGCTGCGTTTCCGCACCGGTGACGACCGCACGGTTGGCTATTACGTCAACTTCTCGCTGCCGCTGATCGAATTGCGCAAGAACTACTATCGGGATGTCGATCTGGAGCTCGACCTGTGGGTCGAACCCGACGGTACCGCGACGATTCTCGATCAGGACGAATTCCAGCTCGAAATCGATCAAGCCCGATTGTGTGACGACTGGGTCCGCTCGGTCGAGCAGTCGCTGGCCGATGTCTCGGCTTCGGTCGAGGAAACCATCCGCGAGCTCGGTCCGAATCTCGACGCTCACAAGGACCCCGCTCACGGGGTTCCGCATTTCATTCTGACGGTGTGAGACGGAGGCGTGGGCCTTGAGTCGTGAGTCTTGGGTCCTGAGACTCGAGAGATCCTGCCCCCAACTCCAAACTCACGACTCAAGGCTCAAGTCTCACGACCCAAGCCGCCCCACGCCTCAGACTTCGCTGGCGCGCATCGCCGGGGGGAGTTTGACCGGGCGACGGATGCCGATACTGGCGTCGTAACGCTCGCGCTTCCTGGGGTCGGTCAGCACATTGTGTGCGTCGATGATCTCTCGCATGCGCGCGGCGGCATCCGGCGCCTTCGAGGTGTCTGGATGGTATTTGAGCGCCAGCCGTTTGAAAGCGGCATCGACCACTTCCTGCTCCGCGAACGGATCGACCTGCAACACCTGATAGGCTGTCCGCCCAACGGACGTGGCCGATCGATCGGGCATGGGAGACGCTTGACCAGGACCCGCGCCATTTGCCGCCATGTGAGCCAGACGATCGGGCGTGATCATCTGCTGCTGCAGTTGTTCGGCCTGCTCGGGGGGCACCCCCATGCGCACATTGCACGCCGGGCATTCGACCACCATCTGCTGCGACAGTGGCAAGGCCACTAACGCCACCACCGTCAGCTTCCGGCGCGCCTCGTAGACGCTGAACAGCCCTTGATGACCGCACTTCGGACAGCGAGCCGGTACATAGCCCACATGCCCCATTTCTTCACGACTACCCAGAAATACCAAGTGCGAGCCTCCAGTCGTCCACCGACTGACAACTCTAGCGCATCGTCTCGAAGCAGCGCGGCGCCCGGGCGGCCGGACGACCCGGCTGCCAGATCGGAAAACCGAAGATACGCAGAAACGCACCGCGGCCGGGAATTGAGCGAAACCAGCCCGATAGCGGTCCCGGCCAACGCAACGATTCGGGTTTGGTTCAGGAAACGCCGAGCAGTTCCGCCAGAAAGACGCGATTGGCTTTGTTCGACACGAAGGGCGCCTGCCGTCCGGGCATCAGCAATTGGTCTTCTTCCGCGACGACCCAGCCGCTATAGCCGGTTTCCGCGATCGCCTGGGCGAGTCCATCCCAATCCACCAGACCGGCGCCCAGATCGCAGAAGAGGCCCTTCCCGACCGCTTCCGCGAAACCATAGCCCTCCCGCTGCATCGCTTCGAGAATCGCCGGATCGACATCTTTGGCATGGATGTGGTGCACCTGGGCGCCGAGTCGTCGCATGAGCGGTATCGAGTCGATTCCACCGATGCGGATATGGCCGGTGTCGATGCACACGGAAATCCCGGTGCCGTCGATCGCGACGAGCGCTTTTTCGATCTCGCGTCCACTTTCGATATGCCCGCCGACATGGGGATGCAGCGACACATCGATCCCGTATTCCTCGCCCAGCCGACCGAGGGCGATGAACGACCGGCGCACATCCGCCCAATCGTCATCACCCCACCAGGTTTCGGGATGGGCTTCGACCCGCCCAACGATCGCCAACCGCGCCGGATCGCCGAAATCGCTGATCAACAGATGCTCGGCGCCGATCGTCCGGAGTGTGGCCAGCGCGTCGCGGACTCCAGCTTCGATTTCGCCGCCAAACGGCTGTTCCAGCGGAATCGCCATCCAATATGCGACCGGTTCCAATCCAAATAGGTTCAGCCGGTCACCGATCGCGCGGGCATCGTGTCCGAGATAGTGCAGCGGCCCCAGCTCGAATCCCGTATACCCAGCTTCGACCGAGTTCTGGAGCACCTCATCCGCCGTGGGATTGCCCGCGCCATCCGGGGTCTCGATCCCCCAGTTGATCGGCGCCGACGCCAAACGCACCGCCATTGCCATCTCACCCCTGCTCGCTTCGATCGATGACCTGAACGGTCGCGCGATCGATACCCCGAAGCGCACGCGGTCGAAATCGCGTGCGCATGGTGGCGGTCAATGCAGCCGCATCCCGCCCGCGATTGGCATCGTGCAAGGCGGCGATTGCGACCTCGTGCGCTGGCCGTGGGAGTTCCCAAAACGAGGGCAACAGCGCCAGATCGAGCCGGGGATCGAGGCGCGCGGCGGACGCAAAGGTGGTTTGCGCCCGCTCGTACTCCCCATCCCGCGCCTGAGAGAGTCCGCGAAGAGCCAGCACACGCGCGCGTTGCTCATGTCTGGCCAGATTGGTGGTCGCGCCGGAACCGCGCAACCGCGATCGGAAGCGCAGTAGATCCGCCTCCGGTTGCGGGTCGAGCGATCGAGCAGCCTGCTGGGATTCGCCAGACTCGGGCATCCCTTGATACGATTCGACCGAATCGATCGGTCGCCCGAGCATGATTGCGCTGAACCGGCTGGCAATCCGGTTCCGCCAGCGTTCGAGTTGGTCGATTCCAGAATCGGTGAGCAACATCGCGCGTCCCCTGAGACCGAGGGTTCGGTTTCGTATTGACGACTATGGAAATTCGCGGGGCGCGATCGCACCGGAATCTGATTCCCCGGAATCGGGAATCCCGATCGATTCACTGGTGTGTTGCACCGCAACTGTAGCAAATCCACTGTACGTACACAAGATGCGTGACGAGAGAACCGGCGCTCGATGTCCTCTTCCAATAGCGAACCCATCCAGGATCGAATCGCCCAACTGGCGGAGTTGTTGCGCGGCGCCGAGCGTATCGTCGTGCTCACCGGCGCTGGAATCAGCACCGAATCGGGCATCCCGGACTATCGCGGACCGAACGGCATCTGGACGGTCGGCAAGCCACCAACTCTTGGCGATTTCATGGAAAACGAAGAAAGCCGCCGGGCCTATTGGGAACGGCGGCTCGATTCCTATCCGAAGCTGCTGGCGGCCCAGCCCAATCCAGCGCATGGCGCGTTGGTGGAGCTGGAACGCAACGGAACGCTCGCTGCCATCGTGACCCAGAATATCGACGGACTGCACCAGCGCGCCGGTTCGGACCCGGCTCGGGTCATCGAACTCCATGGTTCGGCGCACATCGTCCGCTGCACCGACTGTGGAACATCATTCGCCGGCAGCGCAATTCAGCGCCGATTGATCGATGGCGATCTCTATCCGTCGTGCTCGGTCTGCGCGGGCATTCTGCGCACCGCAACCGTGCTTTTCGGAGAGCCGCTTCCCCGCGAAGCGCTCGACCGCAGTATCGAAGCCGCCCGCAACACCGATCTGCTGCTGATCGTCGGGAGCTCACTCGTCGTCAATCCCGCCGCCAAACTTCCGTTGATCGCCAAACGCAACGGCGCTCCGGTCGTCATCGTCAACCGCACCGAAACCCGTCAGGACCATCTGGCCGATCTGCTGATCCCCGGCTCGGCGGGCGCTGTTCTTCCGCGCGCGGTCGAGATGGCCCTGCACGGCTAGCGCAACGGGCGCAATCAGCGCTCACCACCAACTGCCTGCCGCCTGCTGCGTGCCATCAATCTTCGGCCCCTACCCTCGCAATCCCAAATCCCGCGTGGTTGCAATCACCGTCCGGCCTCGCGCATTCACGAACCGGAGGGCCGGCGCATCGCTGGCCAGCAACCGCTGGGCGGCATCGAGCAATGTCGTCTGCCGGTCGAGCAATGGCAACGCATCGACCGGAATCATCACCTCGCCGATCGTGAGCGCCGCTCCACCTGTTCCGATGCCCGCTCGCATCTGCCGGAGTTGCATGATCCCGGCCGGTTGACCGTCTTGATCGCGCACCACCGCAATGGCGCCCGGTCCATCGACCGAGAGCACCGCCAGCATCTCATCCAGCGGACTGCCGGCCGATACCATCGCGTGGGGATTTTCCAACAGATCGCCCAATGTCCGCTCTGTCGCGGTCTGCAACCAGAATGTCTGCCGTGGCACGATGGCCGCCAGCACACCGATATCGATCCCCGCGGCCGCCAATCCGATCCCCCAGAATCCGCCCTCACCCTCGGCAGTCAACAGCAACAACCCCGTGGCGAAAAGCAAGCAGGCAACGCCATAGCCGATCGCTCGCACGGCCCGGATCGCGCTCTCTTCATCATCGAGGGTGAATTCGAACATCCAGCGCAGGATTCGTCCGCCGTTCAGGGACGGAGCAGCGAGGAACCGGATACCCGCGCTTCCGCCGATGGCGATTGCCGCGACCGCCGCCAGATCGGTGATGCCGGGACCGGTCTGGTCGAGCAGCAAATAGCTTCCAACCGCGATCAGTCCGATCCCGAGGTCGATCCCCATACCGGCCAATCCGCCCCGCGCCGCTTGCCGGGACGAACGCGCTTCGGCCACCACCGGTGCATGCGCGACCGGAATCGAAACAATTGCCGGCAACGCGGCAGCGCCACTGCGCGCGAGCCGCGCTCGCAGGCGCTCGCCAGCAAGATTGATGGCAAACCAGAGAAACGCCAGCGCCAGCGCGATCGGGAGGGTCAGCAACAGGGGCAGCACCGAGCGGAATCGCTCGTGCAGCACGCCAGTGAGCACCAGCGAGGCCAGCACCACATCGATCGCTCCGACCGCGACCCGGCTACCAGCAATGCAGAACGTGAAACGGGGACCGACCATCGGCGCCCCTGTTCGTCGATCGAAGAACCGTTATCCAGATGCTACCGCAGAGTGCCAGAGTGGCTCGTTTCTCGGGAGCCGGAGCGCGATCAATAGCGTTCGTATTCCTCGAGATCGAGCACGAACACGGTCGCGGCCGCGGGAGGCGTCAAACCGGGAGTTTCATCCTCGCGCGCAATGCCGGTGCGAGCATGCTTGCGGATCAAATCCATGACCGTATCGACCTGATCGGTTTGCGCGCCGATCATCAGGGTCGTATTGCCGCGACGGAGGAATCCGCCCGTACTGGCGAGCCGGGTCGCCCGGAAATCGGATTCCAGCAGCGCATCGACCACGGCGTCGGCGTCGTCGTTCTGTACGATCGTGATGATGAGCTTGTTCAACGGTTTCGTCCTTTCCGGTTGGCAAGCCCGCGAGCCCGTAGTGCGCGCGAGTATACCTGACGTTCTTATGAGGGACTGTTCTCCCGCCCGGCGTCGTTTCGCCGTCGCCGGTGCATCCGGGCATCGAGATAGTTCTGGAGCATCAGACTGGCCGCCAGCGCATCGATCTGACCGCGCCGTTCCTTGCGGCGCATTCCGGTCTCGATCAGCATCCGTTCCGCCTGCAAGGAGGTCAGCCGCTCATCCCAGTAGGAGAGCGGCAATCCGAGTTTGGTTCCGGCCACATCGGCAAACCGGCGGGTTTCCGCCGCTTGGGCGCCCTCCCGGCCAGACATCCCGGTTGGCAACCCGGCAACGATCGCGACCGCGCCGGTTTCCCGGGCGATCCGGCCGATTTCGGCGATTGCGCGCGCGCCCTGTTCGACCATCCCCCAGGGAGACGAGAGAATCTGCCCCTCGTCGCTCACCGCCACACCGATGCGCTTGCCGCCGACATCCAGCCCAAGCAAGCGGCCACGATTCGGAAGATCGCGCATCAGGTGGTCTCGATTCGGATACGGCCCGCCGAGGATGGCACCCGCTCGGGCAACCACGACGGTTCGAATGTCACCGTCGCGCCATCGGCAGAGTCGAGCCCGGCAACGATTCGATCGACCGAAGTGCGGCTTTGCCCGGCCAGTTGATTCGCAAGCGCGTCTTTGGTGGCATCATCGAGCGCGGGAACGGCATCTCCGGCCACCGTCGCCAGCAGCGAGATGACCCCGTTTGCATTGGCGGTCTCGGCCGGGGTATTGACGTGGACCGACCCCGGATCGAAAGTCTGCCCCTCGGCGACCTCGGCTTCCAGTTGCGGAATCGCGGCCGCAGTCAATGGAGCGGGATCGTATGCCGTCCCACCGAAGGTCACCGTCGCGGTGACCGAGATCTCGTTTGCCTGGTCGCCCGGCTGCTGGCTGAACGCATAGCCGCTCCCCTCCGGTGTGGCCGTTGCGACCGGCTGGACGGAGGACGGCACCAGCAGCAATCCCTTGTCGAGTTCGGTCGTGGTTGCCAGTGCGAGCAATTCCTTGTCGATTTCCGCGCGAAGCTGATCGATATCCGCTTGCGAAACCGTCGTCACCGTCTCCTGGGTGCCACCGGCGATCTCGCCCATACGATTACTGTAGTAGATGCCATTCGGAAGTTGCCCGGACAGCATGCCTGTTGCCTGGTTGCCCGCTTCGCCGCCTGTTGGAGCGGACACCTGAGCGGTCGCTTCGCCCGGCTGGCCATTGGCGGCGGCCGGAACGTCGACCGTCTCATCGAACACGTAGGCAACTCCGTCGAAACTCTGGAATTCGGTTCCCTTGTCGATCGTGATCGCGGCGCCAGACGGATTGCGCAGCGTCACATCGCCATGCGCGGGCTGATCTGGAATGATCGTCTGACCAGTCGCCGGCGCGGACAGACTGCGCGACAAGGTGAATTGCACTGGTTGCCCGGGAATGACGATCCCGCCGCCGCTCACCGAATCGACCGGGACACCCGGTTCGGTGACGTGATATGCCAGAGTCGAAGCGACCTTGACCCGCTTCAGATGCAACTCGACCGTCATCGTCGAAAAGAAGAACCAGTACAGCCCGATACCGATCGCCGCCAACAGGGCGATTCCGGCCAGCCCGCCGAGCAGTCTTCCCATTCCGCCGCCGGACCGGTCCCGGGCTCCGGATGCGGTTCGAACCGCGCGATTCTCCTCCTCGTCGACCTCGTCCGCGATCTGAGGCTGGTACGGCTCGGTTGCCTCGACCGGTTCGAGCTCCGGAGCCACATAGGGCATCGGTTCCGGTATCTCGTTGACCAGCGGCACCCCGAACAGGGTCGCGAGCTGCCGGCGCAATGGGTCGTCCGTATAGATCGCGACCTCGACATCGTCCCGTTCCGCCGCGATCGCCAGCGCCCGGAATTCATTTGCCGTCAGCAAGACCGACGCATCGGCGGGAATATCGATGACGAGCTCGTCACCCGCGCCGATTTTGAGCGCGTTCAGCACTTCGCTCATCGACTGGCCGGGAGCAACCGTGATACTCCGCGTCATACGCCCATGCCCGTTCCGGCGTGTCGAGCAGATCGATTCGGCATCGAGGTCAGTTCGCGCCCAGAAGCGACTTCACCAAGTCCGGCACACCCGCCAGCGCGGCATCGAGGCCACTGGCATCTTTGCCGCCGGCTTCCGCCAGATCGGGTCGTCCGCCACCGCGTCCGTCGATATGCCTGGCCGATTCGCGCACCAGCTCGCCCGCTTTGATTCCTCTCTCGATCGCATCCGGCGTCACCAGCGCGATCAGACTCGGTTTCCCGTCGATCTCCGCGCCGAGCACGATCACGCCCGAACCGAGCTTGTCGCGCAAGCGGTCTCCAGCCGTCCGCAAGTCGCCTTTCTCATTGGCGCTCACCCGCCCGGCCACCACCGCAATGCCATCGACCTCGATCTTCGATTCGATCAGATCGCCCGCCGACGCACCGGCGATATCCGCCCGCAGCTTGCTCACCTCGCGTTCGGCGCCCCGCAGCCGTTCCCGCAGTTGAGCGACCTGCTCCGGCAATTCCGTCCATGGCGACCGGAAATCTCGGGCCAGCGCATCGAGCACCGCCTGCTGGCGCATCGCCCGGTCGATCGCTTCGGTGCCAGTGACCGCTTCGATCCGGCGCACACCAGCCGCAACGCTGCCCTCCGAAACGATCGCGAACGGCCCGGCCTGCCCGGTATTCTGCAGATGCGTACCGCCACAGAGCTCCTTCGAGAACGCGCCGATCGTCACCACCCGCACCGTGTCGCCATATTTCTCGCCGAAGAGCGCCATCGCGCCCTCCTCGACTGCCTCGGCATAGGGAAGCACCCGCGTTTCCACCGGGGTGGACGCCAGAATCTGCTCGCTGACGATCTCTCCGACCCGCGCAACCTGGTCCGGCGTCATCGCATCGAGACTGGTGAAATCGAACCGCAATCGGTCTGGCGCGACCAATGAACCGGCCTGGTGGGTATCGGTACCCAGCACCTCGCGCAATGCCTTGTGCAGCAAATGCGTGGCCGTATGGTTGCGCCGGATCGCCTGCCGCCGTGCCGCATCGATCTTGGCGCGCGCCGCTTCTCCCGTTTTGACAAACCCCTCCGCCACCACCCCGCGATGGACGAAGAGGGTGGGGGTCGGTCTGAAGGTGTCGTCGATATCGACCACCCCGGTTTCGGTGCGGATCTGGCCCTTGTCGCCGATCTGACCGCCCGACTCGCCATAGAATGGGGTGCGATCGAGGATGACCTCGATCTGGTCGCCTGCCTCCGCCGTTTCCACGAAGCCATTCGGATCGAGCAATGCCAGAATGGTGGCGTCGGCCTCGGTTTCTGTATACCCGAGGAAGTCGGTGCTGGACACGCGTTCCACGTAGAGCGCAGTGCGGTCGCGGCTGGCGTCTTTGAACGCCGCGCCGCCCCGGCTGATCACGCGCTGTGCGGCCATGGCCGCATCGAATCCTTCGATATCGACCGCCATGCCTTGCTCTCGCGCCAGATCGACCGTCAGATCGAGCGGAAACCCGTAGGTATCGTAGAGCCGGAATGCCACATCCCCGGGAACGGTGAGTTGGATGATCCCGGTATCGACCGGGGCAGCCGCCCGCAACTTGGCGACCTCGTCCTGGAAACGGTGGAGCCCATTGTTGAGCGTCCGCCCGAAGGTTTCTTCCTCGTGGGTCAGCACCCGCTCGATCTGGCGTTGCCGTTCGACCAGCACCGGGTAGTCGTCGCCGAATTGCCCGATAACCACCCGCGCCATTTCCGCCATGAACGGTTGGGTCAACCCGAGCCGCCGCCCATAGCGAATCGCCCGCCGCAGGATGCGGCGCAGCACATACGAGCGTCCCTCATTTCCGGGGAGCACCCCGTCCGAAATCAGGAATGTCGCGCCCCGTGCATGATCCGCAATAACCCGCAACGCCACATCGGCATCCGCGTCGGCGCCATAGGTCACCCCGGCCAGCTCACCCGCGCGGGAGATGATCGTTTGATAGAGATCGGTGTCATAGATCGAGCTGACCCCCTGCATCATCGCGGTCAGCCGTTCCAGCCCCATGCCGGTATCGACATTCTGCTTCGGCAAGGGAGTGCGGGAACCATCCGGGGCCTGGAAGAATTCCATGAAGACATTGTTCCAGATTTCGAGGAACCGGGGACTCTCGCCAGGCCCGTCGCCGATCTCGCCCGCTTCCGGTCCGAGATCGAAATAGATCTCGGAGTCGGGACCGTTCGGACCGGTGGGGCCGACCGGCCCCCACCAGTTGTCGGAGAGCTTGCCGATCCGCTCCTCCGGCACGCCGATCTCGTCACGCCAAATCCGGAACGCATCCTCGTCGGTCGGATGAACCGTCGGATAGAGCCGGTCCGCCGGCAATCCCATCGTTTCCGTCAGAAACTCCCACGACCAGCGCAGCGATTCCTTCTTGAAATAGTCGCCCACCGAGAAATTGCCGAGCATGAAGAAGAAGGTGCAATGACTCTCGTCACCGACCTCGTCGATATCGACCGTGCGGAAACACTTCTGCACCGAGCACAAACGCACGGCCGGCGGCGTTTCCAACCCGAGAAAATACGGGGTCATCTGTTGCATTCCGGCCGTGGTCAGCAACACGGTCGGATCGTTGTGCGGCACCAGCGAGGAGCTGGGTATCTCTTTGTGGGCTCGCTCCTCGAAGAAGTCGATGAAGGCGCGCCGGACCTCGGAACCGCTCATCCACCGGTGACCGTGGCTCCGTCGTTCGGTCGCAGCTTGCATGGTGATCTATTTCCTTACAGTGTCGAAGCAGAACAAGGCAACGCGAACCAGATGCGGTCTCGCCTCGCGCAGGGCGATTCTGCCAAACTGGACGCTGCTATCGCAAACTCTCCCGGTTTGTTACGCTCTGCCCGGCATATCGAGTGGGAGAATCTGGGTGTCTCGATCGCGCAATCATCAGGAAACGCCGCGCGGCTACCGGCTGGGAGTCTGCTTCTATCCGGAACAATGGCCACGCGACCGCTGGGCGCCCTACGCGGCCCAGATGCGCGCCCTGGGACTCACCTGGGTGCGAATTGGCGATTTTACCTGGAGCGAGGTCGAACCGAAACCGGGCTGTTTCCATTGGGATTGGCTGGACGAGGCGATCGATACCCTGGCCGCCGCCGATCTGCGCGTCGTCGTGGCGACGCCAACGGCCGCACCGCCGCCCTGGTTGACCGCCGCCTTTCCCGAAATCCTTCCCGTCGACAAGGAGGGCCGGCGTCTGCGCGGCGGTTCCCGTCGCCATTGCGATCTGGCCTCGCCCGATTACCGGCGGGAGGCCGCGCGCATCGCCACCGAGTTCACTCGCCGCTATGGGATCCACCCAGCGGTTGCTGGCTGGCAGATCGACAACGAATTGGGCGATCACGATACCGGCCGCAGTTACAGTCCAGCGGCGCTGGCCGGGTTTCGTCTTTGGCTGAAACAACGCCACGGATCGATCGAGACGCTGAACGATGCCTGGGGAGCGCAATTCTGGAGTCAGCGATATACGGACTGGAGCGAGATCGACCTCCCCAACCTGACCACCGGTGGCCCGAATCCGTCCCATCTGCTCGATTTCTATCGCTACAGCAGCGACCTGATCGCCGATTTCCTGAGCGAGCACGCGGCTATCGTCCGGGCCCATTCGCCCAACCGCTGGGTGACGCACAATTTCATGCGGTTCTGCGATCAGTTCGATCACTACCCGGCGGCCGCTCCCCTCGATTTCGTCACCTGGGATTCCTATCCGACTGGCGGCGTCGAGTATTCCGAACGCTCATCGTCCGAAAAAGCCCGTTGGGCAAGAACCGGCGAACCCGATCTCGTTTCCGTCAACCACGATCTCTACCGGGGGATGAAACCAGGAACCCATCCCTGGGTCATGGAACAACAGGCGGGGCAGATCAATTGGGCTCCCTCGAATCCCCTTCCGGCGGAGGGCGCGGTTTCGCTCTGGACAGCGCAGACCTGGGCGCATGGCGGTGCCTGCACCAGCTTTTTTCGCTGGCGAGCCGCGGCGGCCGGTCAGGAGCTGACGCATTCCGGGTTGCTCCGCCATGATGAAACACTCGATCGGGGCGCGCTGGAGATCGCGACATTCGCGCTCGATGGCGAACCATTGGTCGACGTGGCGCGCATGGTTGTCGTCTTGCACGACTACGAATCGCTCTGGCTCTTCGATGAGCAACCGCAAAGCGCGGGGGCAACGTATTGGCGGCAGTTCATGCTCTTCTACGCGGCATTGCGTCGACTGGGTGCCGATGTCGATATCCGGCATCCGGATGACGATCTCACCGGATACCGTCTCATCGTGGCTCCCGCGCTGCAACTGATCGATGAGCGGCGCGCAATGCAACTTTCCGGTTATTCGCGGCACGCTCGCATGGTGTTCGGGCCGCGCACCGGATTTCGCGATCTCGCCGGCAAGGTTCATCCGGCAGGACAACCGGGACCGCTGGAATCCCTGCTCGGTTGCCGGATGGCGAATTTCGATGGTATGCCGCCGCTGGTCGCTGTGTCGGCTGGCGGCCATCGCGTGGAAACCTGGGCCGAAAACTACCAAACCACCGCTGGGGCATCTGTTGTCGCATACGACGACGGACCATTGGCCGGAACGGCTGCCGTCGTGCGCTTCGGAAATTGCCTCACTATTGGTGCATGGAGTCCGTCGCTGATCGAAGATCTGCTGAGCGCCGAACTTCGGGACGTCGGGCTGGACCCGGTTCGTCTTCCCGATGGTCTGCGACGCAGCTCGGTCGACGACGACCGGCATATCTGGCTCAATTTCACCGAGTCGCCCCAGCGTCCCCCCGGCGGCTTGCTGCTCGAACCGGTTTCCTGGCGTATCCAGATGTCGCGTAAGGAGTGATTTCGATGGGTTCCCCGCGTATTGCCTTCATCGGCGCTGGCAGCTCGGTCTTCGCGCGCGCCCTGATTCACGATACCTATACCTTTCCGGCGCTCCGGGACGCCGATCTGCGTTTGATGGATCCCGACCCGGGCCGCCTGGCCGATACCGAGGCGATCGCGAGCCGGCTCAAATCCGAATACGGCGGCTCCGGAACCATTTCGACGCATCGTGAGGTCGTGCCCGCAATCGAGCAAGCCGATTTCGTCATCACCATGTTCCAGATCGGCGGATACGATCCCGCCACGATCACCGATTTCGAGATACCGAAGAACTACGGACTGCGCCAGACGATTGCCGATACGCTCGGAATCGGCGGCATCATGCGCGCATTGCGATCGATCCCCGTGCTGAACGATCTCGCGACCCAAATGGAACAGCATTGCCCGGACGCCCTGCTGCTCAACTATGTCAACCCGATGGCGCCGCTCGTCTGGGCGGCATCGACCGCAACGTCGATTCGCACCGTCGGGTTATGCCATAGCGTGCAGGGAACCGCGGCGGAATTGGCCTCGTTTCTCGATATTCCCGCCAGCGAAATCGACTACGACTGCGCCGGCATCAATCACATGGCCTTCTACACTCGGCTGGAACACAAGGGAACAGATCTTTATCCCATCCTCCGGGAGGTGGAAGCATCCGGACGTTATCCGGCCTGGGAAGCTCCCCGGTTCACCCTCATGCGCGATTTCGGCTATTTCGTCACCGAATCGAGCGAGCATCTGAGCGAGTATGTTCCCTGGTTCATCAAGGACGGTCGCCCCGATCTGATCGAGCACTACAACATCCCGCTGGATGAATATCCGGCGCGCTGCATCGACCAGATCGCAGATTGGTCGTCGATGCGCGCTGCGCTCCTTTCCGACGATCCGGACGCGATGCCCATCTACCAAACCGCCAAGGGCGAAACTCTCAGTGGCAATTGGGAACGCAAACTTGCCCGCGAGCGATTGCGCGATCCGCAAAGCGAGCAGCGGTTACGCGCTCGGCTGCTCGAAGAACGGCACGCGCACCAAACCGGACACTCCGGCGAATACGGCACGCTCATCATCCATTCGCTGACCACCGGGGAACCATCGGTCATCTGGGGCAATGTCCCGAACGACGGTCTGATCGACAATCTGCCGGCCGATTGCGTGGTGGAAGTTGCCTGCGCGGTCGATGCGAGCGGTTTCCGGCCGCTCCCCTCTGGATCGCTCCCGCCCCAGCTCGCCTCGCTGATGACGACGAATATCAATCCGCAGCGAATGATGGTCCATGCCGCGCTGAATCATTGCCGCCAGTCGGTCTATCAGGCAGCGATGCTCGACCCGCATACCGCCGCCGAGCTCGACCCCGATCAGATTCGCGCGATGGTCGACGAACTGATCGCCGCGCATGGCGATTTGATTCCGGAACTGGCATGACCGCACTGGAGGACCGCTATCTTGGCTGTCTGATCGGGCTGGCCTGCGGCGACGCGCTTGGTGGTCCCGTCGAATTCGATTCGCGCGAGCAAATGGACCAGCGCTTCCCCGATGGTCTGCGCGAGTTCATCGGCGGTGGTTGGTTGCAGCTAGTTCCCGGCGAAGTCACCGACGATACCCAGATGACGCTCGATGTCGCCCGATCGCTTTGCGCGTATCCCGATGGCGATATGGCCGATCTGGCCGGACGCTTTCTCGCCTGGCGAAAGTCGGACCCGAAGGATGTGGGACTCACCACTCGCGACGCCATCGACCGGCTCGCTGCTGGCGTTCCCTGGTACGAGGCAGGCGAGCATACGCACCGCGAGCGCGGTGGTCGCGCGTCGGGCGGCAACGGCGCCATCATGCGCTGCGCGCCGGTGGCCCTGCGTTTCCGCAACGATCCGGTCCGGCTGCGCGACGCATCGATCGATGTGTCTCGCATTACCCATGCGAACCCCCTCTGCACTCGGGCCAGCGTTGCCGTCGACCGGTCGATCGCGTCGCTGCTGAATGGCTCGACGCGTTCCGCGGCGATCGAAACCGCATCCATCGGGATCGAGCCCGCCGAGGTACGGGTTTCCATCGCATTAGCCCTGACCGCAACCCGGGACGACATCCGTTCCGGTGGATTCGTGCTCGATACGCTGACCGCGGCCACCTGGTCGGTCATTCGCACCGATTCGTTCGAAGAAGCGGTTGTGACCGCGGTCGGTCTGGGTGGAGATACCGATACCACCGGCGCGGTGGCTGGCGCCCTGGCCGGTGCGCACTACGGTCTCCACGCCATTCCCGAACGCTGGCGCTGCCATGTGCAGTATCGCGATGAGCTCGCCGAGCTTGCCCGGGCGCTGCTGGAGCTCAGCGAGGCGTGACCCGCCACATCATCCCACCGCATCATCGCAGCCCCGCTCCCGCAGCTGCCGTTCGATCGCGACCGCGCTGACCGCGTTCGAATAGATCACCGGAATTGCCAGCCGGGCCGCTGCCTTGCGCACCTGATCGCTGGTGCTATGGCTGATCTGCCGCACCAGCAGCATGACGGCATCGCATCCCTGCAGCGCCTGGACGATCGCTCGTTCGCGGCGCACATGTTCCCGTGACGATGGAATCGGCACGATCCGCACTCCATGGCGCCCGAGCAGGCTCACTACCATCCCGTGCAGTTGATGATGTCCCCCGGCAATACCAAGCCTGTGGCAGGCGATTCCCGGTTCGCCCGAACGAGCGGTCCATTGTCGCTCCGGCTCGCACGCTGCTCGGTATTTACGCGATGCTTCCAGCCGATAGGCTTCGTCCGTAGCGCCAGCCCCGTGCAATAACCGCTCCACCTGCCGGCTATCCTCACCGCGATCGAGCAGATGCATACCGGCGGACACGAGATGACTCACCGAGAACTGGCGCATTCCGGCATCCGGCGCATAGCCGAACAACTCCAGCAACTCCAAACCCGCCGATTCGGTGAGCGCCAGCCGTTCGAGGATCGGCACGCGACCCGCTTCGCGAAGCTGCTCCCATCCCCGTTCGCCCGCGCCGGTTGCTGCTGCCAGCAGGTCGATCGCACAGTCCACATGCAGACCCGGACGGTACGACGAGACCAGCGCCAAGTCGAAGAACAACGCTCGATAGCGCACGAGCTCCGAGGGGTCGATCCGGTCCACTTCCCGTTCGAGGGCCGTTCGCGCCTCGTCCAGCGCCCGCTCGAACGTCCCGCCCACGGCCGCGTCCAGCAATGTCTCGCTCAGGCGATCGACCGGGGTGATCCATTCAGGCGACAACCCGGGATCCGGAATGCTCATCTACAATCCCACTTGAGAACGAACGGCGCATGCACCCGCGGGAGAAACCGGATGACATCAGGCGAAACGCCAAAACCGGCCATCTGGGCCAATATCGAAACGATGCGGAAGCTGCAGCCATTGCCGGGCGTCACCATGTGGCCAGCCGCCGGCAACAACCTGATGATCAACTTCGTCCGAATCGAACCCGGCGCCGAGGTTCCGTTGCACCAGCACCCGCACGAACAGGCCGGCACGGTCATCGAAGGCGTCATCATTATGACGATCGAGGGGGAGACGCGCGCCATGCAGGTCGGCGATGTCTATGTGGCGCCACCCAATTCGGTCCATGGCGCCTCGGCGGGACCGGACGGGTGCCTGGTGGTCGACGTCTTTTCGCCACCGCGAGCAGACTATCTGTCCTCAGCAGAATGACCTACCGATTCGGATCGACCATGGTGATCGTGCACAAATTGAGCGCAAAGTGACCGGGAAAATCGTAAGCATCGCCAAGAGTGCTTGACCTGCACTGTCCGATGCCGATATACTCATAATGCTATTTCAACAGGGCGGCTTTCCGCCGCGTC
Organism: Thermomicrobia bacterium; assembly: GCA_044464585.1. Taxonomy (GTDB): domain Bacteria; phylum Chloroflexota; class Chloroflexia; order Thermomicrobiales; family UBA6265; genus JAMLHN01. The sequence continues at coordinate 32,133 of JBIQLF010000020.1, forward strand.
GCCTCTGGATGCAGTATGGGTGAACTCGTTCTCGGCCGGCCGACGTTTCAGATCAAATACTCGGTCTCGTTGCCAGTCGACCTCGTCTCGTATATGTCGCTCGTCTACCGGGCGGTACCGGGGAGCGGACTCCATCCGTCGCTCGTCGCCGCACGACGGGCATTGTCCGATCCCATCCAGAGCGATCTCGATCTGCTCCATGGTTTCTCGGGACGGCTCCTCTACTACATGGAAGAGCCGTCGATGCGCTTCCAGCCACTGCGGGCAGAACGCAAGAACGCATCCTACGAGGAGTTCAAGACCTTCCTGCGCCGGCTTTCCCCGGAGGACTTCCGGGAAATGGCATTCCACTCGCTCCAGCGAGTTCATCAGGATTTGCAGACCGGCGCTACCACCCCGCCCCTAAGCGATGCGCGCGCCTGGCGGGAATACGTTCTCCCGGCGCTTACAACCGCGTCCCCGGAAGATGTCTATGCGCTGGTGCTCGATCCGGCCGATCTCAAGCGGCGCACCATCGGGCTGATCCAGGGGGTCTGGGATGCCGGGTATGCCGCCGACTACGCGAAGCATCACGAGATTCTGGAAAAGGCAGCCGAGCTGGCCTGCAAGACGACCAGCCAGGGTTTCGGTCTCGCCTTCCCCGAGTTGACGGGCAACCGGCTGCCCGCCCCGCTGGTCAGCCGGCTCAACGATATCGAGACGGTCACCTTCTGCCCGTCGTACTATCTGAACAATTTCGTCAGCTACATCCTGTACCCGCCGCAGCTCATCGTGTTCTTCGCGGCGCCGGAATTCATCAATCGCTCCCGCGCGGCCATCTCACAAAATGGGCACGCATTGCGTCAGGTGAGCGAAACTACTATCGATCTGACCGACGACCAGTTCCTCGACGCGCTTCGGGCTCTCGGCGATTCGAATCGGCTCAGAATTCTCGATCTTCTTTCTGCCCGTGAGCTCTACGCCCAGGAAATCGTCGGACGGCTCAATATCGCCCAATCGGCGGTATCGCGTCACCTGTCGCTGCTGGAGCGAGCCGGACTCGTCCGAGTCCGTCCCAGAGGCGGGATGAAATACTACGAGATCGATAAGAAACGCCTGGACGATGTGGCTCGCGCTTTGCAGTTCCGGGCGGGAAATTAGGTAACATTCTCGATGTTGACGTTGTCACACTCACTATGCACATATCACGAAACTGTGTTATAGTGATGACACGTTAGCAAACGAAAAGCGGCGAACGATGATGTTCCGGCCTCAGCTGACCTTAACAACTGAGACGACACGTAGTGAGTTCAGGCTCCCGGTAATTCTCCGGTCGAGCCGCCACGCGGGAAGACGTTCACGCAATCATGCGGAACCCGCGGAGGTTTTTCTTCCTTAGCCGCCTTGGGCGACGTTAGCCGGTCGCCTGGCAAGATATACCTCTCATTTCCCTCCACCACGCGTCGATCGATGACCCTCCGGTCATCGGCGATCGCTTCACTACAATTCCTCTCCGACGCCTGGCCATCGATCGCGGCCAAGCTGGTAAACCTCGGCAGCGATCGAAAACAGAGCGGACGCCCGGTGCATATGCACCGGGCGTTTCGTATTTCTGCAGGCGAATGACCAACCGAATCCGCGTACGTTCGCGTGCTTCACACGTCCTGACTCCTCGAAAGGGAGAAACCGGTCGCGAGGCGGTGGCCTGCTTCGGCAATCGCGCTCGCCGATCGAATACACCTGAACACCCTTCACGAACGCGACGGGGGATCGGCGTGCCGATCCCCCGCCTTCCATCCCGTTCTCGCGCCACCCAAACCGGCGCCTGCGTCACCGCTCGTCCCTGGCGCCCTCCCGGCAGGACCATTTCACTCCCCGACCCACTCATCGAGCAGAGCCTCTGCTCCTTCGAGCCGTTCATCGGTTCCCCATATGCCGGAATGCGGATGTGCTGAAGGCGGCATTCCCGCGAGCCACGGCCCCGTCGCGCTCGGACCGAGCTTGCGGTGGAGTCGCGCCCCCGCGGCCGCTGACGCTCCCGTCCGCATCTGGTTCCAGCGTTGTTCCCATGCACCGGCCGGCATCCTTCTCCGGAGGCATCCCTCGACGAATCGGAGGCGACGGCGCCGCTCGGCATCTTCCTGAGCGTCCGACGAGACAGTAGTGAAAAATGCGATCATGCCTCCCATAGCCCATCGGGTACGATCGAACGAAGGTCGACGTCCGCTATCCTGGGTTCGGTGCAGCTCCCGGCTCCCCGACTCCCGGTCCGTGAATGAGAGGAGAACGAACGATGGCCGACATCGGCGTCGGATTGGTGGGATACAAATTCATGGGGCGGACGCATTCGAACGCCTACCGCCAGGTCGCGCATTTCTTCGATGTCGATCCGACGCCACGCATGCGCGTCCTCTGTGGTCGTGATGCTGCCGGGGTCGAACATGCAGCGCGTTCGCTCGGTTGGGAAGAGTGGGAAACCGATTATCGCAAGATGGTCGCCCGCGACGATATCGGACTGGTCGATGTCGCATCCACTGGCAATACCCACTACACAGTCGTCATGGATGCGCTTGCCCATGGCAAGCACGTCCTCTGTGAGAAACCACTCGCCAACACCCTCGAAGAAGCTGCCGAGATGGTGGTGGCGGCCCGCAAGGCCGGTGTGGTCAATATGGTCAATTTCAACTACCGGCGTGTGCCCGCGGTGCAATTGGCCAAACAGGTCATCGACTCAGGGCAGCTCGGCGAAATCCGCCATTGGCGCGCGACTTACCTGCAGGACTGGATCAACGATCCGTCCTTTCCCCTCGTCTGGCGCCTGCAAAAGGAGCTGGCCGGTTCAGGAGCGCTCGGTGACATCGGCGCCCATATCGTCGATCTCTCCCATTTCCTCATCGGATCGATCGATTCGGTCGTCGGCACCTTGAACACCTTCATCACCGAACGCCCCCTGGAGATCGCCGATGCCAGCAATGTCGGTCTCGAGGCGAAAGCCAGCACACAAATGGGTCAGGTGACGGTCGACGATGCGACATCGTTCCTCGCCAAATTCGCCAGCGGAGTAACCGGCACGTTCGAGGCAACCCGGCTCGCTCCCGGTCGCCGGAACCAGAACAGTTTCGAGATCAACGGCTCCAAAGGTTCGATCACCTTCGATATGGAAAAGATGAACGAGCTGCTGGTCTATTTCGTGGACGATCCAGTGGGATTGCAGGGGTTCCGCAGTATCAGCGTCACCGAACCGAGCCATCCCTACGCAGCCTGGTGGCCTGCTGGACACATCATCGGCTACGAGCACACCTTCGTGCATACCATCAAGGATCTGCTCGACGGAATCCGCGATGGCGTCAGTCCCCACCCCACCTTCGCGGACGGCTATCGTTGCCAGGCCGTGCTCGATGCCGTCGCCCGCAGCGCGCAATCGGGCCATTGGGAAACACCGGCTCCGTTACCAGCGTAGCCGTCCCCATCGCCCCGAGCACGTCGAGGGACCGCTTGCTGTCAAATCGAAACGAGCGCCCTGTCCGAGGCTGGCATCACGCGAGGGCGGTTTGTACACGACGTGCCCGTTACGGGTTCCACACCCCCGTCATCCCGAGCGACGTCGCAGGATCGCCTCGGCGCAGCGAGGGCTCCGAGGTCACGGACCGTGAAGGTTGCCGGCAGGGCGTTGCGCAGCCGCTCCCAGACGAAATCCGGGTGATGACTGATATGGAATCCGGGTGATTCCTAAAAGGGGTGTTAGCCCAGCGCTTCAACGGTGGGAATGCCTAACCCCAACTGAAGGGTTCAAGCGGATTCCGTATAGCCTGGTGTCTCGATCCCGTGCGGGGTGTCTGGGCATCGAGCGACGCTTCGACGGACCGGGAAAGACGGAGCATTCCCTCGGCGGTGCGACTCCCGCGCGTTCGCAATGAGCTGGCTATTCTTCCCACCTCGGAAACAGCGGTCCAGCTGGCCGTACCGCACCGAAGTCGAT
>JBIQLF010000021.1:0-35830 GCA_044464585.1 Thermomicrobia bacterium
TCAGCAGTTGTTCGAGCATGGCGTCGCTTCCGATATCGTTCGACTCGGCCTCGAAGTTCAACATGAGACGATGCCGCAAGGCCGGCAATGCGACCGCGCGGATATCGTCGTATGCCACATTCAATCGTCCCTGCACCAGGGCACGAATCTTTGCGCCGAGGACGATCGCCTGCGCACCCCGGGGACTCACACCATAGCGAACATAGGTCCGGATCGACGCGGTGGAGCGGGGATTATCCGGGTGGGTGGCCATCACCAGCCGGACCACATAATCGCTCACCCCACTGGAAATCGGCACCTCGCGGGCGATTCTTGCCATCTGCAACATCGTGGCGCCGGTCGTCACGTGTTCGACGCTCGATTCGAGCGCGGTCGTGGTGCGCCGCAGGATTTCGACCAGGTCGGGTTCGGTCGGGAATCTGAGCAGAATCTTGAAGAAGAATCGATCGAGCTGGGCTTCGGGCAGCGGATAAGTCCCTTCCATCTCGACTGGATTCTGCGTCGCGAGCACGAAGAAGGGTTCTGGCAGCCGATGGACCACACTTGCCACCGTGCAGGTCCGGTCCTGCATTGCTTCCAGCAGGGCCGATTGTGTTTTCGGGGTGGCCCGATTGATTTCGTCGGCCAGGACGAGGTTCGCGAAGATCGGCCCAGGCTGGAACGAAAACCGCCGTTCCTGTGAATCGGTTTCGATCAGAATATTCGTGCCCGTGATGTCGGCTGGCATCAGATCGGGCGTGAACTGGATCCGACTGAACGAGAGATCGACGGATTCGGCAAGTGTCCGCACCAGCATCGTCTTACCGAGTCCGGGCACACCCTCCAGCAACGCGTGACCACCCGCGAGGATGCAGATCAGCACCTCTTCGATAACGTCGCTCTGTCCGACGATCGATGTCGCAATTTCCGCCTGAATGCGGCGGAATGTTTCTCGAAAGTCCGCAACCGTCATACGTTTTTCGAAATCGGACATCGCCGTCTCCTGAACCGATCTGGTCAATGCCGGGCAATATAGACGGCCACGATCAACGTTACCGCCATGAGGACGATGAATCCAATCGCCCCAACCCCGACCAGAAGTATGGAGAGCTTTTCGGTCCGGGTCGGTGTACGCACGAATCGCGAAACACTGGGCGCATCTGTCCAGACGAATTCGGAATCGGGTGCGCCCGTCTGATCGACCTGGAATTTCGTGAACCAGCGCGTATCGTCTGTACCGTTCACTCAGGCGACGTCCTGGAGTCGCCGGGCAACGATTCCCGCGCTGGTTCGCCAATCGAAGGCCCGGGCTCGTTCGACGCGGCGTCGTCGTGCCAGCGGATCATCGCCGTGCCCGGCCACCTGGTCGATGGCGGCCGCGAACCCCTCTGGCTCCTCCGGCCGGACATAGATGCCCACCCGACCCGCAACTTCGCGGAAGACCGGCAGATCCGATACCACCACGGGCGATCCCGTCGCAAGCGCCTCGACGATGGGCAAACCGAATCCTTCGTACGAGGATGGGTTGACGACCGCATCAGCCGACGCCATCAGACGCGGAAGGAGATCATCCGGCAGGAACCCGAAACGAACGACCCGACCCGCCAGATGAAGCTCGTCGATCTGGGACAGGATCGCACGGGAGTCCCATCCGGGACGCCCGGCCACGGCCAACTGGATCTCCGGTCTCGATCGGGTCATCGCCTGAAGCAGCGCGGTCAGGTTCTTGCGCGGCTCGATCGTGCCGACGAACAGGACGAACGGGCGGCGCAGGCCCAGCGCCAGCAATGCGTCGTCACTCAAGGGCGTGGCATCGAAGAAATGCGAAGCGGCTGCATTCGGGGCAACGATCACTCGCTCGTCTGGAAGAGCATAGCGATCCAGTAGTTCGGTTCGCACCGCATTCGAGACGGTGAAGACCGTTGCGGCGGTCTGCACCGATCGCTGCACGACCGGAGCAAGGAAATCGGCCAGGGGTGGCGGCGTATGGGCTTCCGGATGCAGCCAGGCAAGATCGTGAATCGTGACATGCGCGCGGGCGCTATCCGGAGCCGGCGCGGTGAAATCGGGCGAATAGACATCCGTGGGCCGGCCAATTCGCAAAAACCGGAGAAATGGCAGGCTCTCACGGAAAACCAGCCGATCGACGTTCAGCCGGGAAATCGGCGCTTTTCGGGCGGATAGATCGCTCCACGGCGCTCGGCCGAGCAGGGCACCGTCGTACGCCGTCTGGTCTTCCGCATACCAGAGCCGGGACCGCTCGGGATCGAGCAACGGAATGAGTCGCCCGGTCAGCTCGCGCGCGTACCGGCCAATCCCGGCCCGCTGATTGATAGCCGCGCTGATATCGATCACGAGCTCGCCGCTCGCGGGATCATTCCGATGTCGCCCCCGCATGCAACCGGCTCCCCCATTTGAGCATGATCAGATAGACGATGGCGCCAACCGCAATGAGCCCCCAATAGGTGATCAGGCGGTCGAGCAATGCCACCGAGCCGGCCAGATCGACCGGCACCTTGGCCAGTTTCAGCACCGAGATGATCGCGACTTCGACGACCCCAAGTCCGGCCGGAGTGAATGGCAATGTCGTCAGCAGCGCCGCCATGAGCCCAACGAAGATCGCCATCTCGAACGCCAAATGCACATCGAGCGCCTTTGCCACCAGAAAAATCCGCGATGCTTCGAGCGACCAGATGACTACGCTGAGAGCCGCCGGAACGATCGGATGCCGCAGATTCACGAAAACCGATTCCTGGAGTGTCTGCCATTGGGACCGCCAGCGAATCGGCACGCGACCCTCGATGTGCTGGCGGAAGACGAACATCACCACCAGACCCGCGATCGCCAGCACGGAAAGTCCCAGACCGACATAGAGCGCGTTCTGCGCATCGTCCGGCAAATGACCGTGAAAAGCGATGGCCGCCGACACCGCCAGCATCAGCACCAGCACGATCAGATCGATGACGCGTTCGGTCAGGACGGTGCCGAATCCGATCGAATACCGAATCCCGTCGTCGACTTTGATTCGATAGATCCGGTATGCGTCCCCCAATTTCGCCGGGAGTATGCAATTGAAAAACCAGGAAACGAGCAGCACCGCCGAGATATATCCCACCGGCGGGACGGTCGTGTCCGGAATTCTCCCCGCGCCCGCGATCACCAGCATCCACCGCCAGCGCGCGGCCCGCAGCAGGATAGTCAGCGCGTACACCGCGATCGCCGCCATCAGCAGAAGCCGGTTGGCGGCGCGAATATTGTCGGCCACCACGGCCAGATTCAGATCCATCCGGCGGATGAATACCACCAGGATTGCCAGCGCGAACGCAAACGACAAGATCGTCCGCGGCCGGAGGAGTCCTTTGGACAGGGCTGCGGGATCACCGACCGGCTGCTCTGACACCTCGGCTGCTGGATTGAGCGGCGACGCCGAATCGGTGAGATGGATGTGGCTGGTCGAGACGACCTCGGATTCGCCATTCACGCGCGCTGCTCGCGATCATTCCACGCCTGAGCGCCGATTGCGGCCGCCATCGACCAAATCACGACGAGCTGTAAATTCAAACTCAACACATGCACGTACTCGAAGATGGCATGCGTGGCAATCGCCGCCGTCACACCAGCCGCGCCAATGAGCAAAGACAATCTCGAACCATCAGGCAGAATCCGCAATGTTCGTATGATGATAAGGGCCACTCCCAATAACAATGCAACATACGCCATCAAACCGACGACTCCTGATTGTGCAAGAAAATGCAGATATGTGTCGTGGGCATGACCGCGGCCAATCCGAAATCGCCACACGCGGGTCACATCTCGATAGTTCGCATCGAAATTTCCCGCTCCCACGCCAAGGAGCGGATGCTCCTTGGCCATCTCCACGGCAGCCGCCCAGTGCGAGAGCCGCTCCTGCACCGCGAAATTCCCTGGGGTCACCAGCGTCTCCTGGTTCGTGAACGATGCGACTCCCGCGGCGACGATTCCGATGGAAACGGTCAGGAACGCGGTGGCGCCGATCAGCGCGACCGGAGCGACGCGCACGAACGATAGCCGCAATCCGGGTCGGGCCAGCCCGAGCACCGCCAACAGGCCAATCGACATTCCGACCAGACCGCCTCGCGATTGAGACAATACGAGACCCAGTAGCGCGATTGCGAACCCAGCCGCCCAGACCGGCCGCAAACGCCGCGAAATGCGCCACCAGCCATCACCATACGCCCAATCGCGCGGAGCAAGCGCGAGCGCAAGAAACATCGGCGCCGAAAGCTCCAGATACATGGCAAGTTGGTTCGGATGGGTAAAGGGACCGTAGGATCGCAAGACACCACGCACATCGAACGATTCTGGCCCGATGCCGAAAACGGCTTGCCAGATTGCCAGGGCAACCGATGCGCCGACACCAACCGCCGAACCGAGCAGGAATGGCAAGGGCGATCCGCCCCGCCGGAACGAATTGAACGCAAAGCAGGAAACGATCGCGGTCACCAACCAGCGATAGGTCTCACCCATCCAATACTGTTCGTTGCGTGCATTCCAGACCGAAAGCGCGAGCGCGGCGGTCACGAAGAAGAGAGCGACGGTGACGAAATCGATCGACACGCGTTGACGTGTCAGCAAGAGAGCCACTGTCCATCCGGTCAGCAATGACCAGACGACGATCTTCGTCCAGGTAAGCTGGCTGGCCTGGAGTCCGAGCTCTAAATGCGTCTGCATGGGAATCGTCACCGCCAGCAATCCCAAACCCCAATCACGGTGCTGGAGCCCAAGCCAGAAAGAGCCGAGCGCTACGGCCAGCAGCATCGTGGTTTGCCAGGAAAGCGCCCCCACGAGAATGCCAATGGCGATCACAGCCACGCCAATTGGGAACCGGTCGGGCCGTCGCGGCGCGTGTCGGAGTTGGAGGCGGTCAATCATGGCGCTGGTCTATCGATTCAGAGTCCGGCCGGGAGGTTCGAGAACCGATGAGCGCGATGCACAGCCAGGTCAGCACGGCCAGATCGGGCAGAAAGTAGCCATTGTCCACCAGCCCATGACCGAGCCCCACGCCGAGACTGGAAAGCGCGCCAAGTTGCCAGACATCGACCGAGCGCTGTTTCCTGCGCGCGGTCCAAATGAACCAGACGCCTACTCCAAGAAACACCAGCAAGGTGGCAAGACCCGCGATACCCAGACTCAACCAGGCATCCAGCACGAGATTGTGCGGATGCGAGGTGTACCGTTCGCTCCAGATACGCGGGTCGATATATCGCTGCTGATGCAACCAGAGAAACTGATCGAGTCCGACCCCGCTCCACGGGAAATCCCGCAGCATCTGCACGGAGTCTCTCCATAGGAACCGGCGAGTCGTGCCAAGACCAGACGAGCCGGCTCCGACCAGCCGCTGGCTGGCCAAAAGACCGAAGAGGATGCCCGCACCGGCCAGTCCAAATCCGAGCACCGACCATCCGCGCCGCAATGGCCGGACCGCCAGCAGCACCGCTCCCCCGATTGCGATACCGGGAAAGACACCGCGAGAAAATGTGGTCCCGAGCGCGAGGAGCAAAAGCCCCGTGCAAACAACGAAAAGCGGTCGGAATCGACTCCTCAGCAACATGGCGGGAGCCAACCCGAGAAAGAGAATCCGTTCGAGATAGAGGGCAAGATTGTTCGGGTGCAGATAGGTCGCGGTCGATCGGTGAACGGAATCGACCGCGAAATTCGAACTAGCGCTCACGAACTGCGCCAGCGCGGCAACCGCCACCATCGCCGCTGGCAGGCAGAGCGCGACCACCAGCCAGGATCGACCTTCGCGCACGATCGCGAGCCGGGCAAGCCCAAAGACGATCAGGGGTTCGACGATGACCCAACGCCACGTGCGCAACGCTTCCGCACGGTGCAGGTCGAAGGGCATCCAGACGAGGGAGGCCGTTCCAACGACCAGGAGAAGTATCACCAGCAACCACGTTGACCACGGTCGCAGGAAATCCCGATTGAAGGAAGGACCGCCGGATGCCAAATCGAACAACGATCGAAACCCGGCGCCAACTGCGGTCGTCAGGATTCCGAGTTCGAGCAGACTGAGCTCGAGCGAACCGATGGCGATCGGATGAAAGACGAGCGGAATCGACGCGCAGGTGGCATAGAGCGCCCCGGGCGGAGAAGCGATTGCAAGCAAAACCGCAACGACGATGGCCGCGCCCGCCAGCGGTGTGCCGGACGATTCCCACATCCCCGACCCGAGCGCGAGCATCGCCCCCCAGGCAAGGAGCGTCATGCGCGTGGGCCAGACGACACCTCCCAGCGCGTCCATCAAACACGCGGCATGGGACGCCAGTCCGGCATGGACGGCAACGGCGGCCCCTGTATCGTTTCATCGTTACGCCGCATCAAGCCACCGCGCTCGGCCGCAACCATGGCAATTTCGCGCAACGCGAGCGCCGACATGGCAAGCGCGGCAAAAAGCGTCACCACCACCGGCCAGCGAAGTGGCGGATCGCGCGAAACGACGGCGCCGCCGATCGTCAATTGGCCCGGTTCGGACATCGTAAGCGAAAGCCGGTGCACGGTGTCATCGAGATTGGAGGCAAGGGTGACCGCGATGTCCTGGGCCTGGTAATAGGTCAGATCGATGAGCGATGCGCCATCCTCGTTGCCCCAGTCCGGCAGCGGCTTGCCATCGAGTGTGGCCTTGATCAATCCGGCATCCGGACTCCGGCGCAGATAGGCGACGATGCCGGTTCCCTCGAACGAGATCGTCGCGGTGGCGCCCACCTCGCTCGTCGTCTTGAAGACCCGTCCATCGAGATGCTGGTCGTTCCAGGCGCCGGTATAGACGACCGGGCCGCTGTCCATGGGGACGAATCCGGTCGGCGCCACAGTTCCCACTCCCGCATCGGCCAGACCGGTAACCGCTTCGAATGAAACCGTCGATGTGCCATCCTGATTGAGAATGGCTCGATTCTCGTTTCCGGCTCCGGCCTGCTGGGGCAAGAGCGCCCATTGGAAGACGGGGCCCGCCCATGGCCATTCGGTGCGAATCCGCTCGATGCCGGCCACGAGATATTCGGCCTGTTTCGCCCGGTCGATTCCATCAGCCAGATCCCAACCGTAATGCGTGATCCAGACCGGTTTGGTTTCATCGCCTTTTTCGATCATCAACTCCCGAAAGAGCTCGGTCCGCGAGAGACTGGGTTGTTGAGCCGATACCCGGCGGTCGTATGGGGATGCGCTGCCGCCATCGATCGCAACCGCGACGGCATCGAAATATGGCGCACCGCCGACGGAGTAGACACCGCGAAGAAAACGAAGGTCGTCTCCCATTGCTCCAGATCGATCGCGCTCGGCGAATTCCGCCAGGATGACCTGGGTCGTGCCATTAGCGGTCCGGACGGCATTGAACGCGGGCGCCAACATTCCGACATATTGCTCCGGCGCCGCCACCGCACCGCCCCAATGACCCGGGTCGTTCGGGCGGTCCCAGATCTGCACATAGCCGATGTACGACCCGTAGCGGCGCACGAATTCGGCCAGAAATGTCGCATAGTCGCCGGCATTGGCCGGCGGAGCTATGGTGTTGTCCGCGGAACCCGGCTGCACGGCCCAAACCGGCGCCCCTTCCACGACGGCAACGATCTGAATACCCGCATCGTTGAGATTACGAACGATCGGATCGTACCGATCCCAATCGTATTGGCCCTGGGTTGTTTCGATATCCGACCACGCGAATGTCTGCCGGACGATGCGGAATCCATTCGAGCGCAATGTCGATGCGATCGCCTCGATCTGAGGTTCGGTGAACGATCGGAGATCAACGTTGGTTGCGAGTCCGCGACCAGAAACTTGCTGCACAAATGGCGGGCTGCCGCTCGTTTCGATTCCCCGGTGCAGATAGACATCGGCCACCGAAGCGCCGAGCGCCATCATCATCCCCATCGACAAGAGCAAGAATGCGCGCACCAACCGGCCGAGCCGTCCATCGACGCCGGCATCGGTGACGAACGCCAGCGCAATCCGGCGCCGGATCGAACCGGAACGACGTGCCGGAGACGGCACCGAGGGTGAACTCCCTGGCGCGGGCCGATAGAATTGTTGTGACGATTCGGTTCGTCGCTGCCGCATTCGCTGACCGTTCGACGCCTGGCCAAAGTGCTCCGGCGGTCAAGAGTACAGGATAGAGAATCCGCCCCCCATGTCGCCCTCCCGCCTTCAGACTGCCGGTCTCTTCGAACTGCTTCAGGAGTCGAGCGATCTCTCGGCGCGCCCGGAAACGGAAATTCGACTGCAATGCCATTCGATCGGCACTATCGCCGCTCGAAGCCATCTCACCCTCGATGAGACCCTCTCCGCGGCGCTACGAGCGTTCCTGCCGGAAGAGGCGCAGCACCGCCAGGACCGGACCGACATCATCGCGGTCGCTCTCGCTGCCATTGCCGAAGGGTTCTCCGCAGCCGATCCCGCGCATTCTGATGGATCATTGGATAGCGGGGCAGTCGATTCCCGGTTGCTGGCTCGGCTAAATGCACTGCACCGTATCAGCCGGGCAGCGACGATCACCACCTCTTCCACCGAATACCTCGCTCAGAGCATCGAAGCAATCCGTGAGGTCGTTTCTGCGGACGCGATCACCGTATTCATCGTCGACCGCCCCACCAGCAGTCTCACCCTGTCCGGTCAATATGGGTTCGATCCGGCGCTCGTCGGAACGATGTCGATCCGAGGCGACCGGGGGATCATCGGAAAAGTCATCTCCGGCGGGGCCGCCATTTTCGCAGGACAGGTCGGAGAGCATCCGGAGTGGTTCCCCTCGCCGACCCTGCGGGATGAGAATTATCGCGCCCAGGCATCCGTCCCCATGATGTTGGCGAATCCCGACCGCATGGTGGGCGTGCTGACACTCTGGATGCGCGAGCCATGTGTTTTCGACGAGGATGAGCGGGCATTTCTCAAAGATGTTGCCGCCGAATTGGCGATCGGGGTCGAATACACCCAGCTTCACTCCCTCACCGACGAGCGCTTGCGACGCAAGATCATCGAGCTTGGCACATTGCAGCGCGTCTCCCGCACGGTCGCCTCCGCGCTCGACCTGAACGATGTTCTGCGCTTCGTCAGCGAGTCCGCGGTCGAGTTGACCAACGCCGAATCCGCCGCGGTCTTTCGCCTCTCCAACCACGGCGCCGAGGAGGATTCCTCGCCGTTGGTCGAATACCGAGTCGGCACATCGCGACAGGTTGCCGATCAGGCATCCCGGGACGCATTGCTGAACGATGTCATGCGCTCCGGCAGCGCGCGAGCCGTCGATATGGATTATGTCGATGGAACGAACATTCTCTATTGCATGCCATTGAGCTCGGCCCGCGAACGCTGGGGAGCGCTTTGCGTCCGCCTCAAATCGGGTGTGGAAGTGACCGAGGACGATTTGGCGCTTCTTCAGGCATTCACGGACACCGCCTCGATTGCTATCGAAAATGCCGAGCTTTACGAGGAGGCCCGGCGCAGTGCCGAAACAGCTTCGACCTTGTTACAGGAAATGCATCACCGCGTCCGGAACAATCTGCAGACTGTCGCGGCGTTGATTTCCCTTCAGCTTCGCCAAGTCGAAGGCAGTGAGGCCGAACGGCACCTTCAGGATGCCATTGGCCGCGTCCAGGCGATTGCATCGGTGCACGATCTGTTGAGCGACGAGCGGCGGCTCAGCGGCGCGACGATCGATTCGATCGCGCGTCTCGTCGCCGACGAGCTCAAGATCACCTTGATTCCACCCTGCACAGTCGTGTCGTTCTCGATCGAACCCACCGATATCGTGGTGCCAACCCGGCAAGCCACCGTATTGGCGCTCCTGTTCAACGAGCTGATATCGAATTCGATCGAACACGGCTTCGCTGGAAAAGACAAGGGCCGGATCTCGATTCGTACATGGAAAGCGGGGAACCTGGTTTCGATCGAGGTGGAAAACGATGGCAATGAGCTACCGGTGGCATTCGACCCCAATGCCAAATCCGGGATCGGCTTGCGGATCATTCAACGCCTGGTCGAATCCGATCTCAAAGGCGAGTTCTCCATGCAGCCGGGACCGAATGGAACGATCGCGCGCATGGTCTTTCCAGCCGCGGATTGACAGCTTTCCGCTAGCGCCAGCCCGCTCGAAACGAGATCGGCCTCTCCTATTTGGGCGCCGGCACAGGTTCGGGGGCATTCGAATAGGCCTCGTCGAGGAAATCGGCGATATGCGTGACCTTGATATCCGATCCGGCCTCGCGCAGCAGCGTCGCGATCTGAATCGCGCAACCGGGGTTGGCGGTGATCACCTCGGTCGCACCGGTCTCGATGATGTGGCCGACTTTCCGCTCGCCCAGCTTGCGCGCCATTTCCGGACGCAGAATATTGTAGATCCCGCCACTGCCGCAGCAGAGTGACGATTCGCGCATCTCGACCAGCTCGATATCTGGAACAGATCGCAGCAAGGTGCGTGGTTGCTCGGTGATGCGCTGGGCATGCGCGAGATGACAGGCGTCCTGGTAGGTGACTTTGCGACGAATCGGTCCGGGCGTTTCCCTGTTCTCCGAGGCAACGAATTCGGAAAAATCCTCGATTCGCGCCGCGAATTCCCTGGCGCGCTCGGCATAGGCCGGGTCGTCCTTGAGCAGATGCCCGTATTCCTTGAGCGTCGATCCACAGCCGGCGGCAGTGACCACGATCGGGAGATCGGATTTTGCTTCGAAGGCGTCGATATTCGCCCGGGCCATATCCCGGGCAATGTCGAACATGCCGCTGTGCACCTGCAGGGCGCCACAACAGCCCTGGCATTCGGGCACGTCGACACTCGCCCCATTGCGCGCCATCACCCGGCACGCAGCGCGGTTGGTATCCCCAAATGCGGTGCTCATGATGCAGCCGTTGAACAGCAGGGCTGCTCGATCGGGATGATCGGCCGTCCATTTTTCCTGACCCGGCTTGAGCGGTTTGCCCTTGGGCGTCGGGGTCATCTTCTCCATAGTGTCGAGACCGAGCAAACGCAGCGCGCCGCTCTTGCGAGCGATCGCCTGCAACCCAGTCGTCTGGTACAGGGAAGCCATACGCGCCATGGCGCCCATTCGGCGCATATCGGAAAAGGTCCAGTCGAGCATAACCTTGCGCGCGATTCGTTGCTTGGCCGGCCGGTTCAGGCGCTGCTCGATCTGATAGCGCGAGGCCTCGAGCAATACTCCATATTGCACGCCGGACGGGCAGACCGCCTCACATGCGCGGCAATTCAGACATTGATACATTTGCTCCTGAAAGACCTCGTCATCGATCGACATTCGTCCTTCGGAGACGGCGCTCATCAACCAGAGACGACCGCGGGGCGACGAGAGCTCCTGACCGGTGATCCGATAGGTCGGGCAGGACGAGAGGCACATGCCGCAATGGACACATGCCTTCAGCAATTCCGGCTCGGGGGCATCGACATCGGTGAATCCGACGATGCCCCCGGCGTTCTTCAGCTCGGCTGAGTTTGCAATGGGCATCTAGAGCTCCGGAATGATGCGCCCGGGATTGAGCGCGGACCAGGGATCGAATTGGCGTTTGAGCGGGCGCATCAGCTCCAGGGTGGCCGGCGGCAGTCCGAATGCATCGATCGTCGCGGCGAGCGCACCGGGGGCGCTCAAGACGAGGACATCGGTTCCCCGTGCGCGCAGCGAGTGAATCGCCGTGCTCAGGTGCTCCGTTTGGTTTCCAGTGTTGCGCACGACAACACGGACCGTGCCGAGACCGAGCGACGCGCGTATATCCACGAGCACGTCGCCAAACGTATCGAGCGCGGTCTGGATCGTGGTTCGAACGTGCGACGGCTTGCCCCGGAGCTGAAGAACGGTCGCATCGCCATCGGAGGGCAGGGCCTCGCCGCTGACATATGCGTTCCAGAGGTCCTTACTCTGGTCGAACGGCACGGTCGCGGCATCTCCGAGCGCGCCAGCGAGCTCGCGAGCCATATGATCGACCGTCGCTGGCCGGCCTTCGATCCGGATCGACTCCAGCCACCCCGTCTCGGTCCGTTGCGCCTCGTACGCGACCGGCCGGATCCGGCTCGCGTGAATCTTCACACGATCGGCATCCAGCTCTTCTATGGTCGCCCGCTCGACCCGAACGGTGGCTTCCCCCCGGGCCGCGGGAACGACCTTGAAATTCGCGCTGACGATGACGCCAAGCGTACCCAGGGCGCCAAGATGCATGCGCATCAGATCGAATCCGCTCACGTTCTTGACGACCATGCCCCCAGCCGACCCAAGCGTGCCATCCGGATACGCCGCGCGGATACCGATCAGGGCATCTCGCAACGACCCGGAACCGAACCGGCGCGGTCCGCACAATCCGGTGGCAATCAACCCACCGATGGTTTCCGACCCAGGATTCGGTACGTCGATCGGAATGGTGAGCCCGCGAATGGCAAGCGTCTCCCACACGGATGCGATCGTTGCGCCCGCCTCGACCGAAAGGGTCATGTCGTCCGGTTCATAGGCGATGATACTGGTCAGCTTGCCCGTCGAAAGCGGGATCGCGGTTCGACTGAGTGGATTGCCGAATCGCGTTTTCGTTCCGCTGCCAACCGGAGCGACCGCATGACCAGCCGCCGCGATCTCTCCGAGCAATGTCGCGAGATCGCGCGCGGACGCGGGTGTTTCCACCGCCGAAACGGGACTAGAGGGGATAGATGCCATATTTCTGCGCCAATGCCGCATCGAAGTGCGCTCGCACCTCGCCGCACATATATCCTTTCGGGAACAACTTTTCCGGATTCATGGCGCCGGCGGGATCGAACGCCTGTTTGATCCCCGCCATAGCGGCCAAATCCTCACCGGTATAGACGAGCGTCATGTAGTCGCGTTTTTCGGTGCCGATCCCATGCTCGCCCGAAAGCGCCCCACCAATGCTGACGCAATACTGGATCAGCTCCTTGCTGGCGCCGACCACCTTTTCGATATCGCGCTTGTTCATCCGGTCGAACAGCATCAATGGATGCAAGTTGCCGTCGCCGGCATGAAAGACATTCGCGATCGGCAAATCGAATTCCTTCGAGATCGACTCGACATGACTGAGTGTTTGGGGGAGTTTGGTGCGCGGTACGACCGTGTCGTGCAAGTAGTAGCTCGGCGCGAGTCTGCCCATGGCCGCGATAGCCATCTTGCGGCCCTTCCAAAGCAGTTCGCGTTCCTTCTCGGTAATAGCCTGCCGCACGAGAAACGCACCCGTTTCCTGACAAATCCGCTCGATCTCGCGAGCGGTGTCGTGCACATCCTCGCTGACGCCGTCAGTCTCGACGAGGAGCACGGCTCCCGCTTCCATCGGATAACCGGCATGGAAGGCTGGCTCGACCGCCTTGATCGTGAGGTTGTCCATCATTTCGAGTGCCGCCGGCAGAATGCCAGCGCCGATGATGCGGGAAACCGCCAGCGATGCGCTTTCCACGGTTGGGAATGCGGCAAGCTGGACGGAGATCGTCTCGGGTTTCGGAGTGAGGCGCACCAGCGCCTTGGTGACGATCCCGAGCATTCCCTCGGAACCGACGAACACCCCGGTCAAGTCGTAGCCGGCGTGTTCCTCCCCCTTGCTTCCGATCCAGCGAACCATCCCATCCGGATCGACGACTTCGAGACCGAGGATATGGTTGGTCGTGACGCCGTACTTCAGGCAATGCGGCCCACCGGAGTTTTCGGCCACATTCCCACCGATGGTGCAGGCGCGCTGGCTCGACGGGTCGGGGGCGAAGAAATACCCGCCTGGTTTGACCCAGTCGCTCAATTCGAGATTGATGACCCCTGGCTCGACCAGCGCGATTCGGTTCTCGTAGTCGACCTCCAGGATTTTTGCCATACGCGTCAACGCAACCACGATACCGCCGCTCTGCGCCACCGATCCCCCGGACAGTCCGGTTCCGGCTCCGCGCGGTACGATCGGCAACCCATGTGCTCGCGCAATGCGTACGACATCGGCGACCTGTTCGACGGTCTGGGGAAGCACGACCGCTGCCGGTTTCGCTGTTTCGACGGCCGCATCGACGGAACCGTCGTATTCGTACACGACCAGCTCGGACGAGCCGCCGAATACGTTGCCGGCGCCAACGGCGCCTTCGAGAGATCCGATCAAGGGAGAGGTGGTCATGAATTGGTCACGTCGCTGGATACGGGGAACGCCTTCATGCTGCTATTGTGCCACGGTTCGCAGACGGTCACGCCGGACGCTTCTCGCGGACGGTTGACAGCCGGCAGCCCGGCACCAGCTCGAAGAAGGAATCGAAATGGGCAATGGAGAAATCGCGGTTATCGGGGGTGGCATCGTCGGCGGTTCGATCGCATGGCAGCTTGCGTTGCGCGATGCCGGAAATGTGACGGTCTATGAGAAGTCGGTCGTTGCCGCCGGGGCAAGCGGTCGCACGGGCGCCCTGCTGCGACGCCACTATACGAATGAGCCCGAAGCCCGCCTGGCACAACTCGGTTGGGAAACCTACCGGAATTGGGAAGATCGCGTCGGAGGATCGTGCGGTTATGTGCCGTGTCCGGTCATCGTAACGGTCGCCACCCGAGGCGATTGCGCCAGCAACATCGAATCGATGCGTTCCAATATCGCCATGCAGAACCGGCTCGGTATCGATTCGCGCATGATCAGCGCGGACGAATGGCAGGAGCTCGAACCATACGCCTTCACGGGCGATGTCGATGTTGTCGCCTATGAGCCGGAAAGCGGCTATGTCGATTCCGTACTGGCAACGACTTCGATGATCGAGGCCGCCCAACGCGCAGGAGCAGCCGTTCGAGAAGGAGTCGAGGTCACTGGCATCGTGACCTCGGGAGGGCGAGTAGCCGCGATCGAGACGACCGATGGGGCGCGGCCGGTCGACATCGTCATTTGCGCCGCCGGGCCCTGGTCGACCGCCCTCATGGCAACAGCGGGAGTGGCCGTACCGATCTCCACGATCCGGGTTCAGATCATCATCGCCCAGCGGCCGCTGGAATTGGCAAAACCGCATTTCATCTATCTCGATACCGTTGCCGGAATCTTTTCGAGACCATGGGCGCCGGGGCGAAGTCTGGTCGGCGTAGCGGGGGGCGACCAGCATGATGAGGTCGATCCGAACCGGGCGGATCTTTTCAATGACCGGTCCTATCCACCACGCGCCATCGAAGCGATCTCCCGGCGTATCCCCGCCATGAAGCATGCCCGCTATCTCCATGGACATGCAGGCCTTTACGATATGTCTCCGGATGCCCACCCGATCATCGGCGAAACAGGAATCGACGGACTCTATCTCGCCGCTGGATTCAGCGGCGCCGGTTTCAAGAAGGGGCCGGCGGTCGGTATCGCGCTCGCCGAACAGATCATCGATGGGAACGCCACGTCCGCGGAGCTGGCTCCATTCGCTCTCTCCCGATTCGATTCGGAAACCTGGAAGCGACCCTGGAGCAGCACCGAATACCGGTTCGATTCCGATTTTGGCCACGGACTTTGAGAGGATCCGGGGTCCGGCGCCAAACGCGGTTGGAGTGAACGGCGCAACTGACCGCTTCCCTCCATGCTGGGCACCGGACCCCGGACTTCGGATCTTGCCGTTTACAGGCGATCGACGATTGCCTGCGTCATCTCGGTTGTGGTGGCCGCCTTCGCGGGATCGCGATCGGCGCGCAGGTCGTAGGTCACCTGTTTGCCCTCGGCGATGACAGCGGCGATGGCCTTTTCGACACGCTCGGCAGCTTCCTGCTCGCCCAGATGGCGCAGCATCATCGCGCCCGAGAGGATCATAGCGGTCGGGTTCGCTTCGTTTTTGCCGGCGTGGCTGGGAGCGGAGCCGTGGATCGGTTCGAAGACGGCCGCCTCGGTGCCGATATTTCCGCTCGGCGCGACCCCCAGCCCGCCAATCATGCCCGCGACCAGATCGCTGACGATATCTCCATAGAGATTCGCCATGACCAGCACATCATATTCCTCTGGTTTCTGGACGAGCTGCATGCACATGTTGTCGATGATGCGGTCGTTCGACTCGATGTCCGGGTACTCGCTGGCCACCTCTTTGGCGACCTTCAGAAAGAGCCCATCGGAAAACTTCATGATGTTCGCCTTGTGGACGATGGTTACCTTCTTGCGGCCATTCGCCCGGGCATAGTCGAACGCATACCGGACGATGCGCTCGGTGTTCTCCGGGGTGATCAACTTGATACTGAGCGCGGCGTTCGATTCGATCTGTCGTTTGCTGCGGGCGTTGATGAATTCGATGACTTCCGCCGTGTCGGCCGCGCCCGTATCGAATTCGATGCCGGAATACATACCTTCCAGATTCTCACGAACGACCACCAGATCGACATGATCGAACGGCGCCTGCACGCCCGCGATCGTCTTGCCGGGACGCAGGTTCGCATAGAGACCCAACGCGTGGCGTAGCCCAACATTCACGCTCCGGAAACCACTACCGATCGGCGTCGTAATCGGTCCCTTGAGTCCAACACCGTTCGCCTTGACCGAATCGAGCGTTGCCTGGGGAAGCACATCGCCGTGCGTTTCCATCGCCTCGATTCCTGCCGGCTGAACATCCCATTCGAAGGAAACGCCGGACGCATCCAGCACCGTGCGGGTCGCCTCCGCAACCTCAGGGCCAATTCCGTCGCCGGGAATCAAAGTCACACGGTAGGTCATCGTTTCTCCCTCGTGAACAGATCGAATCCATACGGCGCTCATTCTCGCATGGCTGGCTGTTCCGTTCATTCGTGGCACACTGCCTGTATGAAGGAATTACCGAACCAGGAGACATGGCAGATGGGTGATTCGATACCGGATGGTCCGGTTGCGCTGGTCATTTTGGATGGTTGGGGGCTGGCTCCGGCAGGTCCGGGCAACGCCATCTCACTGGCGCACACCCCGGTCATGGATGCGCTCTGGCGCGACTACCCGCATACCACCCTCGCGACCAGCGGTCTCGCTGTCGGTCTTCCTCCCGGCCAAATGGGCAACTCCGAGGTTGGCCATCTGAATATCGGAGCCGGTTTCGTCGTCGATCAGTGGATCACGCGCATCGACAAGGCCATCGACGACGGGTCGATTGCGGAAGAGCCGGTGTTGACCGAGGCCATCGACCGATGCCGGGAACGAGGAGGGGCATTGCACCTTCTCGGTCTGATCGGGAATGGCGGGGTCCATAGTCACAGCGATCATCTGATCGCGCTGGTTGCCGTGGCAGCGCTGCGGGGCATGAAGCGCGTCTACATCCACGCGTTCACCGATGGCCGCGACACGGCGCCGGTCGCCTCGGGCGACCATATCCGATATGTGCAGGACCAATTCCAGCGTATCGGTGTCGGTCGCATCGTCACGGTGACCGGTCGCTATTACGCGATGGACCGAGACCGGCGCTGGGAGCGCACGCAAGCAGCCTACGACGCCATCGCTGGAGGCAAGGGACGAGAATTCTCATCCGCGCTGGCGTGCGTCGAAACCTGGCATCGGGAAGGCACGACCGACGAGTTCATTCCACCGTCGCTCATCGTCCCGCCGGGTGCGCTTCCGATTGTCATCTCGCCGGAGGACACCGCGATCTTCTTCAACTTCCGCTCGGATCGCGGACGACAGCTCTCGCAGGCGCTGGCCAATCCGGATTTCAGCGGCTTCGAGCGTGTTCCCGATCTTTCGAATTCGCTCGATCTCGTGACCATGACGCGCTATATGGAGGATTTGCGCGCGGCGGTGATCTTCGAGGAAAAGAACATCGACGAACCGCTCGCCAAGGTCATCAGCGATGCCGGGTTGTCACAACTCCATATCGCCGAAACCGAGAAGTACGCTCACGTGACGTTCTTTCTCAATGGCGGCCGGGAAGAACCCTTTGCCGGAGAAGATCGAACGCTCCTGCCTTCTCCCAACGTCCCGACATACGATCAGCAACCGGAGATGAGCGCGCCCGCGGTCTGCGCCGCCGTTGTCGATGCAGTCGAGGGCGGGCGCTATCGCTTCATCGTGGTCAATTTCGCCAATGGGGATATGGTCGGTCACACGGGGGTCATACCGGCAGTGGTCTCCGCCATCGAGACGGTCGATCGATGTCTGGGGCAGATCATCGGCGCGATCCGGGCAACCTGGGGAACCGCACTCATCATTGCCGATCATGGCAACGCCGAACAGGAGATCGATCCGGCGACCGGCGGTCCGATGACCGCGCATACGACCAACCCCGTGCCCTGCATTCTGGTGACGCCAGACAACAGCGACTGGCGCCATATCGAGCTGCGCGATGGCGCCAGTCTCTCCTCGGTCGCTCCGACGATCCTGGAATTGCTGGGACTCGATGCTCCCCCGTCGATGACCGCTCCGTCGTTGCTCGAACCGGCCTGATTCGCGTTCGCCAGGCAGGCCCGCCATTGGCGAATGGGGCGGACCCCAACGGTCCGCCCCATTCACTCCATTCGGTCGCACAGGTTGGCTATCGTCGCGCGAAGACCGAGGCTCCGGGATAGACGGCATCCGGACCGAGGAGTTCTTCGATGCGCAAGAGCTGGTTGTATTTCGTGACCCGATCCATGCGGGAGGGCGCGCCGGTCTTGATCTGTCCCGCATTGGTGGCCACGGCCAGATCCGAGATGAAGGTATCCTCGGTCTCACCACTGCGATGCGAGATCACGACCCCGAAACCCGCGCGCTGGGCCATCTCGACGGCCTCCAGGGTTTCGGTCAGCGTTCCGATCTGATTCAGCTTGACCAGAATCGCGTTGCCCGCGTGCGCTTCGATCCCGCGCGCCAACCGCTCGGTATTGGTCACATACAGATCGTCGCCCACCAGCTGAACCTGCTGTCCGATCCGCGTCGTAAGAGCTTCCCAGCTCGCCCAATCATCTTCGGCGAGGCCATCTTCCAGCGAAACGATCGGATAGCGTTCGGTCCAGTCCACCCAGTAATCGACCATTTCGGCCGGGCTGAGCGTGCGGCCTTCGCCGGCAAGCTTGTACGCTCCATCGTCGAAGAGTTCCGTCGAAGCGGGATCGAGCGCAATCGAAACCTGCTCACCTGGTCGGTATCCGGCTTTTTCGATCGCATCGATCACCAGCTTGATCGCATCCTCGTTCGACGGCAGACTCGGAGCGCATCCGCCCTCGTCGCCGACATTCGAGTTCAGTCCGGCCTTGACGAGCATCCCCTTGAGCGCGTGAAAGATTTCGGTGCCCCAACGAAGTCCTTCGGCATAGGTCTCGGCGCCCAAAGGCATCACCATGAACTCCTGCATATCGACGCTGGAACCCTGGGCATGCTTGCCGCCATTGAGGATGTTCATCATCGGCACGGGCAAGGTGCGCGCCTGCGGTCCACCGAGATACCGGTAGAGTGGCAATCCGACCGACGCGGCCGCGGCCCGGGCCACGGCCAGCGACACGCCCAGCGTGGCGTTCGCCCCGAGATTGCCCTTGTTCTTGGAGCCATCGAGCTCGATCATCATTCGGTCGATCGCGCGCTGGTCGAGCGCGTCCATACCGACCAGTTCCTCGGCGATAGTTTCATTGACGTTGGTGACAGCCTTCAGAACGCCCTTGCCGCCATAACGCTGCTTGTCCCCGTCACGCAGCTCGATGGCCTCGTACGCGCCCGTCGACGCGCCTGAGGGAACCGCGGCCCGTGCTACGACTCCGCTGGTCAGCCCGACTTCGACCTCGACCGTCGGATTTCCACGAGAATCGAGGATTTCCCGTCCATAGATGAATTCGATGATCGATTCCAAAACGCATTCCTTCCATGACGCGATCGTTGTTCACCGAGGGGGAGTATAGGAGCCGTTTGCTATACTCCAGCTCGATTCTGCCATGGGCAGAGGGCAACGACGGAGACCAGTAGCCCGAATACGTTCGCCAAGAGAGGGTGGCCGCGGCTGAAAGCCACCTCGATTCGATCGGGACGAATTCCCTCCTGAGCCGGCTGATGAAGACGCGGTGTTGCGCTGGTAGTTGGCCCCGGTGGTCCTCCGGTTATCGGGACAGTCCGCGCCTTCCTGCGGACGACGAGCGCGCCGCTATGCCGGCGAATCAGGGTGGTACCGCGTGGCGACCCCACGTCCCTGATCGAGGGTTGCGTTTCGTCCGAATGCGAAGGCCACGTGTCCACATTCACCGAACAGCTCGAACAGCTCCGCGCGCAGACGATCGCGGAGATAGAAGACGCATCGTCGACGGCAGAGCTCGATGATATCGAGCGCAACGTGCTCGGCGGCAAAGGCCAATTGACGGCCCTGTTGCGCCAGCTCGGCTCGCTCGACGCATCCGAACGTCCCGAAGCGGGCCGGGAATCCAACCGGATCAAGCAAGAGCTGGCGGTTCTGCTGGCCCAGCGCCAGGAAACACTTGGATCCTCCGAGCTCGTCGAACGGTTGAGGTCGGAGCGGATCGACATTACGCTGCCGGGGCGAGTGCCCCAAATCGGCGTCATCCATCCCGTGTTTCAGATGATCGAGGAGCTGAGCGATATTTTCGCGCTCATGGGATTCCAGACTGTTTTCGGTCGTGAAGTCGAAAGCGGGTTCTACAACTTCGATCAGCTCAATATTCCGTCCGATCATCCGGCGCGCGATGTTTGGGATACCTTCCTGGTCCAGTCGGATGGTGAGGAAATCGTTCTGCGCACGCACACTTCTCCCATGCAAGCGCGGGTCATGGAACAGACCTCGCCTCCGGTGCGCGTGATCGTTCCCGGCCGGACATATCGTTATGAGGCGCAGGACGCCTCCCATGAATGGATGTTCCACCAGCTCGAAGGATTGGCGGTCGATGAGCGCATCACATTGGCCGACCTGAAGGGCGTGCTGCAGGAGCTCGCTCGCCAGCTCTTCGGACCGCGCCGGAAGATTCGGTTCCGCTGCGATTTCTTCCCCTTCGTCGAACCCGGCGTCGATTTCGCGGTGGACTGCGCCATTTGCGATGGCGCCGGCTGCCGCGTCTGCAAACATTCCGGCTGGTTGGAAATGGGCGGAGCCGGGATGGTCCATCGCAAGGTGTTGGAGGCGGTCGGATACGACGCCGACAAATACTCGGGCTTCGCATTCGGTCTGGGCATCGAACGGATGGTGATGATGCGGCACGGGGTCGATGATGTCCGCGCCTTTGCTGGCAACGATCTTCGGTTTCTCCAGCAATTCGCCGCAAAAACCGTCGGCGGCGGGAGTGTGGCGGCATGAGAGTTCCCCTGAAATGGTTACAGGAATTCGTGGAAATCGATGTCGACGCTACCGAGCTGGCGCGCAAGCTGACGCTTGCCGGTCTGGAAGTCGAAAAGATCGATCATATTGGGTCCGAATGGGACAAGGTCTTTACCGCAGTCGTCCAGAAGGTCGAGCGGCACCCGGATGCCGACCGGCTCGTACTGGCCACGGTCGAAGCAGGCGAGCACAAGCTGACGGTGGTCACGGGCGCGCCCAATATCGCGGCCGGCCAGAACGTCGTTTTGGCATTGGCGGGAGCGCGCCTGATCGATGGGCATAGCGATTCGGGACAGTACAAGACGCTCAAACCCGGCAAGATTCGCGGAATCATGTCCGAGGGCATGGTCTGCTCGGAAAAAGAACTGGGGATGTCCGACGAGCACGAGGGTATTCTCGTGTTGCCAGATGATGCGCCAGTGGGGCTGCCGCTCCAGGACTATCTTGGCGACACGGTGCTCGAATTCGAGATCACGCCCAATCTGGCACACGATTTTTCGGTGCTGGGGGTTGCGCGCGAAGTCGGGGCGCTCTACCACGCGGCACTCACAGAACCCGGGCGCATCGATCTGGACGCTGTTCCAGCAGCCAAAACCGATCTCGTAACCATCGACGCGCCCGATCTGTGCTCACGGTATATCGGCGCGGTCGTCCGCGGTATCGACGTCGGACCATCTCCCGAATGGATGGCCCGCCGCCTGCAACAAGCAGGGGTGCGATCGATCAACAACATCGTCGATGTCACCAACTACGTGATGCTCGAATATGGCCAGCCGCTTCACGCCTTCGATTTCGATCGTCTGGCCGGCAAGCGCATCATCGTACGCCGGGCGGGCGATGGCGAGCGTATGGAAACCCTCGATCACATCGAGCGCGTCCTCGATTCGGACATGCTTGTCATTGCCGACTCCGATCGCGCCATCGCGCTGGCCGGTGTCATGGGAGGTACCGATACCGAGGTCTCCGATTCCACTACCTCCATCCTGCTCGAAAGCGCCACATTCGACATGAAATCCGTCCGGCGCACATCGCGGTTGCTCAAGTTGAGGAGCGACGCATCGGCCCGGTTCGAACGCGGGGTCGATCCGAATCTGGCGGCGATCGGCATCGGCCGGGCACTGGAGCTCTTGCTTCACGTTTCGCCGGGAGCGGAGATCGTCGAAGCCGCCGATGTCTATCCAGCGCCCGCCGTGCCGCGCACATTGACGATGCGGTTCGATCGGATCGAACACCTGCTGGGCGTTGGATTTCCGGAGGGAGACGTCATCCGCGTATTGACCGACCTCGAATTTCAGCCAAAGCTCCAAGGCGGCGATCTGACCGTCACGATTCCGACATTTCGCCAGGATGTTTCGATCCCTGAGGATATCGTCGAGGAAGTGGGGCGTGTGCTGGGCTACGACAAGGTGCCGGCCACCTTGCCAGTCGGCCAGACGGTGCCGGTGGTGCGCGATCCGAATTTCCTTCTCCAGACGAAGCTTCGCCAGACCTTGACCGCTGCCGGTGCGAGCGAGGCCATCACGTACATCACCGCATCGGGTTCGATGCTTTCGACCTTCGGCACGGACGGCGGCGAGGTCGGTGTGCTGACCCCACGCCCGCTCGATTCGTTATTGCAGTTGATCAACCCGCTCAATGCCGAACGCCCCTACCTGCGCAATACCCTGATTCCGGCGCTCCTGGAAACGGCCGCATCCAACCTGCGACATCGACGCGGCGTCAGGTTGTTCGAGCTGGCGCGGGTCTATTTGCCAGCCGGTCGAAACGAGCTGCCCGTAGAAATCCAGACGCTCGGGATCGTGCTGGCCGGACAACGCGATGCGCTCGACCGGTTCGGCTCCAATGAATCC
Source organism: Thermomicrobia bacterium (assembly GCA_044464585.1). GTDB lineage: Bacteria > Chloroflexota > Chloroflexia > Thermomicrobiales > UBA6265 > JAMLHN01. The sequence continues at coordinate 22,996 of JBIQLF010000021.1, forward strand.
CTCGATTTCTTCGATCTCAAGGGAATGGTCGATGAAGCGTTGCGGCAGGTCAGCGTCTCCGGCGTGAGCTACGAGCCCGCTGAGGCCCCCGGATTCCATCCCGGCCGGACCGCCAGGATCGTCGTGGATGACCGGCAGATCGGTGTGATCGGCGAGTTGCATCCGGCGAGCGCGCGGCAATTCGATCTCGAAGGAATCCGGGTGGTTGCCGGCGAAATCGACGCTGAGGCACTGGTCGAGCTCTCACAACGGCAAAAATCGTCGATTTCCGCGCCGCGGTTCCTTCCCGTCGAGCAGGATCTTGCCGTCGTCGTAGCCGAGGGAACACCAGCGGCAACCGTCGAGACCGCGCTTCGCGCCGGCGCCGGACCGCTCCTGACCGGGATCGCATTGTTCGATGTTTTTCGGGGACCTCAGATCGGAACGGAAAACAAGAGCCTGGCCTACCGTCTCACCTTCACGTCACCGGGTCGCGCGCTGACCGATGCGGATCTCGTCAACGTCCGGAGCAAGATCGAGAAAACCGTGAAGCAACAAGCCGGTGGGAAGTTGCGCGTATGAGCCAGCCGGTTTCGATCCGTGTCACCCATGGATATGCCAAATCACGAGAAGCCATCCGCCGCAAGGGCGGTCTCGAATCGCTCGAACTCTCGGACGGCGCTCGTGCGGGAATCCTGCGCGTCTTCGGGGAACCGCTGACCGCTGTACAGGTCGTCGATCGGATCATCGGCGATGTGCGCCGCGAAGGCGATGCTGCTGTCCGGCGCTATTCTCATTCGATCGACCGGGTCGAGCTGGAACGGCTGGATGTCCCCAAGGAACAATGGAAAGCCGCATTCGATTCGATCGATCCCGCCCTGCAGGCGGCCATGGTCGTGGCGGCGGAGCAGATCCGGAATTTTCACGAGAAACAGAAGCGGACCTCCTGGATCGATTTTGGACCAGAGGGCGCTCTGGGCCAGATCGTGCGGCCATTGGAGCGCATCGGCGTCTATGCGCCCGGTGGTACAGCCGTCTATCCGTCCTCGTTGCTGATGACCGCCGTTCCCGGGCGAGTCGCCGGTGTCGAAGAGATCGTCGTGGCCTCGCCCCCCGGGCCGAATGGGGTATCCCCGCTGATTCTGGCAGCGGCCCATGTGGCCGATGTCGATCGGGTGGTGCAGGTCGGGGGGGCGCAGGCAATCGCGGCGCTTGCCTACGGAACGGAATCGATCCCCCGGGTCGACAAGATCTTCGGTCCCGGCAATATTTTCGTCGTGTTGGCAAAGCGGCAGGTTTTCGGTCAGGTCGCCATCGACCAATTGCCAGGACCGACCGAAACCGTGGTCGTGGCGGACGCAACAGCCGATCCACGTCTGACCGCGGCCGATATGCTTGCCCAAGCCGAACACGACGGCATGGCCAGCGCAATCCTGATCACTACCAATGAGCGCCTGGCGACGCTGGTTCAGACCGAATTGGCGTTGCAGCTCGCCCATCTCGATCGGGCAACGATCGCACGCGAATCGCTGGCGGCCAACGGGCTCATTGCCATCGTTGGCAATGTCGAGGAGGCGATCGATCTTGCCAACGAATATGCGCCGGAACACCTCTGCCTCCTGCTGCGCGATCCTTGGGATGCTGTGCCGCTGGTGAAACACGCCGGCGGTATCTTCGTGGGCGAGGGCAGTCCGGAAGCACTCGGCGATTACACCGCGGGTCCCAGCCATGTGATGCCAACCGGGGGCACCGCTCGCTTTTTCTCGCCGATCCATGTGGGAGATTTCACCAAGGTCATCAGTCTGGCTGCCGCCAACGAGCGGGCGCTCAATCGGCTCGGCCCAGCAACGATCGCGCTGGCAAAGGCGGAAGGCCTTGGCGCCCACGCCCGTGCCATCGAATTTCGACTGGAAACGACTCGGCCCGATTAATCCTCGTTGATGACGCGAAGAGCGGCAATGACCCGCTCTTCGCTGGTCGATCCCTCCTGCGATTCCACTCTGAGCGCGGCCGCAGTTGCCTCGGCCGCCGAATACCCCAGCGATCTGAGCGCCGCGACGACATCTTCATCTGCCCTGGCAGTCTCGGAGAAACCGGCGTTGCCTTCGGGCAGCTTGCCCTTCAGGTCGACGATCAGCCGGGCCGCTGTTTTGGCTCCGATGCCCGGAACCGTCGAGAAGAGTTTGGCATTCCCCTGGTCGATCGCTTCTCGCAGCTGGCCGGGCTGGAACCGGGAAAGAATCGCGCAAGCGCTCTTGGGTCCCACACCGGAAGCGGAAATCAACGCCTCGAATGCATCCAGCTCGTCCTGGGTGGCAAAACCGTAGAGCGCAAGTTGATCGGCTCGCACCAACAGGGAGGTATAGAGACGCACCTGCTCCCCGGCCGAACCGACGGCGCTGAGCGTCGAAGTCGAGGTTCCGACCCGAAAGATCACCCCATTGACATCGACGAACAGGGCATCGGGTCGGTGCGATTCGATTGTCCCACGCAATCCCGAGATCATTCGCTCGCTTCCTCCAGTCCATAGACGCTGATTGCATTCTCGCCGAGAACGCGTGCGAGCGCGGTCCCCGAGGACCAGCATCGCCCCCGGACCTTCCGCAACAAGGGTCCCTGCTTCAGCACCGGGTAATCAGACGCCCAGAGCACACGCTCCTCTCCCACGATCGAAACCACGGTCTCGAAGACTCGGTGATCGTAGAGATAGGTCGAAGCAGCAGAATCGTATGCGAGATTCACCGTCGCCGTTTCGACTTCGGGCATGAGCTCGTAGAATGGCAGCCCTCCGCCCCAATGGGCCGCGACCACCCGCAAATCAGGATAGGCGGCCAGCAATCGCAACAGTTTGGCCGGTGTCGAGACGCCTTTACCCGGATAGTCATGACCGACCGGTTCGGATGTGTGGAACATCACCGGTTTGTTTCTCGAAATACACACCGCAGCAATCGGTTCGAGCATCTCGGGTCGGTCCAGCTCGAATGCCTGTGCGTCGGCATTGAGTTCTCCGACCCCACGAGCACCGTGGTCGAATGCATCCTCGAGAAGCACACCAGCATTGCCGCCTTCGGCCGGTGAGACAATCGCCAGCCAGGCGATCCGGTCGGGATACCTGCGAGCCGATTCGCGCATATAGTCGTTGTGATAGCGGCAAAGTTCCTGATCGCGCCACGGGAAACCGCAGGCGATGGAAAGATCGACCCCGCATTCGTCCATGCTGGCAATTAGGTCTTCCGCCGTCGCCAGGCGCGCCCGGGGCGATTCGTAGAGTTGCCGGAACCATTCGTCGCGCCCCAGAAACCGTTCCCGATACTGAACGATCTCTTCAGGAAAGATATGCACATGCGCATCGACGATCCGCATGGCAACTAGACGAAGAAGAACCAGAGTGCCACCAGAAGACCGGCGATCACCAAAATCCCGATGATGATGTAGGGCAAGTAGGTCGGCGTCGTCAGCACCGCTTCCGGCGGCTGCGCCAGCGCCTCCCGGGCAGGGAGCACTTCGAGCACCGTTGCCGCGCCCTCGGGATCACCACCCGGCTGCAATTGACGTTCGATCGCCCCAGCGAACGTCTGACCCGGTGCAACCAGCGAGCGCGTGGTCGCTCCCTGCGACAACGTTTCGGCGATCTGGCCGCTTACCAGTGCGACCGCATCGAGTGGCAGGAGCGTCAGATCGAAGATCGCCGGGAGGCGGCTTTCGAGACGCTCCTGGGCGCCGAGGAATTGGGAGGCCGCTGGGGACTCCAGCGTGCGCTTGTCGGATTGGCGATTGCCGGTTCGCTGGGAGCGCTGGTTACGGGTGATCTGGTTGATGCGATCGGCGCGATAGAGAACCGCCTGGTTGTCGCCGACCGCCGCAAACGAGGCGTATTTGCCCCGCGCCACCATGGCCACCATCGATACCTCACTTGGATCTCCAGTGAAGACCTCCTGATTGGCCGCGCGAAACGCGGATTTCAGCCGGGCGGCCATATCGGTCTGGGTACCATCGACAACAGCAGACTGAAACCGCTCCAACGCCCGTTCGGCGCGTTGTGCCCCGGCGCCGGCAGCGTGGTCGGTCGCGACGGCCATCAACGTGGCCGTCTGCGGCGTCGTGCCGGAATCGAGCAACATCACCTCGCGGAGCAGCACCGCTGAACGTCCCCCCTCGAGCGTATCGGGCGATCGGTAGGCGCCGGTGCTGAATCGCAATGGCTGTTCGAGAACGGGTTGCAGAGAATTCGACAAAGCGATTGCGTCCTTACGCTTCTTCATGTCCATACGCCGGTGCATCCGCGCGGTCGAGCGCTTCCCGCAAAGCCGCAACCGCGGCCGGAACGCTGGTTTCGTCGTTGAAGACGCCGGAACCGACCACGAACATGTCCGCGCCGGCGACGCGAACCCGACCGATATTACTCGCTTTGATACCACCATCCACTTGCAGCGTGCAGGCCGGGTTCACACGGTGGATCATGGCGTGTGTGCGAGCGATCTTGTCGAGCGATGTCGGGATGAACGACTGGCCGCCAAATCCGGGATTGACACTCATGATTAGCACCTGATCGACCATGTCGGTCATCGGTAGGACCTCCTCCAGCATCACCAGCGGTGTCGCCGGAGCGAGCGCAACTCCGGCCCGCAGACCGTGGCGCTTGATTCGCTGAAGTGTGCTGTGCAGGTGAACGGTCGCTTCGACATGGACCGTCAACGTATCCGATCCCGCGTCCGCAAACTCATCGATATACCGCTCCGGCGCATGCACCATCAGGTGAACGTCGATGGGTAGGGTGCTCACCCGTTTCACGGTCCGCACCATGACCGGGCCAAAGGTGATATTGGGGACGAACATGCCATCCATGATATCGATATGCAGGTAATCGGCCCCGGACCGTTCGACGAGCTCGATCTGATCACCGAGATGCAGAAGATCGGATGTCAGAATAGATGGACCGATCTGGGCTGGTTTGCTCTGGAATTCCACGCTTTCTCCCGTCATCGACGCGGGTCAGGCTATCGGTCGCACTATACTCGCATCGGCGCGGTCCGGGACCGTTTTCTCCGGCGCGCGCCTATGACCGACCGGTGAACCGTGCCATCTCGTTCGAAACGTATGCGGCGTCCATTCTCCAAAATCGAAGACTCACTGGAGTTCATCGTCGAGCGTCCGTTCGCGAAGTTGTTTCGTCGCTCGGTGCAACCGGCCGAGATCGGCAAACGGCTCAAAAAAGAGCTGATGTCGGGGGAAATCGTCTCGGTGCGCGGGCGGGTGGCGCCCAACGATTATGTCGTTTTCCTGAATCCAGACGATGCTGCCCCCTACCAGGAGCACGGCCGGCTGCTGGCCGACGATCTGGCCGAGTGGCTCGAAGAGATTGCACTGGCATCGAATCTCGTCACCCTCGATGCGATTCAGGTGCGGTTCGAGACCGATCCGTCGCTCCGGAGTGGACGGTTCGAGGTTCGTTCGGCTGTCCAGGAAGCTCCGCGACCTCCGGTTCGATTCGAGGATCCCGGTTCGACCGAGCCGTTCGAAGTTGCGGGGCGCGCTGAAAGCAGCACCCGGGGGTTCATCGAAATCTGCAGCGGCCCGAGCATTGGAACGGTATTTCCGGTACGTAAGCACATCGTGTCGATCGGACGCGATCTCGGGAACGATCTGGTCATCGACAATCCGGAGGTCTCCCGTTTTCATGCGGAGTTGGAGGCGGCGGCCGCCGGTATGACGCTTCGCGACCAGGGGAGCACGAACGGCACCTACGTCAACGGAATCGAGATACAGGGACTGCAATTCGTGGAATCCGGTGACCAGATCATTTTTGGCACGACGGTTTGCCGATTTTGGGCAGACCTCCTTTGATGCGGGCCGCTCGCATCCCCTGCTGACGATGGACATATCCGCCGACACGCTCTATCAAATCGTGCGCGTGCTGTTCGCCTTGTCGTTGCTGGGATTCCTCTTTCTCGTCATTCGCGTCACAATGCGGGAATTGCAGCAACCCATGGGGTCGGTGATTCGCCCGAGAACGTCGCAGCCAAGGGCGGAACTCCTTTCCGTTGTGGGTGAATCCGGCTCGGCTGTTCCGGAAGGGCGGATCTTCGAGATCCAGGGCGTCGCCACCATCGGCCGGTCCCAAACCTCACGAGTCGTGCTCGATGATGTCTCGGTTTCCGCGCAGCACGCGCTGATCCGTCACACCGAAGATGGTTGGACCATCGAGGACCTACAAAGCCGGAACGGTTCGCTCGTCAATGGCCGTCGAGTCGATGGGCCCACCCCGCTTTCCTGCGGCGATGAGGTGCAATTCGGAAGAGTCCGCCTCCGATTGATGTGCTAGGATTGGCCAGCGAAACTGCTTCGGTTTCGTAAGTGGGAAGGGCTGTGCGTCGTCGCGCGCACCGGCCGCATTTGGGAATTCGAGCTTGGCACAATCACCCCTCACGCAATCCCCCGGCTCTGTTTTCGGCGCAATTTGGCCACGCCCTGCCGTGGCGGAAACTCGCCCATCCACGCGTTCGCTGGGGCATATCGCCAGCAGAATCGTTCTTGCCTTCGCCATCGTGGCCATCGCGGCTGCTGGTTCTTTGTTCGCCTTGCGGATGGTCTACGCGAACGAAATCTACCCGGGCGTCCGAATCGGCGGGGTCGATGTCGCCGGAATGAGCCGGAGCGAGGCAGAAGCCACCCTACAGGCAAAAGTCACGGAAATCACGAGCCAGCGCGCCTATTTCGATGGATTCGACCAGCATTGGGCGCCGACACTCGCCGAACTGGGTGTGACCGCGGACATCGACGGATCGATCGATCAGGCGATGACCATCGGTCGCGAGGATTCGAGCCGGGCGCGGCTCACCTCGGCAGTTTCCAGTCTTTCCGGATCGCATAGTCTTCCGTTGATTCTCTCGATCGATCCGGCGGTTCTCGATCAGTGGAGTACCTCCGTCGATAACCAAATCGATCTGATCCCGCATGACGCGGTCTTGACGGTCGTTGGCGATCAGATCGAGATCACCAATGAATCCAATGGCACGATCGTCGACCGGGCGGCTGTGCAGGCGAGCCTGCTGAGCAGTCTGCAAACGATGCAAGCGCCCACCGAGTCGCTGCCGACCGTTGATAAGCTCCCCTCGGTTCATGCGGCGGATCTCCAGCCGGTTCAGGGCATCATCTCCACGGCCTTGAGCACACCCGTCCAGGTGACCTTTGGATCGCAAAGCTGGGCCATCGACCCCGCCGATTTCGGACAGTTCGTTTCCGCACAGGTCGATCCCGCCAAGTCCGGGGTTGCCGCGGTTTCCGTGGCGGTCGATTCCAATGGCCTAGCAAGCTGGCTCCAGGATCGATTCGCCGGGAGTGTCGATTCCGATCCAGTGAACGCCAAAGTCGCTTGGGATGGGCAGAAGCTGAAAGCAATCGAACCGAGTGTGGACGGCGCGAAGCTGCGGCCGCAGGCGATGGCCGAGCTGGTTTCGGCATCGTTCCTCGGAAATCATGAACCGGTCCAGATTCCGGTTACGGTGCTGAAGCCGGATGTCGACGGCTCGAATCTCGACTCGCTCGGTATCACCACGAAACTCGGAGTTGGCTCGTCGAATTTCGACGGGTCGGACGATGCCCGCGCTACCAACATCGAGGTGGGCGCGCAACTTCTCAATGGCACGCTCATCCCGCCACATGGCACGTTTTCCTTCAACCATTCGATCGGCGTCATCGGGCCGGATCTCGGTTTCGTCGAGGGCCAGGTGATCGACGGCGAGAAGATCGGCCGCGACTATGGCGGCGGTATCTGCCAGGTATCGACCACGGTATTCCGGGCTGCCTTCTTCGCGGGTATGCCGATCGTCGAAGGCTGGCCGCACCGGTGGCGACTCGGATTCTACGAGCTCGATGATTGGACGCCAGGTCTCGATGCCTCGATCATGCAACCAGAAGGCGATCCCTTCGGTGGCGGCGACTTCCGCTTCGAGAATCCCAGCGATTCCTGGATGCTGGTGGAGTCCTATGTCGATTACCCGCGGGTGTTCGTCATCATCTACGGCGCAGACCTGGGTTACAAGGTCGATATTTCGGATCCGATTTTCGGGGCCACCTACGATCCATTGCCGGCCACCGAGCGAGTGGATCCCGCGCTCCCGGCCGGAACGATCAAGCAGACCGAATGGGCAGCGCCGGGTCTCGATATCAATTACCTGCGGACGGTCATGGATCGGGATGGGAACACGGTGCTTTCGGACAATTGGGAGACGAATTTCTATGCGCGCGGCAACGTCTACTCCGTGAGTCCTGATATGCAGGGCCAATCGGGAGCCTCGTAGTGGCGACTGCTGTCACCACCGCTCCCCACATGCGAATCACTTCCGAGGAACGAGCCAACGCTGGCTCGTTTTCTCTGGTCCTGCCAGCACACAATGAGGAAGCCAATATCGAGCTGGTTGTGCGCCGTGCGCTCGAAGTGCTCCCTTCGTTTTTCGACACCTTCGAGATCATCGTCGTCGATGATGGCTCCAAGGACGAGACCGGGGCGATCATCGACCGGTTGGCGGCCGATGATCCACGAGTCCGCACCATCCACCATCCGAAAAACCGGGGATATGGCGGAGCGTTGACCTCGGGATTCGGGGTCTCGACCGGCGACCATGTCATGTTCATGGATTCCGACCGCCAGTTCGATATCGCTGATATCGAACTCCTCTATCCATTCATCCGCACGCACGAGATCGTGGCGGGTTTTCGCATGGTCCGGCAGGATGAGCTCCACCGGCGCGTCTTCGCGGAGACATTCAATCTGGTCGTGCGGATTCTCTTCGGAGTCCACCTGCGCGATATCGACTGCGCCTTCAAGATCTTCGACGGCGATCTGATCCGCTCGCTCGATCTCTCCTCGCCGGGAGCATTGATAAACGCCGAAATCCAGGCGAAAGCGCGGCGGCAAGGTGCGCGGTTGCAGCAAGTCGGCGTGCGGCATTTTCCGCGCGTCGCCGGTCAGGCGACGGGGGGGAATCCCCGGGTCATCGCGCGCGCGATGAAGGAGACGGTTGTCCTCTGGTGGAAGATGCGTTCCTACCAACCGCCGGCGGGCCGGCCCAGAGCGAACGGACCCTATCGGCTCGGTGATGCCATGGTCGTCGGTGGCGGGTTGGCCGGTGCAGCCATCGTCCTGGGTTGCGTCCGGCGACTGACCAGGGGTTGCCGCACCAGACGTTGAACGGGGATCGGCAGGCGGAATCGCTCATCGAGTCGACCGGTGTTCCGGCGATCCACGATGTACGCCGCTATTAGGCCGCGGCGCGCTCCTGTCGCTTCCGCAGGTCGCTTGCCACATCCGAGAAGGTGAGCGAAGGAACGACATCGGCATCGATCGCCGCGGAGAGTTCCGCAATCGTCATATCGTCGAGCATGGTATGCGTGCGATCCGAGATCGCTCGATTCGTGATATAGACTGGCCGTCCGTTCGTTTTTCCGGACAGATGCGCGGCCAGGTCGGTCCCGGTCAATAAACCCGAAACGTTGATCTCTGTCCCGAGATAGTGGTTTTCGACGACCACCACGTCCAGCTCGGTTCCCAGGCGCTCGTTCATCTCCCCAACGGCGGCGCGCATCGTATCGCCGATCAGCGTCGCGCAGGCAACGATCCCGCGGGCGCCTCGCAGCGCGTCGGGTTTCGTCCGTCGCATGAGACCGGAAAGATTCTCGAGCAGGTGCCGGGTAATGCCGATGCCATCCTCGATCTGCGGGAAGCCGTCGTATTGTGAAGCTGGCGGGACCTGCCGCCCGGTCATCAGATAGAACTCATCCCCCAGATAGAGGAACGTCTCCCCGCGTTCGCCGCGAAAACGCCGCTGCCACACTTCGGCTTGCTCGATAACCTGCTCGGCTTCCGCTGGTTCATACCGGCGAACCGTGACTTGCTTGTTCGGCAAATTGCGCATGCACTCGCGGGAGTTTCGCAGTTGCTTGCTTTGCCGTTCGAACCCGTGCCGGGTCAAACCGACCGGAACCCCCGCAATCGAGCGCAACCGCTGAAACTGGCTCAGATCGGTCAATGACCGATCCAATTCCTCGCCGTCGTTCAGACCGGGGCACAAGACCAGTTGCGCATGGAAATCGAGTCCATTGGCTTCCAGGCGAGCAAGATCATCCAGAATCTTCGCGCCCTTGGGGTTGCCCACGAGCGCAACGCGAAGTTCGGGATTGGTGGCATGAACCGACACGTGCAACGGACTGATCCGTTCATCTTCGATGCGCTTCCAGTCGTCCTCGGAAAGATTCGTCAAGGTGACGAAACTGCCATAGAGCATCGAGTAACGGAAATCGTCGTCCATCACATAGAGCGATTTCCGCATCCCCTTGGGAATCTGCTTGATGAAACAGAATGGGCACGAGTTTTCGCACAACCGCACACCATCGAACGTCGCGTCCGCGAAGGTGATGCCCCAGTATTCGTCGCCATCGAGCTCGAGCTCCAATTCCTCGGTGTGCTCACCCCGGGCGACTTCGATGGTCACCGATTCCGACTGTGCGTGGAATTGAAAGTCGATGAAATCGATGACCGGCCGTCCATCCACAGCAACAACGCGGTCACCGGGCCGGAGACCAATCTCATCCGCGAGCGAACCATCGGCCACATTGGCAATGAGTCCTGGTTCATCCGGAATCAGATCGACGCGGCGATTGGTGAGAGTACTGATCTTGGGGGCCACAACTGCTCGATTTCGGTGTAGAGCTAACGGATCAGGCCGGTCGGTCGTTCTTCCGGCAAACGGACGATTCTATCATGTCATGACACTTCGGCATCCACGCGTCGCCAGATGTGACCGATCCAGTCTTCGATCTGCACACGATCGACCATCGCGAAACCGCGTTGTTGATAGCACTCGACCACACCCTGCTCTTTGGAATCGATGATGCCACTGAGGATCAGCGTTCCGTCCGGCGCAACGGCAGACACGATCCGATCCGCAATCTCGGTCAATACGCGGGCGATGATGTTCGCCACCACAATGGCGTAGGTTCGTTCCCCTGGCACATTGGGAGCCATATCGGACATCCAGATGGAAACGGTATCCGATGCCGAATTGAGCGATACATTCCCGATCGCCTGGCGAACCGAAACGGGATCGATATCGACCCCGTCGACCCGGCTGGCGCCGAGTTTCGCAGCGGCAATCGCGATGATGCCCGAACCTGTCCCGACATCGAAAACCGTCCGGCCGGAAATCTGCAAGCGCTCCAGCAAGCGCAACGCGATCTGCGTCGTCGGGTGGGTGCCCGTGCCGAATGCCATACCGGGATCGAGAAGGACGACAATGTCGTCGCCGGACGGCTCATAGTCTTGCCACGGCGGTCGCACGACCACGCGAGTGCCAACGCGGACCGGAACGTAATGCGCTTTCCAGGCGTTGGCCCAGTCTTCTTCGCTGCGCGTTTCGACGGTCAGCTCACCAGTGCCCCGTAGTCGACCAAGGTGCCAGATTCCAGCCCGAATCGCGTCGAGTGTCGATGCGTCGAAGGTCTCTTCCGGAATGAATGTGCGAATCCGAAACGGTCGCGTGATATCCACGCGCACATTGTCGCCATCGCGATCCTGTGTGAACGGTTCCTCGATGACGACACCTTCGTTGTACCCGTATCGTGAGAAGAGCTCGACGACCGGTTCGACGGCCTCATGGTCGACCTCGACGGAAAGCTCGATCCAACGACCGCCGCTCGATTCAGGGGCGCTCAAATTCGTACCGTGCTCGTGTCGCCGACATTGATCGAGGCCACATGTCCCATCACCCGGGCGTCCTTGCCGACGATCGAGTTGCCAAGGATCGCGTCTTCCACGACCGCTCCCCGGTCGATGATCGAGTCCCGCACGACCGATTGCCTCACGATCGCGTCTGGCCCGATGCTCGCATACGGCCCGATGATCGATGCCTCGATCCTGGCTGTCGGATGGATGAACGACGGCTCGATCACGCCCGAGCCGGCAAACCTTGGATCGCCATCCGATATCGTCTCCAACAGGTACCGATTGGTTTGCAGCAGGGCAGCATCGTTGCCGCAGTCTTCCCAGACCGTGACGGGCGCCGTGATCACCTTTTGACCGCGGTCGATCATGATCTGCACGGCATCGGCCAGGAAATACTCGTTCTTCAACGAGAGCTTGCGTTCGAATTGTTCGACGATGGCGCTGTAGAGGTCGGCCATGTTTCGGAAATAATAGATGCCGACGACGGCCAGATTCGATTCGGGGTCCGTCGGCTTTTCGACCAATCGAACGACCCGCTCATTCTCCTCGATGGCGATTCCATACGCCGACGGGTCCGGAACCTCCTTCACGAACGCGATGACATCGGCATCGGAATTGGGAATGATGCTGAAATCCGTCTCGAAGAGCATGTCCGGAAAAAGGATCAGCGCGTCCCGATCGGCTGCGTCTCGCGCCCGGATGATGGCATCGGTCTGCCCCCGCATGACCGGCTGCTCGACGAACACCGCTTCGACATCGTATTCGCTCTGAACCCATTCTTCGATCTGCTTGCCGAGATACCCGGTAATGAAGATGAGCCGCCGCGGTTGCAAGGGCATCAACCGATCGAGAACATGCGCAAGCATTGGACGCCCGGCAACGGAAACAAGCGGTTTCGGTTTGCTCCACGTTTGCGGTCGAAGACGAGTTCCCAACCCGGCGACGGGCAAAATGATGTCCACGCGGCATCCTGACGGGCAGCTGGGGCCCAGACGAGCTGGTCAGAAGCCAGCTAGCGAATTGTTCGCTTGGAAGTTTACCGGGATTCGGCGAGAACGCGATATGCGCTCCCGGGCAATGTGGTACCCCCAGCGGGATTCGAACCCGCGATCTTCACCTTGAAAGGGTGACGTCCTG